>NZ_CP012623.1:3432852-3777136 GCF_001280305.1 Hymenobacter sp. DG25A | reverse complement strand
TGGTGCCCTGCCGGTGGTAGAGGCACTGGGCGGAAAAACAACGCGCCGCGTGGCGGGCACCCTCAACGGGCACCCCGTGCGCCTGGGCTTGCTGCCCATGAAGACGGGGGAGCGGTTTCTGATGATCAACAAAGTCCTCTGCCAGGCCGCTGGTGTGCAGCTGGGCCAGTCCGTAACCCTCACGCTAAATCCCGACCCCACCCCCGACCACGTAGACCTGCCCGACGAACTAGCCGAGGCATTGGCCGCATGGCCGGAGGCGGAGGCGGAATTTCAGCAGCACCGCGGAAGTATGCGGCGGGCCATGGCCCAACACGTAGGCACCGCCAAGCTACCCGAAACCCGGGCCCGGCGGGCCGTAGAGCTGGCCGAGCGCCTGGCGGCGGGGCGGCACCCCTTCCGCAAATAGGAAGGAGGGCCTTACCGCAAGGGGCGTCGCTTCATCAGCCCCCCGCGGGCATCGCGCACTTTTTGCATCACCACAAAGGCTTCCGTGTCAATCTTGTTAATCTCATTGCTCAGCTGCGTCACCTCCAGGCGCGTTATCACGGTAAAGATGACATCGACGCTGCGCAGGTGCGCGCCATGGGTACCATAGCCCCGGTTACAGGTGTAAATGGTAGCACCGCGGTGCATTTTGTCGGTTATCATTTCCCGGATGGCTTCGCTGTGGGGCGAGATAATTGTAACCCCGGTATACTCCTCAATGCCCACTACAATAAAATCGACGGTGCGGGCAGCGGCCAGATAGGCCAGGATGGAGAACAGGGCGGTTTCAATGGAAAGCAGCCAGGCTGCAATACCGAAGATAAATATATTAATGATCAGGATGATGTCGCCCATAGTGAGCGGCAGGCGCCTGCTGATATACACGGCTAGAATTTCGGTACCGTCCAGCACGGCCCCGCCGCGTACGGCCAGGCCAATGCCCCCGCCCAGGAAAAACCCGCCGAATACTGCAATCAGCAGCTTATCGTGGGTGAGCGTGGGGAACGTTACGAATAACAGTACCAGAGCTAGTGCAAAAATAGCACCCAGGCTTTTCAGGGCGAATTCGCGGCCTATCTGAAAGTAGCCCAGCACAATAAAAGGAATGTTAATAACAACAATCAGTAAGGAAAGAGAAATACCGGTCAGCTGACTAACCAGCAGGGAAATACCGGTTACGCCGCCATCAATGAAGCCATTGGGCAGCAAAAAGCCTTTCAAACCCAAAGCTGCTGAAAACACCCCACCCAGAATGATGGCGGATTGCAGCAGCAGACGCAGCAGCCAGCGCTTGGAGAGCAGGTAAAACCGGATGGCCTTAATTGGCTTATGACGCAGCCTGGGAGCCTGCGCGGGTTCTGCCACCGGTAGTGGGGCGGGTACGGGCGGCATTTCCAGGGTCTGGGCCTGAGGCAGGGGCTGCATCTGCCCATTATCGCGCAACAACTCTAATAACGCTGGCTCAGAAACCAGGGGCGGAGGCTCTTTGGTTGTGATGGGGGCTCCGTCGAGGCTACGGGTAGCCACGGCCGGAGGGTAGGATTGAACTAGCATGACTCAGAGAGAAAACGTGCGGTAAGCATCGACAGCACATGCACCGGCCCAGGGGCCGGCCCTTACGTAAACACACCGCATAGCGCGCGCACGGTGTCAGGAACGCTACCAAGATACATTCGTCAGCAGCCGACATCAATACTCAGAGTAGGTATTCTACCGGATGAGTTTGCCGCCGCGGCGGCCGGCCCCACGGCCCGGTATGGGGCATCCTGCGTATTTTGGCGGCCAAATGACTTCTGCTGATCAGCTGCTCACTATCTGGGCCATCCGGCAGGAAACTGCGGATGTAAAAACTTTTGTGCTGGAGGTGCCGGCCGGCACGGTGCTGCCCTACCAGGCCGGGCAATATCTCACGCTGGTGCACCAGGTATACGGGCGGGAAGTGCGCCGCTCCTACTCCATCAGCTCGGCCCCGGTGCTGCACGAGCCCCTCAGCATTACGGTAAAGCGGGTTGAAAACGGGCTGATATCGCGCCGGCTCATTGACCACGCCCAGCCCGGCGACACGCTGTCCACCATAGGCGCGGCCGGCTTTTTCACGCTGCCCCCGGACATTGAGGATTTTCAGCAGCTGGTGCTGGTAGCGGCAGGCAGTGGCATCACGCCCATTTTTGCGCTGCTGAAAACGGTGCTGCACGCCCACCCGCACCTGCGCGTGCTGCTGCTGTACAGTAACCGCACCCCCGAAAGCACCATTTTTCGGGAGCCCCTGCTGGCGCTGGCCCGGCTGTTTCCGGAGCGCCTGCACCTGGAAATGCTTTATAGCAACAACCCTGACCTGGCCCGGGCGCGGCTGTACAAAGAACTGCTGGAAGAGCTGGTGCGGCGCTACACCACGGCCCCGCCCGAGGACACGCTGGCTTACCTGTGCGGCCCGCTCAACTTTATGCGCATGGCCACTTACGGCCTCCACGAAACAGGCCTGCCGCTCAGCCACATCCGGCGGGAGCAGTTTAACCCCGATGCTGCTACCGTGCCCCACTCCGTACCGCCGGATACCGACGCACACCGGGTTTTGCTGCGGTTTCGGGGGCAGGAGCACCATCTGCTGGTGCAGTACCCGCACACCATTCTGCAGGCCGCGCGCCAGCAGGGGCTGCTGCTGCCCTACAGTTGCGAGGCGGGCCAATGCGGCCAGTGCGCCGCACACTGCACGGCCGGGCAGGTATGGATGGCAGTAAATGAAGTGCTGACCGACCGGGAAACCGCCCGTGGGCTGGTGCTTACCTGCACCGGCTACCCCATTGGCAGTACCGAGGTGCGACTGGAAATGTAGCCGCGCGGCCGCTTAATTGGGCAGGCTGCGCAGCCAGTCTTTGGCGGCTTCAATGTCTTCGAAAAAGGACCTCTCAAATGGTTTATTGACGGGTTAGCCACTCATAAGCGGTGGCCACATCATCAAACGCCGCCACTACGGGCATGTTGGCCTCGTGGGGCTGGACAAGATCGAAGATTAGCCGGCTGTAGATATGGGGCGAGTATACCCAGGCTATATAGCGCAGCCCGGCCGCCGCTATTTCCGGCAGCCACACCTGCCGGCCCCACATCAGGCCTTCGGGCCAGGGCGCCGTAATCAGGGTATTATCGTTTAAAATCTTTGTGCAGCCCTCAGCCTGCAGGATTTCGGTGAGTTGACGGCAGCCGGTTTCTACCCGCTCCTGGTTTAGCTCACCTTTCCATTGCGCATATAGCCAGCCCTTCTTCGCATCATAGGTGATGGAAATAAAGGAGGCAGCGTACAGAACATTCGTCGTCATGGGGTGGGCCTTATCCCAGGCTAGTGATGAGAGGATGCCTTCATGTGGCTTCAGGCTGTATTTTGTTGGTACGTATGGTATTTCGGAAAAGCTTCAGAAGCCTCCATGGTTTTTTGCCTTGCAATCTACTTTACATGGATCTAAGAAGTAAGTCCGAACCGGGGGACTACTTCGTATGTTAGGCATGCGTATGAAGACTATGTTTTTTCTGGTGCTGACAATGCTGAGCATTGCCAGCTGTGATGCCCGGCCGGGCGCGGTAGCTACTGCGGCGGCCGAGCAGGATGGGGAACGTTTTGCCACGTTGCCCAAGCCACTGCCCGGCGAGGCGGTTGCCACTTTTGCCAGCGGCTGTTTCTGGCGGGCCGAGCACGTGTTTGAAAACCTGCGGGGCGTGCGGGCCGCTATTTCCGGGTACGCCGGCGGCACCACCGCCAACCCTACCTACCAGCAGGTGGGCCACGGCAGCACCGGCCATGCCGAGGCTGTACAGGTGTACTATGACCCCAAAATCATCAGCTATGAAACCTTAACCAAGGTATTCTTCGCGCAGCATGACCCTACCACGCTCAACCGCCAGGACCCGGATGTGGGCCCGGAATATCGTTCGGTAGCCTTCTACCGCACGCCGCAGGAAAAAGAGCAGCTTCTGGCCGAGATACAGCGCGTGAATGCCTCTAAGCGCTATGGCCGCCCCGTGGTAACGCAGGTAGTACCCTTTAAGGCCTTCTACCCCGCCGAGCAGTACCACCAGGAGTACCTGGTGAAGCACCCGGAGAACCCCTACATTCAGCACGTTTCCTTGCCCCACTACCAGCAGTTTGCCCGGGAGTTCCCGCAGCTGCTCAAGAAGTAAAACCAGCTTACAGTACACCTCAAAGCCCCATTCGGTCATCGGATGGGGCTTTTTCGTGCGTGAGGCCACGGGTGTGCGGGAAGTGAAATTAGTCACTCAACTCGTCAGTCTGTACGGCTAGGCTGATTTCGTCGAAGAGCATTTCGATGTGATACACGTCCGTATTAGGGTTTTGCACCCATTGGCTCAGGGCATGGCAGTAGGCCTGCAGCATGGCCTTTTTGCCCTTCTCCGCGAGATAATGCGCATGAAAATGGCGAAACCGGTCCGTGATTTCCGTGCGCATATGCGGGCCATCACGGCGCGGACCAGAAAGTAATAGGGTAGGTGGCATGTTCATAGAGCAAGTTGATATTGGTGTAGTATATAATTATGACCCGAGGCAATAATACGATTTTTAGTACGTCATTGATACCCGGAGGTTTATCTGCCTTCATTAGCCTTCGTAAAAGATCTTATTACTGCCCACAACCAGAATCTGCGAATGACTTAAGGGGCCGGATGCAACCTCTTTTTCTTAGTGCGTATCATAGAGGGACAGCCTACTATCTGCTATTATTAAAATTACTTGTGATGCGTAATATTTGGAGCATAGCCGGCATCCTGTCGCTGCTGCTTGTCGGCAGCTGGTGGGCACAGGTCATGGAGCCTGTTCCTACCCAACCCTGGGTATTGCAAACCATAGATGGGAAGCCGGTGCGACTACACATTTCCAGCCCGGGCTTTCAATCAGCCACCGCCTGGAAGGGTGCCTTACCGGGCCAGCTGGATAGTGAAGGTAGTTTCCGGCCTTCTCTGGAGCTGCGGGTGCGGGCGCTTACCCACGTTATTGCGGCCATGCTGCACTGCAACGATGAAGCCGTGCGGCTGGAGCTGGACTACGTGAATCTGCTACAGCAGGCGACCCGCTACCGCACCCATAATGGCTGTCTGTATCTGTTTGATGACAGCCACCCACAGCCCCGGCTGGTATTTGAAACCATGCCCGCTCCGGCCAGCTCCCTCACGGCTTCAGCGGCCTCGCCTCTGCCGCCTGCTATGTAGCCGGCAGGAAGTTTAAAAACCGATATCCAATACCAGCGGCTGTATCAGCCATTCCCCGGTTTGCGCATTGTAGATGGTGCGCACCCCGACTTCCAAAGGCGTGCGCAGCCGCAGCGGATTAAACACGAAGGAAATATCTGCCCCCACCGTGCGGTAGCTGGCCTGGCTGGTACGGGAGGTACCGTCCAGGCCCTTTATTTGCGTACGGCCCTCGGCCACATCGTAAAATGCCGCCGCCTTAATGCGCTGGATGTATAGCCAGCGGCCTAAGCTCCAGTCAGTATCGGCCAGGGGCAGACGGTATTCCAGGCTGGCGGTGGCCAGGTTGGCAAAGCTGCGGTAGTCCTGGCCCCGGGGGAAGAATACGGCCGCGCTAAACCGGTAGTCGTTCATTTTTTGCCACTGATACCCCGCCCGCAGGCGCAGCGAATGATGCTTGCCCACACCTGGGAAATAGGCGCTGCCTTGGGCCGCTACCTGGGCGGCGCGCAGGCCGGTGCTAAAGGGCGTGGTGCGCCAGGTAGTCAGCAGTGTTTGCCCCCAGCGCGGGGCCACATCCCGCTTGCTCTGGCGCAGCAGGCGGTAGTAGGAAACCGAGCTGGCCACGGCATGCAGCCCGGTATTGTCTACCTCCGTGTAGCGGCGCACTGGCAGCTGGTAGCCGCTCACCTGCTGTCCTACATAGTAGGAGCCCACCGTCAAGCCCTGTAAAAACCGTGAGCGGGTGAGCTGTAGCGGCAAACGCCCCCCTACCGTGAAGCTGGTATAATTCCAACGGTCCATACGCAGGCTATCGAGAGGCCCCTCCGCATCAATGTACAGGGATTCCCGGCGCTGGCCGCGCTCTACGGTGGCATCCAGTACCGGAAACAGGCCCTGGTAGCTTAGGGTGGCAAACGCATTACCGGTGCGCTCCGTCTGGTTGAAGCCCAGGCCGGCTACAGCCTGCAGAGTATTCAACATATCCTGGGACCGAACGCCCACGCTCAGCCCACTGCCGGCCGGCGACTGCACCAGGCCCCAGCCATAAATATTGAAAGCATGCGCCAGCGGGCGGTACGGGCGGCTGCCGGCTATGGTCTTCTCACCAGCCCCTACTGAATCGAGCGGGAGGATGGCGCCTACTGTGCGGGCGCCGGCGTCCGTCTGCGTCAGGGGCTCGGCGTAGGCGGCGGGGTCGTGCGCGGCGGTGGCTACGGGCTGCCACTGGGTGGTATCCAGCGGCATTTCCCGGATGCGGCTGCCGGTGGCTTCAAACTCATGAAAAGCCAGGTGGCGGCCATCGGGCGCAACGGCGGCATGGTAGGCGCCCAGCGGCCGGGAAGTAACCTGAAAGGTGCGCCCGGTGGCCAAGTGCACCGCATAGATATTGTCGATGCCGGACTGCGGCGAGTTATACAGCACATAGCCCTGCCAGGGCTGCGGGTGGCTCACATTGAGGCCGGCTACCGGCAACAGTTCCCGGCGCTGGCCGGTTTCCGTGTTCAGCAGCTCCAGGGTTTTGCCGTGGGGCTTCAGCGCCACGGCCACGGCCGTGCGGCCATCAGCCAGCCAGCGCGGCTGCTGATAGAAGTTGCGCTCCGGGTTATCCAGGGTCCGTAGAATCTGACCGGTGTTGGCATCCAGCACCAGCAGCTGCGTCTGGTAAGCGGTATTGGTAGTAACAGCCAGCAGGCGCGTGCCATCCGGGGAAAGGGCCGCGGCGGTGTAGCGGGTGCCGGGTGCCAGGCGGGTGAGTTTGCCGGTGGCCACGTCCAGAATGCGCAGCTCAGAAAACACCTGTTGGCCCCAGCGCACGTGGTACCGAAACTCGGGCCAGCATACTTTCCCGCCGCCCACGGAAAGCATTTCCGGGTTATTCAGCAGGCCGGGCACGTGCACCCTGCGCTCCGTGCCCCGCCGGCTGAGCAGCACCAGCTGGGAAATATCGCCCAAGCCGCTTTTCAGGGCCAGCAGGGTGCTGTCGGTGAGGTATTGGGGGTATTGATATTGAGTGAATACTTTGCGCTCCGGTTGCACAGAAAGGTCGGTGGCGGGGGTGGGGCGCAGGTCCTGCTGCTGGCGGCGCCAGGTGGAGTCCAGCTCGGCCATGGTGCGGGCATATAGGTCTTCCGTACGCAGGCCGGTGGTGCGCCGCAGGCTGTTGGAAAACGAAAACGGATACGCCGGAAACTGGTAGTACCGGTTGAGCACGTTGCTCCACACATCGGGGCCGTAGCGGCGCTTGGCGTAGGTGGTCAGGAAATAGCCCAGCACGTAGTGATTGGGCACATTGTCGCGGAAGGAGCCGGCCACGGCTTTGGGGTAGGAGTAGCGCCGCCCGGCCAGCAGGTTGGCGCGCAGCTCTACATCGAAATTAGGAATACGGCCCCGGCCACTGCGCGTGAGAATGGTTTCCGTGCCTACGGCGTCGCCTTCAGCAAACCAATCGGGCACGCCCAAGGTGGTAGCGCCCAGGCCGCCGTAGCCAAACAGCCGGTAGGCTACTTCGGAAAGGCCCTGGTGTGGCTTCTCAAACTGCACCACGTGCCGAAACTCGTGCACCGCCAGCTGGTCCAGCCAATCAAGCGTGCCGGACAGAAAGGGGTCCTGAGCGGGCGTGGTAAAAAACTCGGAGTGCCGGGGCAGGATGGTGACAAAACCGTTGCTGACGGTGGTTTGCGTTTGCAGCACCAGCGTAAGCGGGCGGGGCCGCACGCCCAGGGAGCTGCTCACCGGCTCATACACCTGCTCCAGCCGCCGGAGGGTGCGCTGGGTGGGCTGCTCGCTGCCGGCGGGGTAGAGCAGCCGGAAATGCGGGCTGCGCAGCTCCTGCCAGCGTAGGGAAGGCGGGTTTTGGTCGAGAACCGGAAACTGCTGCGCTACCACCCGGGACGGCAGCGCCGTGCACAACCCCAACACCACACCCCAGAACAACAAACGCATAGAACCAGAAGAAGAATAAAGAGGTAAAGCCGGGTTACATCTGCCGCAGCCACGCACTGGCCGTTCCAATATCATCAAAAGTAGCGACGATGGGGCTGGTGGTATAGCCCAGCATCAGGTCCGTAGACAAGCGGCTGTAGTGGTTGGGCGAATATACCCAGGCAAAATATTTCAGGCCTCCTTCGGCCATGGCCGGAAACCAAACCTTGCCGCCCCACTCCGCCGCATCCGACCACATGCTGGTTACGCGGGAGTTGTCGTTCAGCACTTTCTGGCAGCGCTCCGCTTTCAGAAACTCCAGGAGCTGCTCGCAGCCTTCCTGCACCGACTGCAGATCCTGGTCCCCTATCCAGTCGGCATACAGCCACTCATTTTCGTAGTCGTAGGAAATGAGCAGATGGGGCTGGGAGAGCAGTTCTTGAGTGGCCATAAGGGATGAGGATGCCCGGGTTAAACGGGCCGCGCAGCAAAAGGGTATGGGGCCTGGGTTGCCCAAAAACAGCAGCCCGATAGCATTTGTTGGTTCCCGGGCGCCGCACCTGTCTTATTGGGTCTTCGCCCTGTATATTTGGCGCCTCCCTCCTTCCCCTATTTTATGGCTACTCCTGCTTTTGTGTCGAAGCTTCCCGATGTGGGCACCAGCATTTTCTCTGTGATGTCGCAGCTGGCCGCCGAGCATGGCGCCATTAATCTGGCCCAGGGGTTTCCGGATTTTGACCCACCCACAAACCTGACCGAGGCGCTGGCCCATTACGCCGGCCTGCCTGGCCATCAGCAGTACGCGCCCATGCCCGGCCTGCCCCGGCTGCGGGAGCTCATCAGCCAAAAAACGGCGCAGATATATGGCGTAACGCCCCCCGACCCCAACACTGAAATTACCGTGACCAGCGGCGCCACCGAGGCCCTGTACGCCGTGCTGGCGGCCGTGGTGCACCCCGGCGACGAAGTGCTGGTGCTGGAACCGGCCTACGACCTCTATGGCCCCGCCATCCGGCTACAGGGTGGCCGGCCCGTGTACGTGCCCCTGCGCCAGCCCGACTTCCGGCCCGACTGGGACCTGGTAGCCGCGGCCCTCACGCCGCGCACTCGCCTCATCATGCTGAACACGCCGCACAACCCCACCGGCGCCGTAATGGATGCTGCCGACTGGGACCAGCTGGCCGCCCTGTTGGCCGGCACCGACACGCTGGTGCTGAGCGACGAAGTTTATGAGCACATGGTGTTTGACGGGCAGCCGCACCGCAGCGCCCTGCAGCACCCGGCCCTGGCCGAGCGCAGCTTTGTGTTATCTTCCTTCGGCAAAACCTACCATGCCACGGGTTGGAAAGTGGGCTACTGCATTGCCCCGCCCCAGCTCACGGCCGAGGTGCGGCGTGTGCATCAGTTTCTGACCTTCAGCGTGAGCACGCCCACCCAGCATGCCATTGCCGAGGTGCTGGCCGATGCTACCCACTACCACGCCCTGCCGGCGTTCTACCAGCACAAGCGTGACCTGTTTGCCAGTCTGCTGCAGGATTCCCGCTTTGAGCTGCTGCCCACGGCCGGCTCCTACTTCCAGCTGGCCCGCTACCACCGCATTTCTTCCGAGGATGATGTTTCCTTTGCCCGCCGCCTCACCACCGAAGCCGGCGTGGCCGTAGTGCCCATTTCGGCCTTCTATCATAATGCCCTGGATGAAGGTCTGATCCGGTTCTGCTTTGCCAAGCGGGATGAAACCCTGCATGCCGCCGCCGAGCGGCTGCGGCAGCTATAGCCTGCCCCAACGCCATTTACAGGAATAATCCGCAAAAGACCCGGCCGTAGAATTATTCCGGCAGCCGATATAGTTCTTAGTTCGTACTATTCCTCAGTTTCCCACCTCCGTCTCTGCTTACGTGTCTGACCTCACTGTTTCCTGCGTACAACCGGCTTTGCAATGGCATAACCCTGAGGGGAATAGAGCAGAGCTGAGCCGTCTGATCAACGAAATTCCTATCCCTACCGACCTCATTGTGCTGCCGGAAATGTTCAGCACGGGTTTCAGCATGGAGGCGGCGGCCTATGCCGAAACGCTGGACGGCCCCACCGTAGCCTGGATGCAGCATATGGCGGCCGAGCGGCAGGCCGTAGTGACCGGCAGCCTGATGCTGCGGGAAGGAGACTACTTCTACAACCGGCTACTCTGGGTGCGCCCCGATGGCACCATGAGCCACTACAATAAGCGCCATTTGTTTAGCCTGGCGCAGGAGCAAAGCGTGTTTGTGGCCGGCACGGAGCCATTGCTGGAGGAGCTGAAAGGCTGGCGCATCCGGCCGCTGATCTGTTATGACCTGCGCTTCCCGGTCTGGAGCCGCAATACTCCCGAGCAACCCTATGATTTGCTGCTGTACGTAGCCAACTGGCCGGCCGTGCGCCGCACCGCCTGGAGCACCCTGCTGCGCGCCCGCGCCATCGAAAACCTGGCCTATACCATTGGGGTGAACTGCGTGGGCATCGACCACCACGGCCAGACCTACAATGGTGACTCGGCCCTGCTGGATATGAAAGGGGAATACCTGGTGGAAGTAGGTAATCAGGAAACCTGCATTACCCGCACCCTGCGCCGCGCCGAGCTGGAAGCCTTCCGCCAGCGCTTCCCGGCCCTGCACGACGCCGACGCTTTCAGCCTGCTGCCAACGCCCGCCGCTGTTTAGCGCACCAGCAGGCGGCGCACAGCCTGGCGCCCGTCGGCCAGCGTTGCCCGCACCACATATACGCCGGCGGCCAGCCCAGAAATTTGCAAAGGTTGGCCGCTAGTGCTGCGGACGGTGCGCACCGTGCGCCCCGTTACATCCAGCACCATGATCTGCCCTTGCCCGGGCAATATAATCTGCACGGCACCCACGGCCGGGTTAGGGAAGACTTGTAGCCATTGCGGCTCCTGAACAGGGCGCGTGGCCGTGCCGGTGGCCGGCCGCTGCCGGATTCGGAAGCTCTGCACCCCGCCATTTTCCTGGCCCACCAATAGCTCCGGCACGGCATCCCCGTTCACATCGGCGGCCGCCAGTGCCAGGCGCAGCTGCGACGCCGTACCAAAACGACTGACGGCAAACTGCTTGCTCAGGGGCTGATAGAATAGGTCGGTTTTAGGCGTGAAGGCGCCGGAAAGGCTGCGCACGTTACTGAAGAACTGTACTACGCCGGTATTATCCACGGTCAATAAGTCGGGCGCCGCATCCCCATCCAGGTCAAGCACCAGCGGAAACAGGTTAATGGGGCGGGTGCTGGCGGCCGTTCGGATCTGGCCAAAATCCTCGTTTTGCAAGGTAAACTGCAGCACACCCGTACTGCCCGGCTGCTGCCGGTAGTAGCGTAGCGAGCCTCCGGATGCGCTGGCCGCATTGGTACCGATGAGCAAATCTAGGTAGCCATCGGCATCTATATCAATGAAGGTTGGGGCCAAGCCCGGCAGGTTGGCCAAGCCGCCCGCCTGCTGCAGGTTGCTGGCCGCCAACGCCAGGGGTTGACCGGCCGCCGCAGTATTCAGAATATAGTACAGGCTGGTGCTGCCCCCAGCAGTGGTAGCGGCAAAAGCCAGATCCAGCGCCCCGTCCTGATTCAGATCAGCAAAAACAGGTTTTAGGTTGGTGAATTGCTGGCCGGACAGGTTCAGGTAATCAGTGGCAGCGCGCCGGAATAAGGGGTTGGTGGCGGTGCCCTGGTTGTGGTAGTAGGCCAGGGAGGCGCGGTAGCGTCCGTCTACTTCGTCGCCACCGTTGCCGATGAGCAGGTCCGGCAGGCCGTCGGCGTCCATATCCGTAAGAGCAGGAGCCGCGGCTTCGCTTACTTCCAGCATTTGCTGCTGCAGAAAATCGGGCTGGCGGAAGGTGAAAGCCGGAGCGCCAGTGGCCGCGGTGTTCTCATACAGCCACACCGATTGCCGCAGGCTTTCCTGGTGCGCGTTGCTAAACAGAGCGGGGGAAACCAACAGATCAGGGCGACCATCAAAGGTTACATCAGCTGAAAATGCCGCCGGAAAAATCAACTCATTGGCGGGGGTATTACCGGCGGGGAATGCTTTGTTCAGGCCGGCGGCCGTCATGCGGGCGGCGCTGGGAGTGCCTGCATTGGTTAGGCTGGCCAGTTCGTGGCACTCATCGTGCCCGGTAATAAGGTCCTGGTCGCCATCATCATCCAGATCCAGCATGAGTAAGGTATAGCCGCTGGTGTGCAGCGGGCGGGCAGGCGGACAACTAACCCCGGAACCAAAAACAAATCCGGCACAGTTGTTCGCGCAGGCTCTGATTGCGCCCCAAAAACTGGTTTCAATTTTAAAATCCAGTCCGCCACAAGCCGGGCTCACGTTGCGATACCAGGTGAAATAGTTGCTGGTGGCAAAGTCCAGCAGCAGCAGGTCTAATTTCCCGTCGCCGTCCACATCTTCAATGGCCGGCAAATCATAGGAGCTGGCGAATATATTTCCGTTGTTGATGCTGGTATTATAGTAGCGGAGCTGGTTGCTGACCAACTGAAATTTGAGCTGACCATTGGCATCCAGCTCATTATGATACACCCGGACGTCGCCGCCACCGCCGTGCGCAAACAAATCGGGGCGGTTGTCGCAGTCGTAGTCGCGCAACAGCGCCCAGCTGTTGATATCCTGGGGGAAGATGGCTTCAAACTCCGGGGCATATTGCCACTGGCGCTGGCTGCCGTGCACGGCCACGTTTAGGTAGGTGAATACGCGGCGGCTGATCCGGTCAAAGATGAACAGGTCGTTTTGCCCATCCTGGTTGAAATCGATATTGGAAAACTGCGGGCTGTTGAGGCCGCCCGCCCAGGCCAGGTGCATGGTATCGGTGCCGTGCACTACTTTTGCCACCGGCTGGTACTCAAATCCCAGCGGCCCCGGCTGCTGCGCCCAGGCTGTTGTTAGTAATAACCAGCAGAGGCCGCCGGTTGTCAGGATCCATCGTAGCATTAGTCTGCGGTTTTTATGTCTTTATTTGTTTCTCCCGACTCAAGTTTTTTTTCTGCCGCATGAGTGAGCCCACTGCTCTTTATTCCCGCTTTCTCGAATGTCAGTCGGTCAGTACCGACACGCGGCACGAGCAAGATAACACGCTGTTTTTTGCCCTGAACGGCCCCAGCTTCCGGGGTCGGGATTTTGCCCCGCAGGCGCTGGCCAAAGGCGCCCGCTACGCCGTGGTAGACGACGAAGCTCTGGCCGCCTCCGACCCGCGCTATACCTACGCTCCCGACCCGCTTCTGGCTTTGCAGGAGCTGGCCCGGCACCACCGGCGGCAGCTTTCTATTCCGGTACTGGCCGTAACGGGTTCCAACGGCAAAACCACCACCAAGGAGCTGCTGAACGCGGTGCTGAGCCGGCGCTACCGGGTGCAGTACACCCGCGGCAACCTCAACAACCACATTGGGGTGCCACTTACCCTGCTCAGCATTGAGGCCAATACGCACGAGTTTGCCATTGTGGAAATGGGGGCCAACCATCAGGGCGAAATTGACCTGCTCTGCCAGCTGGCGGAACCCACCCACGGGCTCATTACTAACATCGGCAAAGCCCACTTAGAAGGTTTTGGCGGCGTGGAAGGCGTGGCCAAAGGCAAGAGCGAGATGTGGCGCTACCTGGCAGCCCACGCCGGTACGGCCTTCGTTAACACCGCCGATGCGCAGGTAGCAAACCTGGCGCAAGTAGTGCCCACCCGCATCACCTATCCCAACCCGGCCGACACGTATCCGGCCGAGTTGCTGAGCGCCACCCCCAACGTGGTGCTGCGCCTGTATGAGGGCACCGTGGTAGAAGCACAGATTAATGGCGGGTATAATTTCCTAAACCTGGCCGCCGCCGCCGCCGTGGGCGCGCACTTTGGGGTGCCCACGGCGGATATTGCGCAGGCCCTGGCCAGCTACGCACCCACCAATAACCGCTCCCAGCTGGTACGCACCCAGTACAATGAAGTGTTGTTGGATGCCTACAATGCCAACCCCAGCAGCATGGCCGCCGCACTGGCCAGCTTTGCCACCCGCCCCACTCTGGCCGGTCAGCAGCGAGTAGTGATTTTGGGGGACATGTTCGAGTTGGGCACTGAAAGCCAGCGGGAGCACACCGTATTGGGGCACCTGCTAACCGATTTGACCTTCGATACGGTTCTGCTAATTGGTGAGGAAATGCGCCTGGCTGCCGCAACCCACATGACTGCGCACTACTTCTCAACCAAACCTGAGGCCGCCGCCTGGCTGCAGGCCCAGCCGCTGCGCAATCAGCTCATCCTTATTAAAGGCTCCCGCGGCATGGGCCTGGAGACGTTGGTGGAGTTGCTGTAAGGGCTGTTTATAAAGAAACAAACCTATCGATCATCAATACCGCATCTGTCATCCTGAGCTGTCCGAAGGACCTTCTCAATTCAGAACGAGTCGTTTTTACGCTTGTCGTTTAGCCGTGAGAAGGTCCTTCGCAAGCTCAGGATGATAGATGGAATTGGGGTGATGACTGATGGGTTTGTTTTGAACTTCGGACAATAACCTAAAACGGGTTTTCCAGATCCTGCAGGAAGGGAAGTATCTGGTCTTTATCGGAAACCAGCGGGTTTTCTATGCCCCAGTTAATGCTCAGGGCCGGGTCGTTCCAGTGCAGGCCACCTTCCGCGGCGGGATGGTAGTAATTGCTGCACTTGTAGAGGAAGAGTGTGTTGTCTTCCAACGCCACGAAACCGTGGGCAAAGCCTACAGGCACATATAGAATATTGCATTTTTCAGCATCCAGCGCTACTGCCAGGTGCTGACCATAAGTAGGTGAAGTGCGCCGTAAATCAACGACGACGTCCATGGCGCGGCCGGCAGCTACGCGCACCAGCTTGGCCTGCGCATGAGGGGGCCGCTGAAAATGGAGGCCACGTAATACGCCTTGGGAAGAGCTGGACTGATTATCCTGTACCCAGTTCTCCTGAATCCCGGCCTGCTGCAGCACTTTCTCGCTGAAGGATTCAAAAAAGGCCCCTCGGGCATCGGCGAAAACCCGGGGTGTGAACTCAAAAACTCCTTCCAGGGCGTGTTGCTTGATTTCCATTGGAGGTAACGGGACAGATTTTTAAGGTAAAAACTAATTTCAGCCGGAAGCTTTAAGGGCTGATCTACGAGCGAGGGCCAATTTCTGCTACCAAGCGCAGGTATTTATCCAGGACCAGCTGCTCGTCAAACTTGTCTTCGGCCAGACGGCGGCTGGCGCGGCCCATTTCGGCCAGTTTGTGTTCTGGTAAATGCTGAAGATGAAGCATTTTGCGGGCCAGGTCGGGGCCGCTGCGCACCTGGCAGAGCAGGCCGTTGTAGCCGTCGATGACGGTTTCGCGGCAGCCGGGCACGTCGGTGGTTACAATGGGCTTACCCATGGCGGCGGCTTCCAGCAGGGTTTTGGGCGTGCCTTCGCGGTAAGAAGGCAGCACCACCACGTCGGCCTCGGCAATGTGGGCGGCTACGTTATCGGAAGTACCCAGGTATTCGATGTGGCCGGCCTGCAGCCACTCGTCAAATACGGCCCGCTTCACGCCTACCCCACCCGACTCATCAATGCCGCCCAGCAGCTGCACACGCGTGCCGGGCATGGCCGCGCGCACTAGGCGGGCAGCTTCAAAGTATTCCTCCACGCCCTTCTCATAGAGCACGCGGGCAATCATGAGATAGGTGAAGGGCTGGTTGCGTTGGAAGGTGTCGGCGGGAAGGAACTTGCGCACATCAACGCCGGAGCCGGGCAGCAAATCGGTAATCTGCTGCTTTACTAAGTTGTGCTGCAGAAACAGCTGCCGGTCATCATCATTCTGAAAAAACACCCGGCGCGGGAATTGAAACGCAAACCGATACAAGCCCAGGGCCACTTTGCTCACCAGGTTTTTCACGATGAACACCGTGCCCAGGCCCGATACGTTGTTCACGCTGGGAACTCCCGCCAGCTTGGCGGCCAGGGTGCCGTAAATATTGGGCTTGATGGTGTATTGCAGCACTACATCGGGCCGCTCGCGCTTGTAAATATCATAAAAGCGGCGCGTGAGCAGAGCATCCTTGAGAGGGTTGGTGCCTTTGTTTTCCATCAGAATGGGGACAAAGCGGCAGCCCAGCTCGGTTTCTAAACGCTCAGAATAGGCATCGGGAGGGGCTATGGCCAGCACTTCATGGCCCGCTGATTGCAGCGCCTGTACCAGGCTGCGGCGGAAATTCCAGATATTCCAGGAGGTATTAATTACAATGGCAACGCGCATGCAAACGGGGTTATTCAGAAGGCAAAGGTAACGGGCTAAGCACTGGCAAGCCGCAGGGCGACGCACTTTCGGTTACTTTGTGGCGCATTACGGTATTTTCTTTCGCAATGATGTTGTCCTGGCACGGGCTCCGGCCCTTTTTTATTTTTCTGAGCAGTTTGCTGGTATCGGCCTGCTCCTCTTCTCCCACCGAAGCTCCGGCTGATGCCGCAGCCAGCGCACCGGCCGAGCTTCCCGGCCAGGCCCTGTTCGCCACCAACTGCGCCGTATGCCACGGGCCCGATGGCAAGCGCGGCCTGAACGGCGCCCACGACCTGACCAAAAGCAACCTAAACCAGATGGGGCGCGTGTACATGGTAACCAATGGGCTGGGCAACATGCCCGCCTTCAAAGGCCAGCTCACCCCCGAGCAGATTGAACAGGTAGCGGCTTATTCCCTTACGCTGAAATAAAAGCGCAAAAGGACGGCTGTTTCCGCGCCGAAATCTGTTCTATGTCTCTTAGCTCTCTCCCAATTAAGCAACCACTCCTACATGGCTAATAAACCCGTTTCCAAAGGCCGCAAGCATAGCAACAGCACCCGCCACCCTGGCGCCGTAGACAGCGTGAAAGGCCGCGCCGGCCGCATACTGGCCAAATCTGAGAAAGGCACCTACGAAACCTCGCCCGAGGAAGAAACCGCCGTACTGGTGGCCGTACCCGACAAGCGCCAGGCCGACGCCCTCACCCAGGAATACCTGGATGAGCTGGCCTTCCTGGCCGAAACCGCCGGCGCTACCGTTACCAAGCGCTTTGTGCAGCGCCTGGAAAAGCCCGATATCCGCACGTTTGTGGGCGAAGGCAAGCTGGCCGAAATCAAAGCCTACGTGCAGCACAGCGGGGCCAGCATGGTCATTTTTGATGATGACCTTTCGCCTTCCCAGCTCCGCAACCTGGAGGCCGAGCTGAAGGTGAAGATTGTGGACCGCTCCCTGCTCATCATTGATATTTTTGCCAGCCGGGCCCAGTCGGCTACGGCGCGCACGCAGGTGGAGTTGGCGCAATACCAGTACCTGCTGCCCCGCCTCACCGGCCTGTGGACTCACTTAGACAAGCAGCGTGGCGGTGTAGGGCAGCGTGGTCCGGGTGAAACCGAAATTGAAACTGACCGCCGCGTAGCGCGCGACCGGATAGCCTTTCTGAAAGAGAAGCTCAAAGACCTCGACAAGCAAAGCCATACCCAGCGCAAAACGCGCACGAACACGGTGCGCGTGGCCTTGGTAGGCTACACCAACGTGGGCAAAAGCACCATTATGAACCTGCTGAGCCGCGCCGACGTGTTTGCCGAAAACAAGCTCTTCGCTACCGTAGACTCCACGGTGCGCAAAGTGGTGCTGGAAAACACGCCCTTCCTGCTTTCCGATACGGTAGGGTTTATTCGTAAGCTGCCCACCCGCCTCATCGAGAGCTTTAAGAGCACGCTGGATGAAATCCGGGAGGCCGATTTGCTGGTGCACGTGGTGGATATTTCCCACCCCTCGTTTGAAGAGCATATTGCCGTGGTGAATGACACGCTCAAGGACATTGGCGCCTCTGATAAACCCACCTTGCTGGTCTTCAACAAAATAGACCAGTACGACCTGCACGCCGACGCCCAACATCACGACGGCTTTGAGGGTATGAACCCCGACGAGGACGAAACGCCCCGCCCCACACTGGAGCAGCTGCAGGCCACCTACATGGCCAAAATGCACGACCCGGTTATTTTCATCTCGGCTCAGGAGCGCACCAATATTGACGAGCTGCGGGCCTTGCTGGTGCGCCACGTGGCGGCCATTCAGCAGCGGCGCTTTCCCAGCCAACCGGTGCCGGAAGCTGCTGGTTAAGAGAGCAAAACCGGCTGCAGGCACCTGTAAGAGCAGTTTTAAAATCAGGCGAAAATTCGCTTTTCTTTTTGGGACGGACTTTTTAATCAAAAATTAATTGCGTTCTTAGCTGCCCCGGAATTGCAGCGCCGGGTATTGCTCCCTTTCCCACAACTCACTCACCACCAAAAAGCCCGCCTTTTCCGGCGGGCTTTTTTCGTTCAGGTTCAACGCTTTACTTGCCGCCTCCAAACTATTTTTGCCCGCAACAGTAAAGAAACCCGCTACCGCCTACGCCTACCTTATGAAGACCCTGTACCTGATGCGCCACGCTAAATCCAGCTGGAGCTTTGATGACCTGACCGACCACGACCGCCCCCTGAATGAGCGGGGCCGCGACGACGCCCCCCGCATGGGCAAAGCCCTGGCCGACCGCCACATTAAGCTGGATTTGCTGATCAGCAGCCCCGCCGTACGGGCCCTGAGCACCGCCGCGCTGGTGGCCAAAGAAATAGGCTACCCCAATGAGCGGATTGAAGTGCAGGAGCGCATATACCGCGCCGAGCCCGCCGACCTGCTCGACATTGTGCGCAAACTGCCCGACACGGCCAACGCCGTGCTGCTGGTAGGCCACAACAACACCATCACGGACTTTGCCAACCTGCTTTCTCCCAACCAGATTGAGGATATGTCCACGGCTGCCGTTGTGTGCCTGCACCTGAACATTGACCGCTGGCAGGAAACGGACCGTGCTACCACTGAGTTTTACTTCTACGATTACCCCGGCAATCATCAATAAGTGAATTGCCTTCCCCTGATGCACGAAACCTCTGCCTCCCATACCACCCCACCTTTCCGCAACCGTGAGCTTAGCTGGCTGGCCTTCAACTACCGGGTGCTGCAGGAAGCCCAGCACCCGGAGGTGCCCCTGCTGGAGCGGCTCAAGTTTATGGCCATCTTCTCCTCCAACCTGGATGAGTACTTCAAGGTGCGCGTGGCCACGCTGCGCCGCCTGGTGAAACTGAAAAAGAAAACCCGCGCCAAGCTGGGCGAAGACCCTGCCCCCCAGCTGGAGCAGGTGCTGGCCGAAGTAGGCCGCCAGCAGCATGAATTTGGCGAAACCTTCCGCAACAGCATTCTGCCCGAGCTGCGCCAAGAGCATATTCATCTCATCAGTGAGCATGATCTGACGGAGGAGCAGCGCGCCTTTGTGCGCCAGTATTTTCATGAGCGGGTGCAAGATTTGCTTTCTCCCGTTATTCTGGATGAAACCCTGCACCACCTGTTCCTCAAGGATCAGACCGTGTACATGACTTTCCTGCTCACGGAGCCCCTGCAGACAAAAAAAGCCAGCGACGAGGAGCGGGTGCTGGTAATGGAACTGCCCACCCGCCGGCACGGCGGCCGCTTTGTGCAGCTGCCCACCGAGGGTAAGGAGCACTATGTGATGTTTCTGGATGATGTCATCCGGTGCTGCGCCCATGAGCTGTTCCCGAAGTTCAAGCAGGTGCAGGTGCACGCCATCAAGATTTCCCGGGATGCGGAGCTGGATCTGCAGGAAGAAGTATCAGGCAACCTGCTGGCCAAAATCAAAAGCAGCCTACAGAAGCGCGAAACCGGCTACCCGGCCCGCCTGCTCTACGACCCTGCCATGCCCAAAGAGGTGTTGCGTGCCGTGATGCAGAAAACCCATATCACCCAGGATGAGCTGGTAGAGGGCAGCCGCTACCACAACTTCCGGGACTTCTTCGGCTTTCCGGATATGGGCCTGAAGCATTTGCAGTACCCCGCCCAGCCCGCGCTCAAGCATCCGTCGCTGCCCGCCCGCGGCAGCCTGCTCAGCGCCATGGCTGCCAAGGACCATCTGCTGCACTTCCCCTACCAGACCTACGACTACGTGCTGCGCCTGCTGCGCGAAGCCGCTACCGATGCGGCCGTATCGGCCATCAGCATTACGCTGTACCGGGTGGCGGAGAAAAGCGAGGTAGCCAAAGCCCTGCTGAAAGCCGTGAAGCACGGCAAGCAGGTAACGGTGGTAGTAGAGTTGAAAGCGCGCTTTGATGAGGAGTCCAATATCCGCTGGGCCGAGAAGCTGCAGCGTGCCGGGGCCAACGTTATTTATGGCGTGCCCGATCTGAAAGTGCACAGCAAGCTCTGCCTCATTACCCGCGTAGAAGCCGGCCTTTCCCGCCAGTACGCCTACCTGAGCACCGGCAACTTCAACGAGGTAACCAGCAACATTTATTCCGACCACGCCCTGCTGACGGCCGATGAGCGCCTCACCCGGGAGATAAGCGCCATCTTCCAGTATTTCCTTGACCGGGTAACGCCCCCACCCTTCGAGCACTTGCTGGTGGCGCCCTTCGAGCTGCGCGAGAAGCTGAATGCCCTCATCGACACCGAAATAAATAATGCTCGGGCCGGCCAGGAAGCCTACATCATTCTCAAGCTGAATGCCCTGCAGGATGACCGGATGATTCTGAAGCTGTATGAAGCCAGCCAGGCCGGCGTGCAGATTGAGCTGCTGATTCGGGGCATTTCCTGCGCCGTGCCGCAGGTGCCGGGCCAGAGCGAGAACATCCGGCAGCGCAGCCTGGTAGACCGCTACCTGGAGCATGCCCGCGTGTACGTGTTCGGCAATGGCGGCCAGGAGAAGGTGTACGTAGCCTCCGCCGACTGGATGGCCCGCAACCTGGACCACCGTGTGGAAGTGGCCTTCCCCCTCTACGACCCCGCCGTGCGCCGCGAAGTGCGCGACTTGCTGGACCTGCAGCGTCAGGACAACGTGAAGTCCCGGGATTTCGACAACTGCTTTATTGCCCCCGATGCCGCCGGTACCCTTCGCCTGCAGGCGCAAACGGCCACCTATGACTATCTGAAAAAGCGTAGCGGCCGCCGTCGCTAACCGGCAGGCACGTTAAAAAGCCACCGGCCCTATCTTGCATTTTGAGATAGGGCCGGTGGCTTTTAAGCGTGCCTGCCAAAGCGGTTGGGCGCT
This sequence comes from Hymenobacter sp. DG25A, assembly GCF_001280305.1. NCBI lineage: Bacteria > Pseudomonadati > Bacteroidota > Cytophagia > Cytophagales > Hymenobacteraceae > Hymenobacter > Hymenobacter erythromyxa. Next base: position 3,755,942 of record NZ_CP012623.1, on the reverse strand, counting down.
GGGCAGGTTACTTGCTGATGGTTTTCTTCAGGAACTTGCGCGGCGGTACCAGAAACAGCTCCACGCTGGCATACGGCGCACCGCCCAGGGTATTCACAATAGTTTTATCGTTGGAGCCGGCACCAAACAAGCTGCGGGCGTTGCTGTTCTGATCTACGTTGTTGAAGGAGTAGTTGTAGCGGTAGCCGCCCTCCAGCCCAAACCACAGGAAATCGTAGATTTCCCGTTCAAGACGCACGCGGGGCTTCACTTCTGTTTCGCGTAGAATAAGGGTGCGCAGCCCGTTCTGCAGCGGCTCCCGCAGCTTAATGTTGTAGTTGAGACCATCTACGGTATAACCGGCAAACAGCAGCGTTTTAGGCGAGGCATTGTAGCGGAACGTAACGCGGGCCGGGAACAGCGACTCTACGCCCCAATGCGGGCTAAAGGTGCGGTTATACAGCAGCACCGGGTACAGGCTTTGCCGCCCAAACGTGTAGCCCAGCTGCAGGCCCAGGCCCCAGGCAAACGTGGGGCTCTTCTTCCAGCCGTAAATAAACTCGGCGGAGGTTTTAAGGTAGTCTTTCAGCGTCAGCTCGCTGGAGGTATAGTCGCCGTTCAGCTCCCCTTTCACGCGGGCAATGTACCAGTGCACGGCATCTACGGGCCTGATAACGGCCAGCTGCGTACCAATGGTTTTCAGGCCCTTGTCTTCCAGGTTGCGGTACAGCACGGAAGCGTTGGGGTCTTTGAAGTTAAACTCCTCACGGTCGTAGTTTACGCCCAGAATCACCTTCAGATGCGGATGGTTCCAGAGGGGCGCGTAGGCTTTCACAAAGGCCCGGGCATTCTTGGTAACGGTAGTGCTGGCCTCGCCCTGCGGCTCCCGGTCGCGCAGCTCCGATTTGATGTTGAAATTGCTTAGCCGCTCATAATGCAGCACCAGGCCCTTACTGGGGCCCATGCCCACCACCGAAGGCACGGCAAACTCCCGGTTCTTCCCCACCTGGTCGTCCACGACCGTATCACCCTTCATGGGGGCGGGTGGTGGGTACACCTGCGCCATTGCCAGCGGAGCCAGGGCCAGCAGGCCGGCCGTTAGGAGTGCAGCAGACAGACGACATTGTGGAATAAAGTAGGACATCATAAACAATAAGAAAAGTACATAAGCCACTTACGGATCCAAGTCGGCAAAGGCCAGGGTTTAGAACAGGAAATCGAAGCCGACAAACACCAGATTTTCCTCGCCCACAGAGTACGTAGCATTTATCACAGCCTGCTTCAGCACATCCACCCAGATACCGCCGCCCACAGCCGTATGGAAGGCCTGCAGACCGGTGCGCGTGTCCTGCGTGGTAAATACGCGGGCCGCATCGGCCAGGCCCAGCACGCCAAACTTGCCGGGCACCAGGTAGGCATTGAAGGTGAAAAGCTGCACCCGCACCTCGCCATTGCCATACAACGAGGTGCGGCCAGCGTAGCGCGTGCGGCGGTAGCCACGCAGGTTGGTGGTGCCGCCTAGGGTGTTGGCTTGGTAGAAGCGGTAGTCGCCGATGTTATGACTGATGCCCAGACGGCCGGCCCAGGTAAGCTGGAACGGAAAGTTGGGGCTGAGGTAGAACCGGGCTTCGGAAGCCAGGCGGGTGTACTGCAGCTTCTCCCCGTTCAGCTGGCGGTTAAACTCCGCAGAGTTGTACCAGCGCAATCCAATACGGGGGTTTTTGGGGGAGCTGGCGGCGTCCAGGTTAACATACACGCGCCCGCCCAGGTAGCGGTTCAGCTGGAAGTCAGAGGCGCGGATGCCGGTGGCGGCCCCAGTGGCACCGTTGCCCTGCTCATCAAGGCCGCTGAGAATCTGCTGGCCCAGGTCTTGCTTGGAGATGCGCCACTGGTCGTACTGCGGCCCGATGCCTGCCTTCAGAAAGCTGAAAACATCCTTTTCCAGCACTGGCGAGAAGTAAAAGCGCGAGAAGCGGATGCGGTAGTTGTCGTTGATGTCGCGGTTGGTGACGCGGTTGTCATCGCCCCGCTCCGCCAGCACGTTACGGGTATTGTTGCCCGAGCCGAAGTAGTTATACAGCAGCTGAGGGCCATAAAACTGGGAGTTGATCTTCAGATCAAACTTCCCTACCACATCCGTGAAGGCCCCGTTGTAGCGCACGTTATACGCCTGGCGGCTGGGCGCGTAGTTGGCTACCAGCGTTTGCTCCGTGGCAAAGGGAGAGCGGCGGAAGCCGTAGGTGCGCAGCGTGCCGCCACCGCCTACAAACAGACCATCATCAATATTATACCCGAAATACACGGCCGGACCGAAGTAAGGCAGGCGGTAGTCTTTGCGGTCGGTGCGGTTGGGGTGGTCGTAGCGGCTCACCTCTGTGCCGGGCTCCAGGTGCAGGCGTGTTTCCTTGCCGGCTGTAATAATGTTGCTGGTATCGGCATCGTACACCAGTGTGCGGTGGCGCCAGCCGCCCACGCGGGAATTATCGGTGATGGTGTCGGCCTCAGTGCCGCCAATAATGCGCAGCAAGGGGCCTTTTTTCGACTCCCCGGTAACGTGGTACACATCGTGCCCGGCAAAGCCATAGAGGCGAATATCCTTGGTAACGCTGGGGTCAAACGTTTTATCGAACAGGGTTTTGGTGCGCTTGCCCTCCTTGTTGATTTTGGTGACGGTGACGCGGGTCTTGTTGTCGGGGAGGCGCACTACATCAAACTGCTCCCGCTTGCGGCTGCCTTTCACTTCCACCACCTCATTCAGCACACCGTAATAGTCGGCGGCCAGTTGGGGCAGCAGGTCGCGGCGGCTTTTCAGCTTGGCCGCAATTTCGGGGCCGTGCAGGGCGTAAATCTGGGGCGCCCAGTTGGCCCGCAGCGCGCTGTCGATGATGGCATCGGTCAGGTCGCGCTTCATATCCTCGGCTATTTCCACCCACTTATCCTTGCTGACCGAGGCCAGGAAGGTGCGGTCGTTGGCCAGGGCGGTCAGGTTCAGGCCTTTGTAGTCGGCGTAGTCCTTTCCGAAGTTCTGGAAGTTGCGGATGGCCCACTTGCGGCTGGCTACCCAGGGCAGAAATCCGTCGCCCTTGAAAAAGGCAATGTCCCGGTCTTCTGGCACGGCGGTAAATTTCCGGTCCCCGTCTGCGTCCTTGCGCTCGGCCCAGCGCCACTGGTCTTCGTGCCGGTCCCAGTCGCCAATCCACATATCGAAGAGGCGCGAGCGGGCAAAGTCTTTTTCATTTACGCGGTTGTCGTTGTCGTCCTCCAGGCGCTCCAGCACCTTGTCGGTGCCCACCAGGTTGGTGGCATTGCCGAGGGATTCCACATTGCTCTGGTCATCCTTGGCATCTTCCTCAATCATGGCCGGGGTATCGGCAAACCGGTCTACGTACTGGCCCAGCAGGGGGTCGCGGGGGATGTACACGGGCTTGGGATTGGTATGCAGAATACCCGCCGCCTCGGCCAGCGGCGGAATTACAAAGGCGGCATAGGGGTGCTGCGCCGAAATTTGGTCCTGCAGAATGTCCCGGGCCGCGGTTTCACGCAGGGCTTCGGGCAGTACGGCGGCGGGGTCTTTGTTAAGCCCGCGCAGGGTATAGTTGCGGCCTTCCTCGTTGCGCACCTTCAGAGAGGAGGTTTGTTTGCCCCCGCCCACTTTGTAGGGCATCAGGCCGCCCCGCTCGGTGGCCATATCCAGCACCGGAAACTCTACCGGGGTAGACCACTCGGCGCGGTAATGGTCGCCGAAAAGGGCGCGGTGCAGGGCGCCACGCTTGGCATAGCGCGGGTTTATGGCCAGGGTAATGGTACTATCGCCAAACGGGGGGCGCTGCAGCTGCTCCCGCTCCTGCAGCTGGGTCAGCTCGGCCGTTTGCTGGGCATACATGGGGGTGCGGAACACCAGGCGACCTTTTTCGCCCCGGTCTTCGGGGATATAATACTCCACCCACACTTCACCGTTGTCATAGTAGTTCACGCGGGCAAAGCCTTTCTCCTTATCCGAGAACAGCGCATTGCCGCCCGGGCCGGGCTTCACGTGCTGGGTTTTGCAGCCCGAGCCGCTCACAATGTGGTGCAGGTTGCCCTCTGTGAAGTACTGCAGGTTATGCTCGTGGCCGGCGGCGTACACCACATTGGGGTACTTATTGAAAATCTCCATCAGGCCGTCTTTGTACTTCTGGTACATCGGGTGCGGAATATCCTGGCTTACCCCGCCGTACTTGCGCGCAAACGGGTAGATGGAGCCGATGATGGGCAAAGGCAGGAAAGCGTATTTATAGACGATGGACAGCGGAAAGAAGTGGTCGGCCAGGGTGAAGTAGCCGCCGTGAATACCATCAGAAAACAGGGGGTGGTGGGCCACCACCATAATGTTCTTGCCAGCGTTGTGCTGAATAATATCCTCCAGCTGCGTAAAAAAGTCGGTTTCATCGGCTACGCCGCAACCGCTGTTGCCGCCATAAGGCCGCTCATCGGTTTGCAGAAACCACTGGGAGTTGATGGCAATCATCACAATGTCATCCTGCAGGCGCACCTCAAACGGGCCGGGGCAGGCATCGCGCGGAATGAAAAAGTCGCCGGTATAGGCAAACGCCGCCGAGTCGCGGGTCATGAACTCCTCCACAAACTGCTGCTCGCGGTTTACCTGCTCTACGCTGCCGTTCAGGCCCTGTTTCCAGTCGTGGTTGCCGGGAATCATGTACTTCTCCCCGGCGTAATTGCGCATGGTATTCAGCTGCGCCGTAATGCGCCGCTCCGCGGTTTTGCGGTCGTAGGCGCGGGTATCGGGCATGCCGTACTCGTAAATATTGTCGCCCAGGAAAATAGTGGTGCTTTTGGAGCCGGCGGCCAGCATCTGCCGGCGCATAAAGTTCAGGGAAGGCTCCCCGGCCGAGTCCAGGGCGGGGGCACCTACGTCGCCAATTAGAAAGATAGTGTAGCGCACGTGGGCGCTATCGGGCGGGGTTTGCTTTTTCCAGTCCTTGCCTATGCCCCGGTAGTTGGGGCGCTCTGGGTGGGGCACCTGGACTTTCTGGGCCGATGCAGGCAACGCGCTGCCCAGCAGCACAAGCAGCAGGCAACTAAACGCGGAAAAAATTCTCATACGATGGTGGAAGCGGCCCCTATCAGGAGGGCCGTTACTGGTGAGGAGGCTACTGCTTCTTATCTTGTAGCAAAAGCAGCGTAATTTCCCGATACGTTCCGGACGGGCCCGGCGTTGGGAAAGATGTATGCGCAGCCCTACGCAAAGCAGCGCCCCACGGTTCAGGCAGCCCTAGGATAACCTCTCTGCCCTTTTCGCGTTTTACTTTAATTAGCGGCGCCCTCTCACCTTTTTTATGCGGCCAGCCGCCGTTCCCGCCATCGTTCCATGGAAGCTTCTGAAACCATAAGTGTAGCTAAAACTGAAATCGTCAAAAAGGCCAAGAAATTCATCGAAGTCTTTTTTGAGGAGAAGCTACCCAAACAGCTCGTTTATCACTCCTTCAAGCACACGGCCACTACCGTGAAGGAGGCGGCGGCGCTGGGCCAGGCGGCGGGCCTTTCCGCCACCGATCTGGAAATGCTGCTACTGGCAGCCTGGTTTCACGATACCGGCTATACCGAAGTCTACGATGGGCACGAGTACCGGAGCATGGCCATAGCCGAGCAGTGGCTGACGGAGCAGAGCTACCCGCCCGAGCGTATTGCCGTGGTGAAAGACCTCATCAAAGCCACGCACCGCGACGAAACCTGCGAAACCGAGATGCAGAAGCTGCTCATGGATGCCGATATGAGCAGCCTGGGGCGGGAAGATTTCCTGAGCAACGCCGAGATACTGCGCGCCGAGTGGGAAGCTGCCCTGGGCAAAACATACAGCACCCCGGAGTGGGCCGAATATCAGCTGGATTTCCTGCTCACCTTTAAGTTTCTCAGTGATACCGGCAAGGAGCGCTACAAAGAGCAGCTGAAGGATAATATTAAGGCGCAGCGCAAGCAGCTCAAAAAGACCGAGAAAAAGGCCAAGAAGAAAGATAAAGAGGCCACCGACACCTTTGCCGAGCCCAAGCGCGGCGTGGAAACCATGTTCCGAACCACGTACAGCAACCACATGAAGCTGTCAGACATGGCCGATAAAAAGGCGAACATGATGATCAGCCTGAATGCGGTTATTATGTCGGTTATCATCACCTACCTGGGCGCCAAGTCTACGGCGTTGGGGCCGGCTTTCACAAAAAACCCCATCCTGACCGTGCCCATGGGCATTCTGCTGGCCACGGCGCTGGGCTCGGTGGTATCGGCCATCCTTTCGGCCCAACCCGATGTAACCAGCTTTAAGTGGCTGAGCCGCAGCCCGCAGGTAGCTACTAACCGGCGCGTCAACCTGCTGTTCTTCGGCAACTTCACCAAGCTGAATCTGGATGATTTCCAAGGCGGCATGAACGAGTTGATGCGCCAGAAAGAAAAGCTCTACACCAACATGGTGACGGATATTTACTACCTGGGCGAGGTGCTGGCCCGTAAATACCGGCTGCTGCGCATCAGCTACACCATTTTTATGGTTGGCCTGATTCTGACAACCATTTCCTTCGGCATTGTGCTACTGTATAAAATGTAGCCCTGCTTAGCAGGGAGCATAAAATGCCCGGCTGCCCGTGTGGTGGCCGGGCATTTTATTTTTCCGGGGGAGTCTCTTTCGCCCGTTGCCGCTCCCGCATCTGGTTGCAGATAACTTCCAGCTGCCGGATGGAGGCCCCCAGAAAGCGCTGCAGCCGCCGCAGCTGCCCAAACCGGATAAGCGCAGAAGCCCCCGCAATATGGCCGTAGCGAAACTCCAAGGTGAGCAGGCAGGCCTGGTCAGAAACCTCCTCCAGAAAAAAGAACAGCAGCGAGTTGGGGAATATGCGGAAGTGGGAAATCTTCTCTACGTATTCCAGCCGCTCGCCCTGCTCAAAGCGCTGCACGGCCTGCACGTTTATCTCGCCACGGTTCAGGCCAATACGGTAGTTGGTGCCCAGGCGGTTGGCCTTGGTTCGGTCATACTCCACGGAGTGCGCGCCCTGCAGCCAGCGGCAGCGCAGCCGCAGGTTGCTCACTATCCGCAGCGCATAGCCTGCGGGCACCGGCAGCACGCGGCGCACCACCACGGCGTTGGCCTGGGTGCCAGCCGGACGGGCCTGGCCGTGCCGGTCTACCAGCAGGCGCAGGGGTGTGAGGTGGGCGTAGCGGTAGGAAATAGCCCCCAGCACATCGTAAGTAGTTAAGCCGTGAAGCAGGCGCGTCCAGGAAAAGCTGCCCCGAATAGCCGCCGGCGGCTGCGTATTCAGGTAGCCATCGGAGAGCAGGGCGTACTCCCCACCCATAATGTCGTTTTTAAGCAGCCGGTGCACCACAATTACGTCGCGGCCCATGAGCTTGGTGTACTGCCGGATCTGGGCCACGTGCACCTGCCCATAATGCACAATGATTTTCAGCGTCAGCTCGTTGGCCAGCAGGGCCGCGCCTAGGGCTGAGCCGGCATCCCGCTCTACCAACCGCAGGTAGTTCTGAAAATCAAGGAACATGCGGCGGCATTGCGCCACTACCTCCGCAATGGCCGGGGGCCGGCCCAGCCGGTAAAACAGAATAGCATCGCCCTGAATCTCACTCACCTGCATATCCAGCATATTGCCTTCAATGAGTACTTCCAGCAAATCGGCAATCAGCCAGGGCGCCAGGGGGCTGCCTGAGTTTTCAATAAACTGGGTAAAGCCGCTGATATCGGGGATGAAAAGCAACGCGGGCTGTGGCTCCGGCACGGCCACCCGGCTGCCCACGGTGCGCCGCGCGGCACGTATATCATCAAGTAAGCCCATAGAGGGTGAATATGCGAAAGATTACCGGATACGCGGGGCGTTGTGGCGCAGGTTTGGCACACCAGTGTGTTTCCGGTTACCTTTACGCGCAAACCCGCTGGCCCCGTAGTTCAACGGATAGAATAGAAGTTTCCTAAACTTTTGATGTGGGTTCGATTCCCGCCGGGGCTACTTTTTACAGTTTATTCCGCAGGCGTTACTTGTTTCTGCACTGCGGCCGCCCACCAAGGGCGGACTTCCGTGCCAACGAGTATCGTGGCTGATTCAATTCAGATACTTTAAAGGTACGCGCATGATTCGTGTTATACTTACTGATGATCATACTCTCCTCCGCAATGGCATTCGGTCATTGCTGGGAAAGGTGCCAGAAGTAGAGGTGGTAGGGGAAGCTGGCAATGGCCAGGAACTATTGGATATGCTGGAGCACACCCCAGCCGATGTGATTTTGCTGGATGTGGCCATGCCCGTGCTGGATGGGCTTTCTACGCTCCCACTTTTGCTGAGCCGATTCCCCCAGGTGAAAGTACTGGCCCTGTCTATGCTGGACCACGAGCAGTCGGTGAGTAGCATGCTGGCCGCGGGGGCTTTAGGCTACAGCCTGAAAACCGCCGATGCCGCCGAGCTGGCCTACGCTATCCGTACGGTAGCGGCCGGGCAGCCGTTTCTGAGCACGGCCATTGGCATGGATGCCTTGGAGCGGCTGCAGCAAATCTCGCCCCTCTCCCGCAAGGAAAATACGCCGGAGCTCTCGGCCCGGGAGTTGGAAGTCCTCATTTTGATGGGGGATGGCCTCACCACCAACGAAATTGCCGAACAGCTCTACACCAGCAAGCGCACCATCGATTCGCACCGGCAAAACATTCTGGATAAGCTGCAGGTAAAGAACACAGCGGCCCTCATTAAGTATGCGGTGCGCCATGGCATTATTGCCTAGCCCGGCGGCCAAAACAGCGGGCTTGCAGCCTGTAAAAGGAAGAAAGGCTGGCAGAAACCGCCAGCCTTTCTTAATCCTTATGCACATTAAGCCATAACAATAGAATTTGGCTATAACTATAAGATATAGATCTATATACCTGTACCCCATGGTAAGCAGGGGTGTATTATCTCATTTCAAGCGTCGCCGCAGGTAGGGTTGCAGAGTAGCGAACCCTACGACAGACCCGCTACTCCGCCTATGTTTGCTTTTGCATAGTTCGGGAAAAACAGAGGCTGATTCCCTCAGCATTCTTACTGATTTTGTACTGCGATAAATACGTATTTTTATACAGCGCCTGTAAGCCGCCGGCTTATGCCATTATCGTAAATCACAGAAAATCAAGAATTAACCCACTGTAGACCACCGGCTCTTCCACGGCCGCCGCAACCCTTACAAAGTGCTGGCCAGCCCGCTGATGGTCATAGCTACCAGGGCCGTGTTGAAAATAAAGGAGAGCAGCCCGTGCACCAGAACCAGCCGCCGGATGTGCTGGCTGCTGACGCCGATGTCGGAGGTTTGGGCCGTCATGCCGATGGTAAAGGAGAAGTAGGCGAAATCCAGGTAGTTCGGGTCGGGGGTGTTGCCGGGAAACTGCAGGCCGCCTTCCTCTTCCACATCGGTGGGGGCATAGTACAGGTGGGCGTAGTGCAGCGTGAAGAGCGTGTGCAGCAACAGCCAGGCAAATGCTACGGCCAGAATAGAAAGTCCCACATTGGTTTGGAGCAGCTCGGGCGGGAGGTTGCGCATGGCGCGCAGCAGCGCTACCACAGCTACCAGACTGGCCAGAATGCCCACCAGCACAAAAATAAAAAGCACGGTGCGGCCCGGGTCTTCGGACACGGCCACTTTCCGGATATGGTCGGGCTCGGCGGTGAATACCGCCGACCAGATGAGCACCAGACAGGTGAAGGCAAAAGCATTCCAGGCGGCCAGCAGGCGCGTAGTAAGATGCGGCTGATGCTGCACCAGCAGAAAGGTAACCACTGCCAGCGCACCCGCCAGCCCGACCCGCACCAGCGAGGGCAGTGCCCCGATGTGGTGCATCAAGTAAGTGCTTAGTACGGATTGCCTCATAGGTTTCGCAACTACCTAAAGATACACAACCGCCTGCACGCTGCGCCTATCCGGGCCAGTGAAATTAGCCGCCTCGCGGGTGCTTATTCCGTGGCCGTCAGCTCTATACTGAAAGCAGTGCGGCCATTGGGCTGAGTTTTCAGGCTGAAAGGAAAATGGTGCTGCAGCAGAATGTCGCGGATGAGGGTAAGGCCAATGCCCTGCCCGTCGCGCTTGGTGCTGTAGAAGGGCGTGAACAGGCGGCGCTGCACCTCGGGCGGAATGCCGGGCCCGTCGTTTTCCAGCACCACCGTGGGCGGCGAAGCCGTGGTGCGCACCCAGATATTGCCATCTTCCCCAATGGCCTCCAGGGCATTTTTACCGATGTTGAGCAGGGCCTGCTCCAGCTGCTGGCCATCCAGCGCCACAAACAGCGGCCCCGGCGTTAGCTCCCAATGCCAGCGGATGTTGCGGTTTTCGCTTTGTACCTGCAGCAGACGGCAGGTAGATTTCAGCAGCTCGTGCACATCCACGGGGCGCAGGGTGGGCGGCGGCAGGCGCACCAGGTTGGCAAAGTTGGCAATGAAGTTAGCTAGGTGCGTGCTGCGGTTCACGGAAACTTCCAGCGCCTCCGTAAAGTCGGCGCGGTCTTCGTCGGCCAGCTGCGGGGCGTAGTAGTGGAAGGACTGCAGGATGGAGTTTACGGCCCCGATGGAGTTGTTCACCTCGTGCGACATCATCCGGATCAGCTTTTCATACGCCTGCTTTTCCTGCCGGATGAGGTCCTGCGTGAGCTCCTCCAGCAGAATAAAGTAGCGCGTGAAGCCCCGGTCCAGGAAGTGCGAGGTGTGCGCGCGGTAGGTTTGCACGCCCGAGAGCTGCACCACCTGCGGGTGGCCGGGCTGCAGGCTGCTCAGGGCCGGGCCCCAGTCGCCGGGCAGGGCGGCCGGCAGCTGGCCCACCAGCGCGGGGGCGGGCAGCTGCAGCATGCGCGCGGCGGCCGGGTTCACGGACTCAATGCGGCCATCGAAATTCAGCAAGAGAATACCCGCCGGAGAGGCCTGAATGAGGTGCTCCAGCAGGAAGCTTTTCTCGTGCTGGGTGATGCGCTCCTGGCGCAGCTCGTCAATCATGTGGTTGTAAACTTCAATCAGCTGGTCCATCTCCCGCTGATTCACGGGCATGAACTTGGTGGAGAAGTCCTTGGCTTTAATGGCCTCCGTGCCAGCCGCAATCAGTTGAAACGGGCGCACAAAGCCCCGGTACAAATGCACCGTCAGTACCACCGATACCAGCAGCAGCAGCTCGGCACTGATGAACAGCACGGTATTCTGGCGCAGTACCTGCCAGGCCAAGGCCACCAGCACCCCGTGAATAATAATGGCAAAGAGCAGAAACTTAGCGCGCAGCGTCATGCAGCAAAATTAGAAACAGCAAGGTAGCGGATGCTGAATCGAAAGAAAGGTCATACTAAGCTGGCCGAAGCAGTTCTACCACTTTCTGGGAGTTACCACACCACCAACGTGCTGCGGCCAGCTCAGCATAACCACGTTTCTGGTTCATTGCGCTTGGCGGCGGCTACCCTTCCAGGGCGGCGTTGCCTTTTTCCACATCAAACGGAATATCGTACTTCTCCAGGCGCCGGTACAGGGCGCCGCGGCTCAGGCCCAGGGCTTTGGCTACTTTGGAAACGTTGCCCGCGTAGTGGTCCATGGATTTGCGAATCATCTGGGATTCCAGCTCGTCCAGGGTCATGGAGCCCACGGCGGGCAGCTCGCCGGGGGCGGCCGTCACCTTCACGGGCGTTTTCTGGAATTGGGCCTGAAACTCCTCGGGGCCCAACTCATCCTTGCCGCTCACCAGCACGGCGCGCTCCACCAGGTTTTTCAGCTCCCGGATGTTGCCCGGCAGCGGCTGCTCGCGCAGCCAGTGCATGGCGCGGGTATTCACTTTCAGGGCCGGGCGGTTGTAGGTAGCCCGCAGATTATCCACGAAGTGCTGCACCAACAGCGGAATATCGGTGGGCCGCTCGCGCAGGGCGGGCAGGCGCACGGTTATCAGGTTGATGCGGTAGAACAGATCCTCGCGGAAGCGGCCCTCGCGCACTTCATGGGCCAGGTCGCGGTTGGTGGCGCAAATCACGCGGATGTCCAGGCGGCGCGGCTTACTGTCGCCCAGCACCTCGTAGGTGCGGTCCTGCAGCACGCGCAGCAGCTTCACCTGGGAGCCCATGTCCAGCTCGCCAATCTCATCCAGGAAAATGGTGCCGCCGTTGGCCAGCTCAAAGCGGCCCACCCGGTCAGCTTTAGCATCGGTAAAGGCCCCGCGGCGGTGCCCGAACATCTCACTCTCAAACAAAGAGGCCGAGATGCCGCCCAGGTTTACCTTCACAAAGGGTTGGCGGCGGCGCTGGCTGTTCTGGTGAATGGCTTCGGCAATAAGCTCCTTGCCCGTGCCGGACTCGCCTTCAATCAAGACGGAAGCATCGGTGGCGGCTACCTGGCCCACGCTGCGCAGCACATGCAGCAGGTGCGGGTCCTGGCCCACAATGTTCTTGAAGTCGTACTGGCGGTCGAGCTGGCGACGGGTGAGCGTGGATTCATCCGGCTCGGAGGCTTCGGCCTGGGTGGCCAGGTCCAGAATGGTGCGGATGGTTTGCAGCAGGGCGTCGTTGTTCCAGGGCTTGGTCACAAACTCAGCGGCGCCGGCTTTCATGCCTTCCACCGCCAGGGTAATGGAGCCCCAGCCGGTAATAAGAATAACCGGCAGCGCGGGCTGCAGCACCTTCACCTTGGCCAGCAGATCCAGGCCATCGTGGCCGCTGGTGTCCAGGGAGTAGTTCATGTCCATGAGCACCAGCTGCGGGCTGACTTCCTGCAGGGCCCGCAGGGCTTCTTCCGGGGTGGCGGCGCCACGGGTGGCGTAGCCGGCCTGCTTTAATAGCAGCCCCAGAGAGGTGCGTACCGCTATATCGTCGTCGACAATGAGAATCATGGAGCTGGAAAGGGGGAAGAGGCGAAGGACGTAATTTGCGGCGGAAGAGGCAACAGCCCGTTCTGTTTTTAGGACAGAACGGGCTGGCTGTTTATTCCTCGCGCAGGGCCACAGCCGGCTGAATACCAGCGGCCAGGCGGCTGGGGTGGAAGGCACAGATGGCCGTGAGCAGGTAAATCAGGAGGGCGGCGGCCGCAATGGCCGTCCCGTACACCGTCGGCGCCACTCCAAACACGCCCAGCAGCGGAAACTGCACGGCCAGCACCACGCCTACCAATACGCCCAGCGTAGTAACCACCAGCATCTCGCCAATAAACTGGGCGCCAATGCCCATGCCCGTGGCACCCAGGGCACGGCGCAGGCCAATTTCGGAGCGGCGCTGACTGATGTTGTACCATAGCACCCCAAACAGGCCCAGGGCCACGTTCAGAATCAGGAACACGCACACAATGCCGAGGACCACGATGGGTGTGAGCACAACTTTGAGCTTGGAAATGCGGTTCTGCTCCAGCGTGTTGGTTTTCACTGACCAGTTTTTGGTTACGTTCAGCACTTCCTTCACCATTTTCTGCTCCAGAATGGCTCCCTGGCCGGGCTTTACTTTAATCAGCAGCCAGGGCAAATCGTAGCCCGCCATGCGGGTGGTATCGTCCATGCGGCGCTCAAAAAACGCCGGGCTGTTTTCGGCAAAGTCGCTGCCGGCGCGGAAGGATTCTACTACCCCTACCACTTGCCCCTGCCACTTGCGGGTACTATTTTTTTCCGCTACAATCTTACCCACGGCCGTTTCATTGGGAAACACGGCGTCTTTAAAGGCCTGGTTGATAATAATCGGAACCCGCTGGGCCGCGTTGTCGCTCTGGTTAAACCAGCGGCCTTCCAGCACTTTCACTTCCATTAGCTTGGCAAAGTTATCATCCACCCTGTAGCGGTCCGAGGAGGGTGTTTCTTTGCCTTTGTACTCCAGCTCGGTAGTCATGGTGGAGAAGGCGAAGGGCGTGTTCACGCTGCTGCGGGTGATGCCCACCACGCCTGGCAGGGCTTTGATGCGCTGCGAGAGCAGATCAATTTTCTCGCGGCGGGCTACGGTATCGGGGCCGGGCTCCAGGCTCACTTCCCATACGTTTTCATAGTTGTAACCCAGGGGCTGGCTGTAGTTGTTGAGGTTGTAGAGCAGCAGGCTGCCCACCACAAACACCACAAAGAACGACAGCACGATTTCGGCAATCAGCAGGAAGTTGGACCGCTTGCGGTTCCAGATCAGAGTAAATAAGTGACGTATCATTTGGCACCTCCCTTCAGGGCATTCACGGGTTGGAGACGAGACATTTTTAAGGCTGGGTACACCCCGGACATTATCCCAAAAACGAGGGTAATCAACAGGGCCCAGCCAAATACCGGCAGGCTGAGAGAGAACTGCGCGTAGGCTATAAAATCGGAGCCGCTGATGAGCCGCAGGGCGCCATAGGCCAGGGCCAGCCCCAGCAGGCCACCCACCAGGGTGAGGAAGATATTTTCAATCAGAAACTGTCCCATGAGGGCCCGGCCGGTAGCGCCAAAGGCCTTGCGCACCCCTATTTCGGAGGAGCGCTCCATAATGCGGCTCAGGTTGATGTTCACCAAGTTGAGCGTAGGCAGCATCATAAACAACAGGCCCAGCCCGGTTACAATTATATAGAACAGCACCATTCGGTCAGAAGTGTTGGATAAGTCGCCGCCCCCGATAATCTGGCGGGTGAGCGCGGCCAGCAGCGTATCGGCATAGATGTGAATGGACTTTACACCGGAGTTGAGAATGGTCACCTTTTTAATAATCTGGTTGAACTCGCTTTGCAGCTCGTGCAGGTCCTGGCCTTCGTGGGCCAGCATCACGGCAAAGTATTCGCCCTCCAGCACCGGGTTTTTGATGTCGGCTTTGGTGGTGGTCATCGGGGCCCATACCTCGGCGTAAGAGTTGAAGCGCATTACGGGCACATCGGCTACCACACCGGCCACGCGGTAGTTGATCTGGTCTACCACAATGGTGCGGCCCACCACCCCGCGGGCCTGACCGAAGTACTCTTTGGCGGTGGTTTCATTGATGACGGCCACGCGGTTGGCGTTCTTCAGGTCGGTGGCGTTGTAGGGCTTGCCTTCCAGGAAGGTGAAGTCAAAAATCTCCCAGAACACGTTGTCGGTAAACTTCAGGTCCAGGTCCAGCTTCTGGTTGCCCACGTAGCTGGGAATAGCGTGGAACATAGAGAACAGGGCTACTTTCTCGGGCGTGTGCATAGGGCGCACATACTTTTCGAGGAAGTAAGGGCTGGGCGGCGTGTTCATGTTGCCGCCGTCGGCAAATTTCTGGTTGAGGAAAGAGACGAACAGCATCCGGTCGATGCGCGATTCGGGGGCGTGGGCGCCTTTAAAGTGGTCGAACATGGCCACTACCACCAACAGCACCATCAGCGTGAAGCTGATGCCGAACAGGCTGATGAAGGTGAAGAACTTGCGACGCAGCAAGACCTTCCAGGCAATTTTTAGATAGCTAAGCAGCATGGGGAGTCAGAATGAGAGGCGGGAGAAGAATAGGTTAAGGCGGTTAGGCGGCGCTGCAGCAGCGCACGGGCCTTGCTGAGCTGGGACTTGCTGGTGCCTTCGGAAATGCCCAGCAACCCGGCAATTTCCTGGTGCGTGTAGCCCTCCAGCGCAGCCAGGTTAAACACCGTGCGGTAGCCGGCGGGCAGCTCCTGAATGAGGGCCAGCAGGTCGGCGGCGTTCAGGTCACTCTCAATGCCGGCGGGCAGGGCGGGCGTGTACTGCGCGGGGCAGTCGTCGAGGTTGAGCATGAACGGCTCGCGGCGGCTGATCTGGTTCAGGGCTTCGCGCACCATAATGCGGCGCACCCACCCCTCAAAGCTGCCCTCCTGCCGGAACTGCTCCAGGGCCCGGAATGCCTTCACAAAGCCCGTCATCATGGCTTCTTCGGCATCATCGTGGTTGCGCAGGTAGCGCAGGCACACGCCCAGCATTTTGGGCGCCATCTGGTCGTAGAGCAGGCGCTGGGCACGGGGGTTGCCCTGGCGGCAGGCCGCAATCAGTTCGGCTTCCGGAATGAAGTGAGCAGCGGAGGTTTTCATAGCAAAAGGGAGAGAGGCGGTATGGGCGAAAGCAGAATAGATGCGGCAGGAGACGACAGCAGTAGGTTAGCTCACCTGGCTGCCGTCGAAGAAGCGGATGATGCGCTCGGTTTTCAGGGCCTGCTGCTCGTCGTGGGTTACCATCACAATGGTGGTGTTGTCGCGGCGGTTCAGGGTCAGGAGCAGGTCCATGATTTCCTCTCCCATCACGGAGTCCAGGTTGCCGGTGGGTTCGTCGGCTAGGATGATTTCAGGGTTGCCTACCAGCGCCCGGGCAATGGCCACGCGCTGGCGCTGCCCACCGGAAAGCTGGCTGGGGAAGTGGCTCATGCGGGCATTCAGGCCTACCTTGTCCAGGGCGGCGTGGGCGCGCTGGCGGCGCTCCTTGCCCGATACGCCTTTGCGATAGAGCAGAGGCAGCTCCACGTTATCCAGCACCGAGAGGTCGTTGATGAGGTGGTAGCTCTGGAATACGAACCCGATTTTGTGGTTGCGCAGGTGGGCCAGCTCCCGGTCGGAGTAGCTGGTCACGGGGCGGCCATCAATTACCACGGTGCCGTTGGTGGGCTCATCCAGCAGGCCCATAATGCTGAGCAGCGTGGATTTGCCGCAGCCTGAAGGCCCCATAATGGAGACAAACTCGCCCCGGTTAATGGAGAGGTTTACGCGGTTGAGGGCCAGCGTTTCCACGGTGCTGGTCTGGTATACCTTTTCAATGTCGGCCAGCTGAATAACCGGCGCGGCCGCAGCCTGGACCAGCGGCGAGTCTGTGAATGGGCTGGAAGCGGTAGTAGCGTTCATGGGGCAGGGAGTTTGTTTTCGGAAGAGTGAAGAAGAAACCAGGTGACAGGGGCAGCGGTACCGGGGCGGAATGTCCGTTTTTGTACAGCTATACCCCTCTCCCTCTACTACCTAGCCAAGCCGCGTGCCATTTTCTTAATTATTTCATTATCAATAACTTAATTCAATATTATAAAAATAGCATTTAGGAAATATTGTCCATTTCTGGACAGGGTGTTCGGAAATGGCGCGCCTACTGTGCGCTTTTGCGCCAAGTCTTCCCAAACAGCCGTAGCACGCACTCGAAACCCACCATAATTATTCCCTTAAGTCCCTCAGCATGACATTTTTATTTTTATGAATTATTTCCATCTTACATAAGCATCATTTTTTTCCCATCCACTTCATCTCATTCATTATGCCTACCACAGCCACAAGCATTCGTGATGAAATCCGGCGTGCCAACGACACCTTTGAAGCCAGCTTTGCGCGCGGAGACTCCGCCGCCATTGCCCGCCTGTACACTGACGGTGGCGTAGTGCTGCCCACCGGCATGGAGCCCATTCAGGGCACCGCAGGCATTCAGGCGTTCTGGCAGGGCGCCATGGAAATGGGCATTAAGCAGGTAAAGCTGAAAACCCGGGAGGTAGAAGAGCTGGAAGACACCGCCATTGAACTCGGCAACTACACGCTCTTCGGTGGCGCCGGCCAGCTGATAGACCAGGGCAAATACATGGTGGTCTGGAAACAGCAGGGAGGCCAGTGGAAGCTGCACCAGGATATCTGGAACACCAACATTCCGGCTGCTTCCTAAGCCGTCATCCCTTAGTCATTCCCGGCCGGGCGAAGAATCAGCCCGCCCGATACTCATACAAAAAGCCCTTTACCGTGCCACGGTAAAGGGCTTTTGCCTTGAATTGTCATGCAGAGCGGAGTCGAAGCATCTCTCCCGCTTCGCCTGTCATCCTGAGCAAAGCGAAGGACCTTATCACGCTGGAACGAGTCGTTGTTACGCTTTTCGTTCTTTGGTGATAAGGTCCTTCGCTTTGCTCAGGATGACATATAGTTTGGCAACGTCAGCACGCGATATGCTTCGCGGCGCTCTGCATGACGTTCGGGTGGCTTTTTAAACAGCTTTACTGCTTCGCCACCAGCGGCTCCTGGCGCTCAAAATCATACAGTGTGAGGGCGCGCAGGCGGTAGTGAGCCACCCAACTGGCGCGCAGCGCGGCAATGTAGCTGCGCTTGGCCTGGTCTTTTTCGTTGAGGGCAATGTTCAGGTCCGTGAGGCTGATGCGGCCCACCTGGTAGGTGGCGCGGGCAATATCGTAGCGGCGCTGGGCCAGCGTATCGGCGCGGGCGGCTAGGTCCAGCTGCTCGTTGAGGCTGCTGAGCTGGGCGGCCTGCGTGAGCACCGACTGCTCAAACGTCTGCTGCTCCTGGGCTACGGTTTGCTGCACCTGTTGGCGGTTGAGCTCGGCAGTTTTCACAATGGATTTCTGCCGGCCCCAGTCCAGAATAGGCACCGAGAAGGCCAGGCGCACCTGCTGCTGGTCCTGTGGGTTGTTGTAGCTCGACCAGAACGTTTCAGCCTGGTTCATGTAGCCCAGGTTGGCCACCAGACTGGCCTGAAAGCCGGTAGTGCCTTTGGCGCGTGCCACCTCACTCTCGGCCTGCAGCAAACGCCGCCGGAACACCAGCGACTCGCGCCGGTTCTGGCGGGCCTGCGCCAGCGCCTGATCTGTGGGCACCGGGAAGCGCGGCGCGGCGGTAGGAATAGCCAGCTGCAGCGCCTCGGCGCTCAGGCCGGTGTAGCTCTGCAGGTCAATGGCGGCGCTCTGGGCCTCCAGCAGGGCCTGCCCCAGGGCCCGGCGGGAATTCAGCAGGTTGAGCTCCAGCAGCAGCAGGTCGCTCTGCGAGAGGCGGCCCAGCTTGTAGCGCTCCTGCCCTATCCGGAACAGATCTTCGTTGGCTTGCACGTTCTGCCGGGCTACTGAGGCATTCACCTGCTGCAGAAGCACATCGAAATACAGCTCCGTAATGCGCTGGGCAATGTTCTCGCGCTCCTCCACGTACTGCCGCTGCGACTCCTGGTAGCGCAAAGGCTCAATTTGCCGGGCCCAGCGCAGGGAGTTGTATGCGCCCAGGGGCTGCGTGAGGCCAATGCCAATGGGCCGGTTGCTATAGCTGCGCTGGCTGGTGTTAAAATTATCGAAGCGCTGCATCTCGGAGGCAATCATAATCTGCCCGCCGGTGAAGCCAATATTCTGGGTGAGGGTGGCCGCCAGGTTGGAGTTGTTGAAGCGCACGGCCCGGAAGGCGGTGGTGCCATCGGGCTGCACTACCGGGGCTATCTGGCGGCTGAAGTCCGGAATGGCACCCTGCAGGGCCAGCTGGGGGCGGTAGTTGGCGCGATAGGTGCGCCACTGCCAATAGCTGGTTTCGCGGTTGGTCTGCGCCTGCCTGGCTACCGATGACTGCGCCAGTGCCTGGGCAATTACCTGCTCCAGGGTGAGCGGCGCGGGGGGGGCCTGGGCAGTCAGGCGCAGCCCGGGCACCAACAGCAAAGCGACAAATAGAAAACGTTTCATAGCTCAGGAAAGGCGCGGAGTTAGTCTTTAATCGTCAGGAGAGGCGTGGTATCGTACTCCTTCATGTCCGAGATGATAATCTCGTCGCCGGGCTGCAGGCCGCTGAGCACCTGCACGTAGTCGAAGTTGCTGTCGCCGAAGCGCACGGTGCGCTGCTCGGCTTTGTCGCCCTTCACTACAAATACTTTCTGCTCCTGCCCGCCCTGGTAGAAGGGGCCGTTTTTTACGCGCGTCACGTGGTTGTGCGCTTTGGTTACCACGTACACATCGGCGCGCAGATTGGAGCGCAGCGCCGGGTGGTGGTTTTCCTCCAGCGTAGCATAGAAGTTCACCACGCCCTTATCCACGGCCGGGCTTACCGTGCTGATGGTGCCGCGCAGGTCAGTGCCGTTTAGGCGCACCACCACCGGCGCACCCACATGCAGGGCATCGGCGTAGGAATCGGAAATGGAGGCTTTCACCCGGAAGCTGGTCAGGTCGGCTACGCGGGCCAGGGGGTCGCCCTGGTTCACGGTGGTGCCCAGCTCATCGTTTACCCAGGTAACCACGCCGGGCTGCTGGCTGCTGATGTTGGCTTGGGCCAGCTTGCCGGCCAGGTCGGAAATGCTGCGGTCCTGCATCTGCATGGTGTAGCCCAGCTCGCGCACGTCGGCGGCGTTGCTCAGGCGCTGGTTGCGGATCTGCTCGCGCAGGCGCTGCAGCTCCAGTTGGGCCACTTTCAGGCTCAGCTCGGCCTGGCGCACACTCTCGGTAGTGCCGCCGCCTATTTTGAGCAGGTACTGCTCATCGTGCAGCGCCGACTGCAGGCTGCGCACTTTTACCTGCTGCACCTGCTCCTGAGACTGCAAATCGTTGAGGCCGTGCTCCAGCTTGAGCTGCAGCTGGGAGTTTTTATTGCGGTTCTGCTGCTGCTCGTCCTGCAGCTTGGCCAGACTACTGGTGGTCAGATCTTTATCCAGCTCCAGAATGGTTTGCCCGGGCTTTACCTTCTCCCCTACCTGTAGGGCCACCCGCCGGATGGTGCTTTGAATAGGGCTGGTAATGACGGCCTCGTGGCCGGGAATAATGAGGCCCGAGGCTGTGAGGGAGGCTTCTACGTCGCCGGTTTCCGCGGTGGCGGTGAGAATATCGGTGCTTTTCACGCTGGGCCGCAGCACCGTGCGGAAAGCTAGCAGGCCGCCTATTGCTACGGCCACCACCAGAAAAACAATCAGCCAACGACGACGCTGGCGGCGGGTTTGAATGGCGGTAGAAATTGCTCTGTCCATTTTCGTGCAGGAAGGGTAAAGGTTCCTGCAGGTATAGCCAATGCCCGTGCCATTTTTATAAGGCATTGTTTATCAATATTTTGAATACAAATATTAGATTATCCCTATCCCAAATTATGTCCAAAAATGGACAGGGTGTTCGGAAATGAAAGCGCCCTTCTCCACCATCGGTCACAAAAAACACCGGCCCCGGGCTCCCTCTCAGGAAGGCCGGGGCCGGTGGCCGCAAGCGGGTAAAGCGGGTAAAGCGGGTAAAGCGGATCTTAAATCAAGCCGGCCGCTTCGGCAAAGCTTACCAGCTTGGATGTGTCTTTGATGTTGGTCTTTTCCAGCATGTTGCGCCGGTGGGTTTCCACCGTATGCACACTGATAAAGAGCTGATCGGCAATGTCCTTACTGGTGAAGTCCCGGCCCAGCAGGCGCAGAATCTCCAGCTCCCGCTTGCTGAGGAAGTTATCGGTGCTGAGCGTGTGGCTTTCGGTATTGTAAGTATAAAGCAGATCGGTGTGCTGGTCTCGGACGATGTTAATCATCATGTTATCGTTCTTTTTCAGGTGCGACACATTGCTGATAATCAGCAGCATCCGGCAGGCATTACCTTCCTCATCCAGATCCAGAATGGCATTGCGCTGCAATACGCGCATGTAGTTGCCATTGAGGCACCGCAGGCGGTAATCGTAGCTGGAGCGGTAGTTTAGACGGTGCTGCCGCTCGGGCATGGCATCCAGATAATCCAGCTCCAGCTCCAGAAAACGCACCAAGCCCGGCAAGTCGTCGGGGTGCACAATGGTGAAGGTGAAATCCAGGCCCCCGGTCAGAAACCGCTCGGCTTTGTAGCCCAGGGCCCGTTCCACCATGTCGCTGATATAGACGTAGCTGGCCTGACTGGCATCGAAAATAGCCACGCCGCAGTCTACCATGACAAAAATCTTCTCTAGCAGCGGATTATGCTGCAACAGCAGCTCTTTATCAAACGAGCTACCCCCGGCTGCATGAGTCCGGTAACGCTGCACTAGCTGGCTTACCGAGGTGTGCGACACCTGCAAAACCTCTTCCATAGCCTTCTCAAATTTTACTCCCCTCTACGCTACTCCATCCCCTCTTCCTGCTCGTTTCCCCTGCCTATAGTCGCACCCTCGGTCTGAGGTATCGGCAAGAGAATCTGCTACTGTGCTGGGTTTTGTTCTCCCACCACCAATTCAATATTTTAAATATAACGAATTATATATATAATTTTATATTTTTTATATTACAAGGCTGATAATACATGATAACTATCAGGTGATATGCTGTTTATATATAGCCGCAATTTACTTTACAAGATAGTATACGCGGCGCGGCAGAAGGTTGCATAGCTTTTGGGGAATATTATCTGTCGGCCATTATTTTAGTTGAAACGCGGAGTACCTATTCTGTTCATGGCCCTTCCGGCATACTGTTTCAGCAAGAAACTGCCGCTTCAGCACCATATTGAC
Organism: Hymenobacter sp. DG25A; assembly: GCF_001280305.1. Classification (NCBI taxonomy): domain Bacteria; kingdom Pseudomonadati; phylum Bacteroidota; class Cytophagia; order Cytophagales; family Hymenobacteraceae; genus Hymenobacter; species Hymenobacter erythromyxa. The sequence goes on along the minus strand of NZ_CP012623.1, from coordinate 3,733,878 downwards.
AGCTCCACCGTAGTAGAAGCAATTCTTCCCAACTTGCCCGCATGAATTCAGCCCCGCTTTCCGGCCTGTATGCGCCCTCGCTTAGTCTGCTCACCGACCTCTATCAGCTTACCATGGCCTATGGCTACTGGCAACAGGGCCTACAAGACCGCGAAGCCGTGTTTCACCTATACTTTCGCCGCCCGCCCTTTGAGGGCGGCTATGCCGTGTGCGCAGGCCTGGCCTACGCCGCCGACTGGCTTTCGCACCTCCATTTCTCCGAGGATGACCTGACGTACCTGCGCAGCCTGAAAGGCAGCAAAGGCACTCCGCTCTTCGACCCTAAGTTTCTGGAATACCTACGCGAGCTGAAATTCACCTGTGATGTGGATGCCATTGCGGAGGGTACGGTGGTTTTCGCCAATGAGCCCCTGATTAGGGTGCAGGGCCCTTTGCTGCAGGCCCAGCTGGTAGAAACCGCCCTGCTCACGCTGGTTAATTTCCAGACGCTGGTGGCAACCAAAGCAGCCCGCGTGCGCGAAGCAATAGGCCCTGAGGACCAGATGCTGGAGTTTGGCCTGCGGCGCGCTCAGGGGTTCGACGGCGGCCTTTCCGCCAGCCGGGCCGCCTATCTGGGCGGGGCCGATGCTACCTCCAACGTACTGGCCGGGCAGCGCTTCAGCATTCCTGTAAAGGGCACCCACGCCCACAGCTGGATTATGGCTTTTGAAGACGAGGAAACGGCTTTTAAGGCCTACGCCCAGGCTTTCCCGGATGACTCGGTATTTCTGGTAGACACTTACGATACGCTGGAAGGCGTGCGCCACGCCATTGCCGTGGCCCGCGAAATGCGCGCCAACGGCCACGAGCTGGGCGGCATCCGCCTGGACTCCGGCGACCTGGCCTACCTCAGCCGCGAGGCTCGCGCCCTGCTGGACGAGGCAGGCTTCCAGCAAGTCCGCATTGTGGCCAGCAACGACCTGGAAGAAAACCTCATTACCAGCCTCAAGCAGCAGGGCGCCCGCATCGATACCTGGGGCGTGGGCACGCAGCTGGTTACCGCCTACGACCAGCCGGCCCTGGGGGGCGTGTACAAAATGGCTGCCCTGCGCAAACCCGACGATTCGGGCTGGGACTACACCATTAAGCTCTCGGAGCAGCTGGTGAAAACCAGCATCCCGGGCATTCTGCAGGTGCGGCGCTACAAGTCGGAAAAAGGCCAGCCCCGCGCCGATATGCTCTACAACACCGCCGAGCCCCTCCCCAACCAGCTCACCATCGTCGATCCACTGGATGCCACCCGCCGCCGCCTCGTGCGCCCCGATGCTGCTTTTCGGGAGCTATTGGAGCCTGTTTTCCGCCGCGGGCAGCAGGTGCAGGAGCTACCTACCCTGGCGGAAAGCCGCGCCCGCGCCCAGCGTGAAGTGCAAAGCCTGGACCCCAGCATCCGCCGCTTCCTCAACCCCCACACCTACCCGGTGGGCCTGGAAGAAACGCTCAATACCTTCCGAACGGAGCTGATTCTGGAGAAGCGGCCATTGCGGCCTGCGTAAAAAGTAGGTTCTAATCAAAAATCCACTCGCACCAAAAGTCTAAGTCTCGGCCATTAAGCTGCGCCCTTTCGTCCTCTGTCAAGGGGGATATCACATAATCTTCATGACTGATGGTACCCAGCAATAAGGTATTATCATGATATAAAGCTGGGTCTTCAAAGTCACTTCCCTGCCAATCTTTGTATGGCACCGATTTGATATACGCCACTACTTCTGGTGTAAGCGAGAAACGGTGTGTGGCTTTATAAACTCGCGGAATGTTAGTAGGCAGGAAAACCTGTGCTTGAGCAAGCACAGGAGACAATCGAGCTTTTGACCACAGTTGATTCAGCTCTAAGTAATTTGCTTTGGGAAGGGCTTTATCAAGCAATTCACCCCAGCGTGTTGCAGGGAGTTTGTTAAATGACTCCTGCAAGAAATACTTTGGCATTTTCTCTGCTTTTTGGATCGAGACGGGACAAAGCAACCTCTTGTTACACCTTCACCCGCTTACCGGTACGGGTATCATAAATGGCGTGAATCAGCCTGATATCCCGCAGACCTTCCTCGCCGGGTGTTTTGGGCGTGGTGTTGTTGAGCACGCACTCGGCCATGTGGTCCAGCTCAGCGGCAAATTGATTGCCTTCGTCTACGTTGGGTTTCCGCTCCCCGTTTTTGTCGCCAATCTTCAGGTTGTGCTCCTTATAGTCGGTGGCGGGGTCCAGGTCCAGCCAGGCTTTGTCGCCGAACACACGGTAGCGCTTCACTTCCTGAATGCTGTAGGAGCTGGTGCAGGTGGCCAGCACGCCGCTGGGAAAGCGAAGCGTGAAGTGAATCCGGTCTTCTACTTCCTGGAAACGCGGGTCGTTTTTGTCAGTTGATTCGATGGCGGTTACTTCTACCGGCTCTTCGCCGGTGAGGTAGCGGGTGGCATTCAGGGAATAAATGCCGATGTCCATGAGGGAGCCGCCGCCGGCCAGCTTTTTCTGCACCCGCCAGGAGTCGGCTTTGTCGCCGGTGGGGTCTACGCTACGGCCATGGTCGGCGGTGATTTGCAGCAACTTGCCCAGCTCGCCCTTACGGATGCGGGCAATGGCATCCAGGTTAAACGGCTCGTACTGGGCCCGGTAGGCCACCATTAGCTTTTTGCCGGCTTTCTGGCAGGCATCTATCATCTTCTGACAATCCTCCGGGGAGGTAGCCATGGGCTTTTCCGTCAGCACGTGCTTGCCCGCTTTGGTCGCCCGAATGGTGTACTCGGCGTGCAGGCCTACTGGTAGCACAATGTAGACGACATCTACCTCGGGGTTATCCTTAATGGTGTCGAAGTTCTCGTAGTTATAGATGTTTTTGGCCTCTACCCCATACTGACGGGCCAGCTTCTTGGCTTTGTCGGGCGAGCCGCTGACCAAAGCCGCAATGCGGGCGTGTTTACAGTCTTTAAAGGCGGGCATCATTTGCTGGGTGGCAAACTTGCCCAGCCCTACTATAGCAAAGCCAACTTTCTTCTGGTCGTCGTACTGCATGGCATCATCAAGAGGTGAAGGAGCAGATGCAGCCGCTGGCCCGGCCACGATAACCGTGGCCACCGCCTGGCCCGCCTGGCGCAGAAACATGCGCCGCGAAGCGGAAGAGTCGAAACCGTTCTTAACAAGCCCTACGCTAACATCTGGGTAGGCTGAACGGGTAATTTGCCAGCGCCGTTACGGGCAGCTAACGGATGGGCAGAATTTTCTACTTCTGTTCTTAACCTTAAAACGGACTGTCAAGACCTTAAAAACGTCATGTCGAGCGCAGTCGAGACATCTCGCGTGCTGATGTTGGGATAGTAATTACACTATTCAACACACTAGCGAGATGTCTCGACTGCGCTCGACATGACGTTCCTTTCTATTGAATTTGCTGGCTCGTAACGCCGGCTTACGCGTAGCTCAACTCGCCCGCGCCTACTTTCAGCCGGATACCGGGCTCAGCGGTGATGCGCCCGGCTACTTGGGCGTCGTAGCCATCGGCACGGAGCTGGGCGGCTATGGTTTCAGCCTGGGCTTCATCGGTTACCAATAGCATGCCGTTGCCCATATTCCAGTACAGATAGGCATCGGCAGGGGTGATGCCGGCCAGCTCGGTGAGCTTCTGCATGGCGGGCAGGGGCTCGAAAATGTTCGTCAGCTCGGCGCCCACGCCGTTTTTCAGCACGCGCTTGAAGTTATCGGCAATGCCGCCGCCGGTGATGTGTGCGGCGGCGTAGAGCGGCAGGCCCGCGTCCAGCACCCGCGCCACGCCGGGCGAGTAGATGAGCGAAGGCGCCAGCAGCACCTCGCCCCAGGTGTGGCCGGCGCTACCGTGCGGCGTAGCATCCAGCCCATCATAGGGAGCTGAGTGCCAGTTGTCACCGAACAGGTTTTGCAGGGTGCGGCGGGCCAGGGAAAAGCCGTTGGAACGGAAGCTGGGCGAGCGAAGTGCTACTACTGCCTGACCGGCTTTCACGCCGGCACCGCTCAGGGGGCGCTCCAGGCTGGGGTGCAGACTACCAATGGCCGTGGAGCACCAGTTGAAGTTCATTTTAGCACCCGGCCAGCCGCCGATGCGGTTGCCCAGCTCGGCAATTTCGCCGCCCGTAATGGCCATTTCCGCAAAGTTGCAGGCATCGTGCAAGCCGCGCATCATCTCGTCAATCACCTCATAGTCGAGGGTATTCACGTCGATGATGTTGGAGAGGTTGGTAGGCACGAAACCACCCACGATGAGGTCGTCGGCCGTCATGGCTACCAGGTCGTAGCCCAGCGTATCGAACTTGCCTACCCGCTCCGCTACCTCAATCTTAGTCCCGATGCCATCGGAGGAAATACCCAGGCGGGCGTTGCCGAAGCGGATTTCGTTGGCGAAGCCGCCCTCCAGATCCTGAGCCGCCTCGCCAGGCTTGCCAGCGCGGTTGGCGAAGGTTTTCTTGGACCAGGCGTAAGCGTTGCGGGAGCATTCGTTGCCGAGGTCGATGTCGTAGCCGGCGGGTTTCTGAGAGGAAGTGGACATGCGGTCTATTTATTTTTTTCTGTCATCCTGAGCCTGCGAAGGACCTTCTCCCGTTGAAACGAGTCGTTGTTACGATGGTAGTTCAGGCGTGATAAGGTCCTTCGCAGGCTCAGGATGACAGGTGTTTTTTAGCTGATGGATACTAGTGTTCCGTTGGTTCGGGGGCCTTGGCGCTGACGGAGGGTACCACATCGGTGCGGTTCTTTTTGTCGCCGCGGTGGCTTTGGCGCTCCTCCTGAATGTGGCGCAGGTACTTGGTCACGTCGCCGGTAGGATACTCACCGGTGAAGCAGGCAAAGCAGCTGCCGCCGTGGCCCTTATCCTCCGAGAAAAGCTCTTTCAGGTCTTCTATCGATTGATAGATAACCTTATCAGCCTCAATGTAGCGGCAGATTTCCTCCTCGGTGTAGTTGGCGGCAATCAACTCCGTGCTCATGGCCATATCAATACCATAGATGCAGGGCGCAATAATGGGCGGCGCACTGGAAATGAAGTAGACCTCCAAAGCACCGGCCTCGCGCAGAATGCGCACAATGCGCCGCGAGGTGGTGCCCCGCACAATACTGTCATCGACTACGGCAATCTTCTTGCCCTCCACAAACTCCCGGATGGGGTTCAGCTTTTTCTTCACAATGTCCTCGCGGCCGGCCTGGCTGCTCACAATAAAGGAGCGGCCCATGTGGTTGTTTTTCACCAGCGCCCGGCGGTAGGGCACCCCAATGGCCTCGGCCAGACCAGAGGCCGAAAAGTAGCCCGAGGAAGGCACATCAATCACCATATCAGGCTGAATACCTGACTCAATTACCTTACGGGCCAGCATCTTACCCAGGCGCACCCGCTCCCGGGCCACCAATCGGCCATGAATGGTGGAGTCTTCGCGGGCAAAGTAGATGTGCTCGAACACGCAGAAGTTTTTGGGCTGCTCCTGCTGGTTCTTGTGGTGTACTTTAAAGTCTTTGTCGATGAATACCGCCTGGCCGGGCCCTACGTTTTCCAGGAATTCGAAACCCAGATAATCGAAGCAGGTGCTTTCCGAGGCAAAGGCGTAAACCGGACCGTTCTCCGTCTGGCGGCGGCCCAGCACCAGGGGCCGGATGCCCAGCGGGTCGTTGAAGGCCAGCAGGCCATGGCCGGCAATAATGGTAATAGTGGCGTAGGCCCCTTTCACCAGCTCCTGGGTGGTTTCTACGGCATCGAAGATATCCACAACCGACAGCGCATCCAGGTTCTTCAGGCGCAGCTCCGAGGCGAAGGTGTACATGATGAGCTCCAGGTCGTTGCTGGTTTTGGGCAGCACGTGGTAGGTATCATGCAGGCGCTTGGCGGCCTGGCGGAAGTTGATGACGTTGCCGTTGTGCACCATCGACAGCCCGAAGGGGTAGCTGGTGGTAAACGGCTGGGCCAGTTCGGCGTCGCCGGAGCCCTGGGTGGTATAGCGGGCATGACCGATACCGATGTTGCCTCTCAGCTTCTTAAGCTGCTTGGGCTTGAACACATCAGCAATCAGGCCGTTGCCTTTGCAGAGGTGGAAATTTTCGTCGAAGGTGGCAATGCCGGCCGCGTCCTGCCCGCGGTGCTGCAACGCGGTAAGACCAAATACGATGTCGTGAGCAACGTCATCGGGGCCGTAAAAACCTACAATTCCGCACATGGCAGTTCTTAGTTGTTAGTTGCCGGCCCCGGGAGGCTGGCAACGGAGGTGGGTGGTGTATGGGGTGTGGTCAGAGCCGCTTCGGCAGGCAGGTCAGGCAGCTCGCCCCGAAGCAGGCGGGCCAGCGTAGTGGCGTAAAGCTGATGCTCCACGGCCAGGCCGCGGCGCTCTACTTCTGCCAGGGTATCAGCCCCGCGCAGATCAACTGGTTCCTGGGCCAGCACAGGCCCGGTATCCAGGCCTTCGTCAACCAGATGCACCGTGATTTTGGTTTCCGGCAGCTGGTGTTCAAAGGCCCATTCATAAGCGTGCAGCCCTTGGTGCTGATGGGTGTCAGCGGGGTGAATGTTGAGAATGCGCCCGGCAAACGCCCGAATAAACGTAGGCGACAGGATGCGCATGTAGCCGGCCAGCACCACGTAATCAGGCTGGTAGCTGTTCAGAATATCTACTACCGCGGCATCAAAATCGGCCCGTTTATGGCCCTGGCTGCTCAGGCTATCGGTGAGGCAGCCCAGCGCCCTGGCGGTTTCCAAGCCGGGGGCATCAGGCTTGTTGCTGAATACCACCGCTATTTCGGCCACATCCTGCAGCACCCCGTGTTGCACGGCTTTTACCAGCGCCACCATATTGGAGCCCCTGCCCGACAATAAAATGGCCAGGCGCTGCTTGCGGGTAGTATGGTTACCGGGTGAGTTCAAGAACGGGAGTCGGCCGCTGGCCAATGTCTGTGCGGATGTACACATCCTGAAATTTAACCTTTTCTGCTTCCCGATACACGTGATGCACAGCCTCTTCCAGCTCATCACCGTGGCCCACCAGTACCATTACCCGGCCGCCGCTAGTTACCAGCTGGCCTTCAGCATTGTGCTTGGTAGCGCCGTGGAAGGCCAGGATGCTGGGGTGCAGCTGGTCCAGGCCGGTGATGGGGAAGCCGGTGGGGAACTGTGCGGCGGGGTAGCCGCCCGAGGCCAGCACCACGCCCACGTAGTAGCCGCGGCGCTGGCGAACCACCGTTTCCTGCAGCCGGCCATCCAGCGTGGCTTCAATCAGCTCCAGCAGGCTGCTTTCCAGGGCGGGCAGCAGCACTTCGGCTTCCGGGTCGCCGAGGCGGGCGTTGTATTCCAGCAGCTTGGGCCCCTGGGGCGTGAGCATGATGCCGAAATACAGGAAGCCTTTGAAGTTGAACTGCTCTTTCTGCAGGCCACCCAGCGTAGGATCTACAATGGCGGTGCGGATGGCCGCCAGCACGTTATCATCAGCGAAGGGCACGGGGCAGTAGGCGCCCATGCCGCCGGTGTTGGGGCCCTGGTCGCCGGCCAGCAGCTGCTTGTGGTCCTGGGAAGGCGCCAGCAGCCGGATGCGGTTGCCATCGGTTACGCCGATAATGCTGATTTCGGGGCCGGACAGCTTTTCTTCCAGCAGGAAGCTAAACCAGCCGGTGTGCTGCTGCTGCAAATCGTCCAGCGCGGCGTGGGCCTCTTCCACGGAAGAGCACACATACACGCCCTTGCCCGCAGCCAGCCCATCATATTTCACTACTACCTGCCCTGCCAACTCGGTGGCTTTGGCGCGGGCAGCTTCCAGCTTGTCGCTGCGGTACTGCCACGACATAGCCGTAGCCACCCCGTGCCGCCGCATAAAATCTTTGCTCCACACCTTAGAGCTTTCCAGCGTAGCCCCGGCCCGGCTCGGACCAAACACCCGGATATCAGAAGCGACAAAATAGTCGGTTACCCCGGCGGCCAAAGGCGCCTCTGGTCCTACCACGATGAGCTTGATACCGTGCGCTTCGCAGAACCCCTGGATAGCCGGAAAGTCGGTGGCGCTGATTTCGGGATGGCTGTTGGGGATGCCGCCGTTGCCGGGCAGCACGTGCACGGTGGCGCCGTCGCGGGTCAGCTTCCACGCCATGGCGTGTTCACGGGCCCCGCCGCCGAGAAGTACTATGGGTTTAGAAGTTGCCATATTATTCAGGAAGCATCATTTCTTAAATACACTGCTTAAGCGCCTTAACGTTGTTACTGGTCAGCGCCGCGAGATTACTGGTGATTTTCTCCGGACTCCAATCCCACCACTTGACTTGCAAAAGCGCCGCAGTTTCTTCTGCCGAAAAACGCTGCTTGATAGTCTGCGCCGGATTGCCTCCCACGATGGTATAAGGTGCCACATCCTTCACTACAGTAGCGTTAGTAGCGATTATAGCACCGTCGCCAATGGTTACGCCAGCCATAATAGTGGCATTGTGGCCAATCCAAACATCATTGCCAATCACCAAGTCTCCCTTTGTAGGATAGCTCTTCCCAGTCATAGCGCCTTCCCAGCCGTGCTCGAATATGGCAAACGGATACGTGGTAAGGGCATCAGTTAAATGATTAGCTCCGTTCATAATGAAGGTTACACCGGAGGCAATCATGCAAAATTTCCCAATAATCAATTTGTCACCCGTGAACTCAAAATGATATTTCACATTCTTTTCAAAGTTGGCAACATCCTCGAAGTCATCATAGTAGGTGTAGTCACCCACGATGATATTTGGATTCGTCACAACATTTTTCAAGAAGCACAGGCGACTATAAGCGGCCAGGGGAAACTTTATTGCTGTATCGGGACCAAATTTACTCATGCGTCTAGCTGATGTCGTTGATGGAAACAATCTGACTATCGGCAAACTCAAAAACCGACTTACCCTGCAGCTGTAGCGTATCGCCCGGCTTTAAACCATTAGGAAACTCAATGGCCGCCACGCCGGTATAGTCAATCAGCACTTCCACGCGGTTGTCGGCTACCAGCCAATTAGTGATGTGCTGCTTCCGTTGCGAGAAGTACTGCCTGGCTTGCTCGGCCTGCTGACGGAAGCTTTCCTTACCGGTGGTTGTCAGGTTGACTTCGCCGCCGGAAATGTTGCGGAACACCACGTCTTCGTGCAGATGGCGCACCATCCCCTCTACATCGAAGCGGTTGTACGCTTCAATGTAATCTTGCACTAGTTGTTTGTGTTTCGCAACGTTCATTGGCTTGGTATTACAGCGCCCGCAGCTTAGCGTTATCGGGGCGCACTACTGTGAGGTTAGGAGTAGCCGAGGGCATAATCACCGACGAGCTTATTCATTTTTCATGATACCGGCGCGCACGAGGTTGCCCACAAGGCGGGCCCGGACGTCGCCGCCGGCAGTGGTTTCGTTGCCGGTGGGCAGTGGGGCACCCGTGATACGCTCGTAGATATCGAGGTAGCGGCGGGTGGCTTCGGCGGACACTTCGGGCGTGAGGGCGCGGGGGTAGCCTGCTTCCGTTTTGTTAGCAATCAGCCACTGGCGCACGTATTCCTTGTCCATCTGCTCGGCCGTTTCGGGGTTCTTGGCATAGTCCTCGGCGCTCCAGAACCGCGACGAATCGGGCGTGTGGATTTCGTCAATCAGAATCAGCTCCCCATTCAGCAAACCAAACTCGTACTTGGTATCCACCAGGATGATGCCGCGCTCCGCCATCCACTGGGAAGCGAAGTTGAACAGCTCCAGCGACTTCACCCGCATCTTCTCATACAGCTCCGCCGACACCCAGCCTTCCGATACCAGGTTCTCCGGCGTAATCTCGCGGTCCGACTCCTCCTTGGTGGTAGGCGTCACGATGGGCTCGGGGAATTTCTGGTGCTTGGTCAGGCCGTCCGGCACCGTCACGCCCGAGAACGTGCGCTGACCCTGCTGGTAGCCGCGCCACATGGAGCCCGTGAGGTAGTTCCGCACCACCATCTCCACCCGAATCGGCTCGGCTTCCTTGGCCAGCGTCACGTTCGGGTCGGGCAGCGAAATCACGTGGTTGGGGATGATGTGCCGGGTTTTGTCGAACCAGAAAGCAGCCAGCCCGTTCAGCACCGCGCCTTTGTGGGCCACGGGCGTTTCCAGCACCGAGTCAAACGCTGACAGACGGTCGGTTACCACGATGAGCCGCTCGCCCGAAGGCGCGCGGTACGAGTCGCGAACTTTGCCGCGGTGCAGGAGTTCGAGCTGGGGGGTATCGAAGTGATTGAGGGTGTTCATACGACGAATTAGCAGCCGGCACTAGGTCAGCGGAGTGCGGAGGTGTCTAGGATGTAAACTGGCGGGCTTGCTGGGGCGTAGTAGCGGCCTGGCGCTGGCCTTGCACGTGTTCCACAATGTTGCGGAACAGCTTTAGGCCGTCGCCTTCCTCGCTCAGCTGGGGGTTCTGGCGCTTGCGCCGGGCCCAGTCGGGGTGATTGTACAGCGAGAGGAAAGCCTCAGGGTGCGGCATCAGGCCGAATACCTGGCCGGTGGTGTCGGTCAGGCCGGCGCAATTCAGGTCGGCACCGTTGGGGTTGAAAGGATACACGTCCGTCGGCGAGCCGTCGAAATCGGTGTAAGCCAGGCAATTCAGGCCCCGGGCTTCAATTTCCGCCAGCGTGTCTTCGCCCTTAATAATAAGGCGACCTTCGCCGTGGCGCACCGGCACTTCCATCGTGTCAATGCCTTTCAGGAAGGGAGAGTTTGATTTCGGGTTGACTTTCAGCTTCACCCAACGGTCTTCGTAACGGCCCGAGGCATTGTGCGTCAGGGTCACTTCCGGCGTTACGTGGCCGCTTAGGTTGGGCAGCAGGCCCAGCTTCACCAGCACCTGGAAGCCATTGCAGATGCCCATCACAAACTTGCCGTTGGCAACGAACTGCTTGATGTCGTCGATCAGGGTGCGACCCTCGGCGTTTTTGCGGTAGCGAAGCTTGTTTGCCAGCACCACGCCCGAGCCGAGGTCGTCGCCGAACGAAAAACCGCCGGGGAAGTTCAGGATGTCGTAGTCGTGGATGCTGACGTGGCCGTGCAGCACCTGGTTGAGGTGCACAATGGTGGCTTCGGCGCCCGCCAGCCGGTAAGCGGCGGCGTACTCTTCCTCGCAGTTGATGCCGAAACCGGTCAGAATGAGGGCGCGCACTTTCGGGCTATGTCCGGACTCCGGGCTACTTTTCAGCGGCTCCGTTGTTTCGTGGCCGGGGTCTACGCTTTTGTAGCCGGGCAACTTGATGTTGCCCTCCCGGTCCACCACTTCGTGGCCCGGGTCGTCGTGCTGCGGCCGGGGCGGCGTGGTTAAATCCGGCAAAATTGGTTGCTGTTCCATCTGGCTATTGCGCTTCCGCATGCTGGCCGAAGCCGATGATTCGATTAACGGGACCATTGGTCCACTCGTGGCGCAGGGCCGTCGTGCTGGCCGAAACGACCGTCTGACCACCGTGCTGTACCGTCAGCTGGCCGTCCTGGGTTACGCGGCCCAGGCGCGTGGCCCGGCTGCCGAAGTGCTGCTCAAAAGCCACCACATCTTCCGGGGCCACCGTGGCCACAAAGCGGGAGTGCGACTCTGAGAACAACTGTGCTGTTACACTCAACCCACTGGCCGGCAATTCTATAGCAGCGCCAAAGCCATAACCAAATGTGGCCTCAGCAAGTGCCACCGCCAGGCCGCCATCCGAGAGGTCGTGGCAGGATTGGATGAGCTTTTTATCGTTGGCCTCTCCCATCAGCGTGTACAGGGCTTTGGCTTCCGCGAAACGAACCTGGGGCACATTGGCTCCCAGCTCACCCAGCAGCTGGTAGAACTCTGAGCCGCCCAGCTCGTCGTAGGTTTCGCCCAGCAGGTACACCACATCGTCGGCTTGCTTGAAGTCGGAGGTGATGGTATGGCGGACGTCCTCAATTTTGGCGGTCATGGAGTACAGCACCGTGGGCGGCACCGAAATCTTTACGCCGTCGGCCTTGAAGTCATTCTTCATGGAGTCCTTGCCCGAGGTGAGCGGGATGCAGTAGGCTGCCGTGGCATCACGCAGGGCCTGGCACATACGCACCAGCTTGGCCAGCTTCTGTTTGCCATCGGGGTTGCCGATGGGGTCGTACACCGAGTCGGGCACGCAGAAGTTGTCGTTCACGGACCAGAAGTTGCCGTCGCCATAACTCAGGTTGGGAAGCTTCCCGCCCACGGCTACAATCTGGCGCACAGCCTCATCAAACGCGCCGGCCGACATATGGTAGGCATCCAAATCACCGAAGCGAGGCAGAATACCGTTGCTCACGGCCACGCCTTCCCAGCTCTCGAAGTTGAAGCGCACCACGGCCGCGTCCTGCGGCGCCTGACCGGTAGCGCCCATGAGCGGCTTGATAATCGTGCGGCCTTTCACCTCGTGGTCGTACTGCCGAATCACCGATTCGCGCGAGCAGATGTTGAGGCTGCCGAGCAGGCGGCTCAGCACGTCGGTATAGTCGAGGTTGGTGGGCAGCGCCGGCTCTGAAGCCTGGGGCTTGCACCACTCGGCTTCCAGCACTTTGCGCGGCACGCCTTCGTGCAGGAAATGCATGTTCAGATGGGCTACTGACGCGCCATCGAAGCGCACATCCAGGAAACCATCCGAAGTGAAGTAACCGATGTCAGTCAGCTCTACTTCCATTTCCTGTCCCAACGCCAGCAGCTCGTCCAGCTTAGCGGGCTCCACAGCCAGCGAAAACCGCTCCTGCGACTCGGAAACAAAGATTTCCCAGGGCCGCAGACCGGGGTATTTCAGGGGTACTTTTTCCAGCTCTACCACAGCACCGCCGCTGATAGTAGCCAGCTCGCCGATGCTGGAGGATAAGCCGCCCGCACCGTTATCGGTGCTGCACTTAATCAGGCCGCGGCGCGTAGCCAGGATCAGGAAGTCCATGGCCAGCTTCTGCGTGATGGGCGAGCCGATCTGCACCGCCGTGGCGGGCGAGGTTTCGTCTAATTCAATGGAAGAGAAAGTAGCGCCGTGGATACCGTCTTTACCCACCCGGCCACCGGCCATGATGATGCGGTCCTGGGCGTCAATTTTCTTCTCCCAAGAATCGTGGCCGGCCAGTTGCATGGGCATCACGGCGCCGGTACCGCAGTACACCAGCGGTTTGCCGGCGTAGCGGTCATCAAACACAATAGCCCCGTTCACGGTAGGCACGCCCGATTTGTTGCCGCCGTCCTCGATACCCTTGCGCACGCCTTCAAAAATGCGGCGCGGGTGCAGCTGGTTGCTCAGCAAAGTACCCGAAAACTCGGGGTTGCCGAAGCACAGCACGTTGGTATTGAACAGCAGCCGCGCGCCGCCAATGCCGGTAGCCAGCGGGTCGCGGTTGTTGCCCAGAATGCCGGTTATAGCTCCGCCGTAGGGGTCGATGGCCGAGGGCGAATTGTGCGTTTCTACCTTCCACACGAACAACGACTCGGGGTTGATGCGCACGGCCCCGGCGTTGTCGGAGAATACCTTAATCAGCCAGTCGTTGCCGTTGGCCCGCAGCTGGCGGTCTACCTCGGAAGTGGCGTCTTTAATGTAAGTCTTGAATAAGGAGTCGACTTCGAAGGTTTCGCCGGTGTCGGCATCCTTATACTTAATGAGGGCCGAAAACTCCTTGTGCTTGCAGTGCTCCGACCAGGTCTGAGCAATAATTTCCAGCTCGCAGTCGGTGGGGTCCTGGGGCAGGCCGGCGGCCTGGCGCTCCTGGGCAATGCTGGTATAATGGTCGCGCACGGCGCGCATTTCCTCCAGGTTCAGGGCGTAGAGGTTGTCTTTCGACAGCTTAACCAGCTCCTCATCCGAGAGGCCCAGCAGGCGCACGGTGTCCGTAATAGATTCGGCCCCACCACCCGGGCGCGGCGTGTAGTCGCGGATCTGGGTTATGGGGCCGACTTCGAAGCGGTTGATGAGCTTGTTGCCGAGCAGCTCTTCGGCAAGGCGGCGCAGACTACTCTCCGGCAACTCGTGCTCCAGGAAGTAGAGCCGCTTGCTGAAGATGTGCTGGGTATGGATATCGAGCGGCTCGTTGAGGAAGTCGCCGAGGGCGTTCTGGGCCGATATGCCTTCGTCGTCCGTCACGCCGGGCAGCTTGGCCACCAAGATATAGCTTTTGTATTCGGCGCCGTGGCGGAACTCGTCGAGGGCCACGTCGTGCAGCACCGGATCCTGGAGGCAGTGGGTGGCGAAGTCGCGCAGCTGCTCACCGCTCAGGGGGTAGCGCACCGTGTAGAGGGCGGTGCTTTGCACCCGGCCGGTATTCAGGCCAAGGTGACGTTGGGCAGCTTCGGCTATGCGTTGGCCCTCGCCATCATGTTGGCCAGGCTTAAGCAGAAGCTGAATAGTTCTTTGGGTAGATTCCAAAAGATGGGTGTTTATCTATTTTTCGGGTTTCCCACGCTGCGGCGAAAGTGCCACCGTGAGGAAGCATACCCACGCAGGGTACGCCGAAAATGCCTTGCTCCGGAGCCGCTTGCGCCGTAGTAGGTTTAAGAAAACGCTTTATCTGGCCGACTGCCAGGCTTTACCACCGGAATACCTGCCCGGCACAGCGGGCAATCATCGGGTGCGTAGGTAGCCGCCGTTACCGGCAGCAGGGCAAAGTTCGGAAAATTCAGCGCAGCATCCCCACCCGTGCGGTCAATTAAACTCGCCACGGCCAAAACTTTTGCGCCCATCCCTTCCAACACGCGGGCTACCTCATTGGTGCTCTTGCCGGTAGTCACTACATCTTCTGCAATGATAATCTGCTGGCCGGGCTCCACGGTAAAGCCGCGGCGCAGGGTCATCTGCCCCGTATCATCCCGCTCGGTAAATATGCCGGGCACGCCCAGCTGCCGGGCCAGCTCGTAGCCAATGACTACGCCGCCCATAGCCGGGCCTACTACCAGATCCGGCTGCAAACCGGCTTCACGAATCATATCAGCCAGCTGTTGGGCAGCCGGGGCAGCCAGATCGGGCCGGCGCAGGAATCGGGCACACTGCACATAGGTGTCGGAATGCAGGCCGGAGGAAAGGCGAAAGTGCCCGCGCAGCAGCGCATCTTCCTGCAGCAATTGCTGCTCCAGGGTTGCCGGGGTGAGGGTGGTGTGGGTGGAACTCAAGGGTGGTACTGTAGGATGAAAGGTGTGGAAATAGCGCGAAGCTCCGGCTTCGCGCACGAGCAGAGCGAGTTCCTAATATGGCGCGGTTCCGGCTACTCGCTACGCTCATGCGCGAAGCCGGAGCTTCGCGCTACACTGTTACCGGCCGGAACTGGTTGATTTGCTCGACCAATTCCCGGGCGGCGGCGGCGGCATCGGCCGCCTGCCACAAAGCGCGGGAAGTGTTGATCAGCAAACCGGAGCCATCGGGGCGCAGGCCGGCGCGTAGGGTAGCCTGCAGGTCGCCGCCCTGGGCGCCCACGCCGGGCACCAAGAACCACTGCTTCGGGCTGATGGCACGCATCCGGCCCACGGCTTCGGCGTTGGTGGCACCAACTACCAGCCCAATACCGCCGCCATGCTCTTCGTCCAGCTTACGGGCCACGCGGGCCGCGCAATCGGAAAGGGAGCCGCCCCGGGTGAGGGCTACATCCTGCAGGGAGTGAGCAGGTTTGTTGGAGGTTTTGGCCAGCACAAACACCATTTTGCCGGGGAGAGCGAAGGGCAGAATAGCGTCGTCGCCCATATAGGGATTCACCGTCACGCCATCGGCCCCAATGATGTCATAGGCGAAGCGGGCGTAGTGGTCTGCGGTGTTGGCTATGTCGCCGAACTTGCCGTCCAGGATAACCGGGATGCTTTCGGGGATGCGCTGCACGGTTTCGCGCAGCAGCTTCACGCCATCTTCCCGGCTCAGGAAAAAGGCCAGATTAGGCTTGAAAGCGGCGGCATAATCATGAGTCTGGTCAATGACTTCGGCCAGCCGGCGGGCTACCTGCGCATCGTCGCCTACGGGGTCGAGGCCCACGCAAAGCAGCGAGTTTGCGTACTGAACACGTTGAATCAGCTTTTCCATGCGGAAGCAGTTTTAGGGTGGGTGTGGTCACATTCCATAGCCAGTCGGGCCGACAGGCCAGGCTCCAGCCACTCGCCGCTGGCCACCTGCACGGCACTGGCACCGCAGCGCAGGTAGTCGGTTACATGGGCGGCGGTAAACACGCCGCCGGTACCAAAAATGGGCAGCGTAATCTGTTCATCATGCGCCAGCTCCCACACGCAGCGCAGGGCTACGGGCCGCAGGGCCTCGCCCGACAAGCCACCGGCCACGGGAGCGGCGGTAGCATCTTCCGGCAGGTGCAGGGCTTTAAGCAGGTTGGTAGCTGCCAGCGCGGTAGCGCCGCCTTCCTGGGCGCCCAGCGCGAGGCCGCGGATATGCTCGGGCCACGGCGGCAGCTTCACAATAATGGCGGCATCGGGGCCCAGTTCGTTGCGCACGGCCTGGGTGGCGTCGCGCACAAACTTGGCGGTCAGTTCTTCGCCCTTTCCCGTGTCGGGTTGGGTGATGTAGACTTCCACGCCGGCTATCTGCGCGCCGACTTCCCGGGCCAGAAAGCGGGCAATTTTGCGGAAGCCGGGGATGCCGGGAGCGGTGATGCTCACAAACACGGGCACGCCGTAGCTGAGCAGGTGAGCCAAATGCTCCTGCACCAGAATTTCGGCGCTTTCCGTGCGCATGTTGGTGGCGTTGAGCAGGGTTTGCTCATTCACCTGCCAGATACCTTCCTCATAGAGCCCGGGCTTGGGCTCCATAGTCACGGTACGGGTAAAAATAGCTCCCAGACGCTCGTAAGCGGGCCCCGTGGGTAGCTGCCACGGCGCGGCGGCCAGGCAAACGGGGCTTTGTAAAGTAAGAGTACCGAGTTGCATGATGATTCAAGTTAAGAAATTCTGCGGGCGCTTTTCCTGACCTCAAGGGGTGGCTCCTTCCTGACAGCACTTTCACCAATTTCCCCTAAGTTCAAGGCTGTCATTCCAGAACCACCCGCCCGTTGGCTGGCGCCGCAGGGAATAAAAGAGAGGCCGGTTCCGCTGGTTATGCTTGGGCTTGAACTGCCCTAAAAGCAAAGCGCCCGGCAGAGCCGGACGCTTGCGGAGAAGGGAAGTTAGATTACGTTTTGTACTTGCAGGATGCGTGGAACATAGCATCCCATATTTTGATGACGGCCATGCGCTTGGAGTCAGTGCTCAGGTTGACGTTGCGGGTGGCGCCAGGAGCGGCGGCTACCATCTCCTGGGCAAGGGTGGTATTGTCGTTCATGGGTTGGATCAGGTATGGATTGATGGTTTAGAAAACGGCAGAGCATGAGGCTCCCACTGCGCCAACCGACCCGATTGGACACAAAAAAACCGCTTCGAAAACCGGAGCGGCAAAGACGGGAAATCCAGAAAAAACAAAAGAGTCAATAAAGCAAAAGACCTCTCGGCCTTTTCGCAGGACCTCGTTATGTCGAGTCCCGCGCTTCATTAGATGTTGGGGTGTATCTGAAGCACAGGCCAAATCTACAACTACTTTTTGATGGCGCAACAATGGGGTAACATAATTTTTCTTGTTGCCGGAATCTTACACGCCTCCACTGCACCCTCCAGGTAGCCGCCCGCTGCCTCCCGCTATAGCACCATGACTATCAACGCACTACCAAGCTCAAAAGCAGAAAAAATACCAGGATTTTGCCAGCGCTGATGCTGATTATCATCCCGAAAAACAATCATACTTTCTGCTATAAAAGGTCCGTAAATCCGACATCTTTCCAGCCGCCTTTGATCAGTGAAAATGCTTGTCCAAGCTCATCAGAAACCCGAAACTATTTTATCTGCACCTTGCTTTTCAGTTAAGCTACTTATAATCACTGAGCATACCTGTATTATTAAAACACAATTTCTGGTATTTTAACAAATAGATAACAGACTTTGTAATGTGCAATAACAATAGATATAGTACCTTTATTCTCCAGTTGGTTTTTCACGCACATACGCTCCTCTCTGTTTATGAAAACAACCTTACTTTCTCTGGTATGCTGCGGGATGCTTTTTTTCTCGGCTCCCCTTCGTGCGCAAACGTCTGACTCCGCTCCCGTGGGATACAGTGAGCAGGTACCAGCCCCCGAACCGGGCAAGAATGCCCTGTTTTTGCGCGGAGCCAACTGGGTGGAAAACCGCTTTGCCTTTGGCCCCAAAACAGATTTCCGAAAGGATGCGGCTACCGGCGAGGTCCGGGTAACCGGTACCAGCAAGGTGACGCCGGTTACGGCATCCGGCAAAGACCAGGAGTTCACGGTACGCTTTGAGTTCGTATTTCGCTGTACGGAGCAGGGCTATACCTATAGCGTGGGCTCTTTCCGCTGCATAACTGACCCCGAGAATCCAACCGCCTCCGTGCCGCTTGATGAGTATATCGCCCAGTTGGCGCAGGAGCGCAGCAACTCGCGCACCCACAACGACCGGCGCGTAAGAGCCCAGGCCACTGCCCTGGCCAGCGAAATTTCCATGAGCTTCCGCTCCTATATGAACAGCATGCCCGTTACGGACGACAGCACCGTGGGCCTGCCCGGCTCGGACGGGCAGTGAGTAGCCATCACTTTCAACAAAAGCCTCCTCAGGAATTGGGGAGGCTTTTTTGTGTTACAGAGCCAGATGGTTATACCAGAAAGCCGCCGGCCTGAGCCTGATATAGCATCCCGTTGCCCTGGCAGCTATAAACGAAACAAGCCGCGTTGCAGCGCGGCTTGACTTCAATCCCAGTAAACTTCAAAAATACTCACCAGACTGGCTTACGATGAAGACGCCAGATGGTTTGAGCATCAGCCGGTTAATGACAACATTTTATATACAACAACCGCAGATCTGCCCTGCCGGCAGCTTATTGTACCGGGCCGTTATCCACTTTTGCTTCGAGGGTGTTCTGCACAGTACCAGATACTGCAGATAGCAGGTCGTAGCCAGTGGCTTGCTCAATGGCATCCACGCTGGTGCGGTAGGTACTCCAGTTGGGGTTCAAGCTATTATCGTTGGGCGTATCCACAGCAATAACCCGTGTGCTACTGGTTACCCGGGCCGCATCGCCCGTGCCGTTGGGCAGCACCACAATGACCTTCCAGATACGCTTGGGCACGGTTACATGCCCGCTGCTAAGGGTGGTGTAGTAGCCGGCCGAGCCTGTGCCGCCTTTCCCATACTGGCCCATGGTGATATAGAGCTCATTACCGCTGTTAACCAGGGTGCGGCAGTAGTTCTCCAGGCTGGCCCACGTCTGCTGGTTATTCTGCGGGGCCTGCGGAATCATGTTGCTCATCAGGAAGGTGGCCGAGTTGTCGCTGCTGGAGCCGGTGCGGTCGGCGGAGGGGCAGTTGTGGCCCCGATCGAAGCCCGAGCCGGAGTAGCTGGAAGCCGATACCTGATACCAGCCGGCGGGCAGCGTGTTGTCGGCCCGGAAGTCGTCCTGGCGGGCGGCAGAACCCAGCCAAGCCGAGCTCAGGTGCCAGCTCACCCAGTTGGGCGTGCCCCGGTCGCGGTGGTAGCTCAGCGTGTACTGGGGCTTCACCAACAGGTAATTCCCATATTGGGTGGCATCTGCCACTGCCCCGCTGGGATTGCCCAGGGCCAGGTTGTCGTCCCGCGTGGCCGGCCCTCCGGCAGTCGGCTCCTGTTCGGTACAGGCGGCCAGCATCGTCATAAAAAGCAGTAACCCAGCCCGGCAGTAATCAACTCGCAGCATAAAAACGGAACAGCACTATTTGGGTACAAATATGGCAGGTTATCCGTGCGCATTGTCGGGCTTACGAAACCTGCTGCTCTGTTTAGGGGTTGAACTTATAATAGCTGCTTCACCGTGTCGTTTGCCTGGAAGAAGTTGACTTGAGTAGTTGTTTTTTTTGTTCTGTCTTTTAGCCCTGAACCCTATGTCACTGGCCATTTTCGCGGGAATTTCCCTTGTAGCTACCCTGGTGTTGCGCCATTCCTGGCCCACCCGGCACACCGCCCTACAGCCGGTACCCGTTCCGGCACGGCGCCGTTAGGCCTCCGTTGTAACTTTTTAAAGCGGTGCTTTCCCCGGGAGGCACCGCTTTTTTTTGAACAAGATTATGGCGCCGGCTGCTACCTTTCCCGCCAGAGTGCAACAATAAAAAAGCCGCCCCGGTAAGGAGGCGGCTTTTTTGAAGGAGGACGTACAGCCTACTTTAGCGGATGACCAGCTTGCGCATGGTGCTGCTCTCATCAGACTCCAACTTAACGTAATACAATCCGCTGGCAAACTTGCTTAAGTCCAGCGTTTTGGTAAAACGGTCGTTCAGCTCTGTGAGTGATTCCCGGTAGATAACCGTTCCAATAACGTTCAGAATGCGCAGCTCCATTTTGCGGCCTTCGGCCCCGGAAATAGAGATATGCACAATACCCGTACTGGGGTTAGGAAACACCAAAAGACTTTTTTCCTCCAGGGCGGTTTTAGCCGTGGGCTTGGTTGCCGGTTGGGCTATAGCAGCCGGAATACTCATGCGTAATGGGCCAACGCACAAGAGACATAGCAACAAAATATAGCGTAGGAGTTTCATCATAGCAGGCAGTAGCGTGTGGGCAAATTCAGGGGCCGGATACTTGGGTAACGTGAAGTATTCGGTTAGGTTTACAAAGGTAACCACCTAATTGTGAAACTGATTAGCTATATATACTTTCTTTGGGATAAAAGCTGCATGCACTTTAGCTTTTCCGATATTTTTTTTCATGTAAGCATGCAGGATGTACTCATTATAGGGGGTGGGCTGGCCGGCCTTACAGCGGCGCTGGACCTGGCAGACCGGGGCCATGGCGTGACGGTGATAGAGCGTAAAGCGTACCCGTTTCATAAAGTGTGCGGCGAGTATGTGTCCAACGAAGTGCTGCCGTATCTGCGCCGCCTGGGCGTGGCGCCCGATGAGCTGGCCCCCGCCTCCCTCACCCATTTCCTGCTTAGCTCCCCGGCCGGCCGCACCCTTACCGCACCCCTGGATCTGGGCGGCTTTGGCGTGAGCCGCTACACGCTGGACCACTTCCTCTACCAGCGCGCCCTGGCGCGGGGCGTGCAGTTTGAGCTGCTGGCTACCGTAACCGATGTGCAGTTTGATGCGGCCCGGGATACCCATACCGTGCAGCTGGCCGATGGCCGAACGCTGCCAGCCCGCCTGGTGCTGGGCGCCTATGGCAAGCGGGCCACCCTGGACCGGCAGCTGCAGCGGCCGTTTTTTCAGCAACGCTCCCCCTACATAGGCGTGAAATACCACCTGCGCTACAACATGCCGCGCCACCTGATTGCCCTGCACAACTTTGCCGATGGCTACGCAGGCATCTCGGCCATCGAAGACGATAAGTTTTGCTTTTGCTACCTCACCACCCGCCGCAACCTGAAAGCGGCGGGCACCATTCCAGCCATGGAAACCCAGGTGCTGGCCCGCAATCCGCAGCTGCGCGCTATTCTGCAGGAGGCCGAGTTCCTGTACCCGCAGCCGGAGGTTATCAATGAAATATCCTTCGCCCCCAAAAACCCGGTAGAAAACCACGTACTGATGTGCGGCGACGCGGCCGGCCTGATTACGCCGCTTTGCGGCAACGGCATGGCCATGGCCATCCACGGCGCCGCCCTGGCCGCCCAGCTAACCCACGAGTTCCTGACTAAAAGTATAGCCCGCCCCGAGCTGGAGGCCCGCTACCGCCACCGCTGGCACCAACTGTTTGGCACCCGCCTGCGGGTGGGCCGGGCCGTGCAGGGGCTCTTTGGGCACCCCATACTGAGCGAGGTGCTGGTGCGTGGCATGGGCTACTGGCCGGCCGGCGTGCAGCTGCTCATGCGGGGCACCCACGGGCAGAGTTTTTAACTGAATTTTGGCATAGGCAATCCGGGGTGCCTATCCGGGCGTAATTTGCGTATACTGCGCCCAATGACAAGCTACCTGTGTGCCATCGGCACTGCCACCCCTCCTCACCGCATTGCGCAGGCGCAAATAGCCAGCTTTATGGCCGCTGCCCTGCAGTTTGACGCGGCTGCTACCCGCAAGCTGCAGGCCCTGTACCGCGTATCCGGTATTGAGCAGCGGCACTCCGTGCTGGCCGATTATGCCCGCACCAACGGCGAGTTTGAATTCTTTCCGAATACCCCTGATCTGGAGCCGTTTCCTACCGTGGGGCAGCGCCTGGCCGTTTATCGGGAGCACGCGCTGCCTCTCTCCGTAGAAGCCGCGCTGGATTGCTTCGCGCAGCTGCCGGAGGCTACGCCTGCTACCATCACGCATCTGATTACCGTGAGCTGCACCGGCATGTATGCGCCGGGGCTGGATATTGAGCTGGTAAAAGCCCTGGGGCTGCGGGCTAATGTGCAGCGCACCTGCGTTAATTTCATGGGCTGCTATGCGGCGTTTAATGCCCTGAAGCTGGCCGATGCCTTCTGCCGGGCCGATGCCGACGCCCAGGTGCTGATTGTGTGCACTGAGCTGTGTACCCTGCACTTCCAGAAAAGCCCCGACGACGACCACCTGATTTCGAATGCCTTGTTTAGTGATGGTTCGGCGGCGGCGCTGGTGCAGGCACGCCCGGCCAGCCAGGGCCCCAGCCTAGCTCTGGAAGCCTTCCACTGTGCTCTGGAGCCCGATGGCCACGACGACATGGCCTGGCATATCAATGACTTCGGCTTTGAAATGACGCTGTCTTCCTACGTACCCAAGCTCATTCAGCGGGGTATCCGGCAGTTGACGGAACGTTTACTGGAAAACCTGCCCGTAAAACTGGCCGATATTCACTCCTTTGCCATTCACCCTGGCGGGCGCAAGATTCTGGAAACCATTGAGCAGGAGCTGGGCATCTCGCGCCACGACAACCGCTTTGCCTATAAGGTGCTCCGCGACTACGGCAATATGTCGTCGGCTACGGTGCTGTTTGTGCTGCGCGAGCTACTGCAGAGCCTGACTCCCGCCGATGCCGGCGCGCCGGTACTGAGCTTTGCCTTCGGCCCGGGCCTGACGCTGGAGGCCATGCTGCTGCAGGTATGCTACCAGCCTACGGAGGCCAGCAGCAACCACCCTGCCCGGCAGACGGAGGCCGTGCCCCGGCAACTGGCTTATTAATACCGCAGGCGCTTCTATTTCTTACCTACTTTCCTCTTTTTCAGCTTGAATTTCGCCCACCGCGCTACCGAATCGGAGTTGATGGATGATTTGACGCTGGCCTCCGATGCCCTGCGCCAAAACCTGGACGAGCTGGAGCTGATTAACACCCGCCTGGGCGGCTACGGCGTGCTCACCCATGCCCTAGCGCAGCTACGGCCGCGCTTTCCCCAAAATCACCCCCTGCGCCTGGCCGACCTGGGCAGCGGCGGCGGCGATACGCTCCGCTACCTGGCCCGCTGGGCCCGCCACAAGCAAGTACCCGTAGCCCTCACGGGCATCGATGCCAATGCGTTTATGGTGGCGTACGCCCGGGAGAAGTGCCAGCAGTATCCGGAAATCAGCTTTCAGCAGCAGGATATTTTCGCGACGGATTTTCAGCAGCAGTCTTTTGATGTGCTCACTTGCAGCCTGTTCTGCCACCACTTCCCGGATGAGCAGCTGGTGCAGTTGCTGCGCCAGTGGCAACAACAAGCCACACTGGCGGTCATCATCAATGATTTGCACCGCCACCCGCTGGCCTACCACAGCATTAAGTGGCTGACGCGCTTGTTCGGGGGCTCCTATTTGGTACAGCATGATGCGCCGCTGTCGGTAGCACGGGCTTTTACGCGGCAGGACTGGCAGCGCCTGCTGCAGCAGGCCGGTATCCGGCACTACACGCTGCGCTGGCGCTGGGCCTTTCGGTGGCAGGTTGTTATCACAAAGGAAGCCTGAAAACGGGCGGGCTTTTCCCCCTGCCTGCTTAGTCATACAGCCCGGCGGCTACCCGGTAGGTGTTCACGTGGGCTTCCACAATGTCGGCCAGGCGCTCAGAATAGCCACCGCCCATGCACACCACAACCGGCACCTGGTGGCGGCGGCATAGCTCCAGCACCTGATAGTCGCGCTGGCGGCAGCCTTCCCGGGTTAGCGCTAGGTGCCCCAGCTTATCGGTGGCCAGCACATCTACCCCGCTGAGGTAGAATACAAAATCGGGCTGCACTTCCTGAAACAGGCGGGGCAAGGTTTCGGCCAGCAGTTGGAGGTAGGTGGCGTCATCGGTGCCATCGGCCAGGGGCAGGTCCAGGTCAGAGTGCTCTTTGCGGTGGGGGTAGTTGCGAGCCCCGTGCATGGAAAAGGTGAACACGCGCGGCTCCTGCTGAAAAATAGCCGCCGTGCCATTGCCCTGGTGCACATCCAGGTCCACAATTAATATCTTCCGAATGCCCAGCTCGGGGTGGGCCAACAGGTAGTGCGCCGCCACGGCCTGGTCGTTGAGCAGGCAGAACCCTTCGCCCCGGTCCTGAAAGGCATGGTGCGTGCCGCCGGCTATGTTGAGGGCAATGCCGTGGGGCAGGGCGCGCAGGGCGCACTCTATAGTACCGCCCAGAATGGCTACCTCCCGCTCCATCAACTGCCGGGACCACGGAAAGCCGGTGGCCCGCTCCTCCTGGCGCGTGAGCTGCCCGTGCACCAGCCGATGGTAATAATCAGCGGAATGCGTACGCAGGATATCGGCGGTTGCCGCGGGCTGCGGGGCAAACAGGCTGCTTTCCGAGATAATATCCTCGCGCAGCAGTTGTTCCGGCAGCAGCTCATACTTGAGCATAGGAAACCGATGGCCAGCCGGTAAGGAATGCGCATAGAGAGGAGCCCAGGCAACAGGTAGCATCAGACGAAATAAAAAGGCAACAAAAAACCCAGCCATTTGACCGGGTTCTTATGCGAGATTCGGGGTTGTATCGTTGGCCAACCGTAAGCAGATTCTCTCCTTCTGCTTGTGGAAAAACGATACGTGAACGATGCGTGAGGCATACTGGGCTCGAACCAGTGACCTCTACCCTGTCAAGGTAGCGCTCTGAACCAGCTGAGCTAATGCCCCGACATGTCCACTGGCGGCGGCCGTGAAAGGTCAAATATACAGGAAGCCTCCACATTCACAACGAAAATCGGGGGTATTTTTTGCCCTCCTATCTACGATATGTAACATTCTACCTGCATCTAAGTATAGTCGGATATGATTTGCATGGGCCAGTCCCCTGCTTCCTATTCCACCGAACGACTATATCTTATGAAAAAGCTTCTGCTCCTTTTCTCTGTTTGCGCTGCCACCCTTGCTACTACTCAGGCTCAGGTGCGTCCCGGCGGGGCCTTATCCTCCACAGACTACCCTAAAGGCACCACCGATTCCCGCAATGGCGGCTTCGGCATTAAGGCCGGGGTAAACTTTGCCGATATCCGCGGCGCGGACAAAAAGAACTACACCAACACGGAGAACTATACAGCCTTCCACGCCGGCTTCTACTCCCAGTTCAGCTTCTCCGAGAAGTTCTCGCTGCAGCCCGAGATTCTGTATAGCCGCCAGGGCTTTAAGGGCGGCACGCCCACTAATACCTCCTCGGAAACGCGCCGCCTCGACTACCTGCAGGTACCCGTGCTGCTGGTGTACAACTTCCTCGATAACGTGAGCATTCACGTAGGCCCGCAGGTATCCCTGCTGACCAAAGTGAAAGAAGGTGACTTGGACCGCAAAATTTCCAACGAGCAAAGCAGCAATGGCGCGTATGTGTATGACTACAGCTACAGCAGCCTGGACTACGGCCTGGCTGGTGGCGTAGAAGCCCGCGTAGGCCCCGCCCGCATTGGTGGCCGCTACACGGCCGGCCTCAACGACATCATCAAGGACCCCAGAACTACTGGTGCGCAGGCCCTGACCAACATCAAGAACGGTGTATTTCAGGTGTATGTAGGCGTAGGCATCAACAACTAAGCCTCCCTCTGACTTAATTAAAAAAAGGAAGTCCGGCCGGGCTTCCTTTTTTTGTGGTTTCGCCTTACCCGCTACGCTCATGGATACCACTGCTACGCTTGCGCTGCTACACCACCAACGAGAGCTGCTTACGGAGCACGGCATGGCCGTGCTGGGCACGTGGGCCCTGCTCAACCTGCTGGTCAGCGGCTACCTGGTGGCCCGCACCGACCGCCGCACCGAGCCGCATTATTTCCACCAGATGAACGCGGGCTGGAACATCATTAACCTGCTGCTGGCCGTGGCTGGCATACTGCGGGCGCAACCGGGGCCGGTAGCCGGGCTTACGCTGGCGGCCAGCCTGCAGGATCAGTACACGCTGGAGAAGATTCTACTGCTGAATGCGGGGCTGGATGTGGCGTACTTATGCGTGGGCAGCTGGCTGCGGGCGCGGGGCGCCTGCGCGCCGCAGCGGCCGGAGCGTCTGCTGGGCTTTGGCCGCTCCCTGTGGCTGCAGGGCGGCTTTTTGCTCTTGTTTGATACCGGCTTTTACTTCCTATACCACCGCTACGCCGGGGCGCTGCTGGCCCTGGTTTCCTAAACAACACAACAGCGCCCCACCCGTGCTAACACGGATGGGGCGCTGCCAGTAAGAAAGCGAGATGCGCTAGGCGCTTACTTTTTCCTTTACCAGGGCTTCTTTAATCTTCTCGTTGAAGTTGGGGATGTCCTGGGGGTTGCGGCTGGTAATCAGGTTGCCATCTACCACCACGGTTTCATCTACCCAGGTTGCGCCGGCATTCTGCAGGTCGGTGTGCAGACTGGGCCAGCTGGTTACTTTGCGGCCTTTCACTACGCCGGCTTCAATCAGCGTCCAGGGGCCGTGGCAAATGGCGGCTACGGGCTTACCGGAGCGCACAAACTCCCCGATGAAGCTGACAGCCTTTTTATCGGTACGGAGCACATCGGGGTTCATCTGCCCCCCGGGCAGTACCAGGGCATCATAATCGGCCACTTTCACGTCGCCGATAACTTTGTCTACCGAGAATTTATCGCCCCAGTCTTTCTCGTCCCAGCCCTTAATGGAGCCGCTTTTCAGGGAAATGATGTGGGTAGTAGCGCCTTCGCCTTCCAGAAATTTCTTGGGCTTTTCCAGCTCCGATTGCTCAAAGCCGTCGGTGGCTACAATGGCTATTTTCTTGCCTTTCAGGGAGTCGTTTCCAAAGATGCTCATAGCTGTTTTCAGGTTTAGTTGAAGAAGGATAGAGAACAAAAAACCGGAGCCACCATAGCGGCTCCGGTTTTTCTTTAACGCAAACCCAGGCCCTGGGTTCTTTATTTCTCCTCGCCGGAGCGGGCCCGCTTGAGCTCTTTGCGCAGGCTGCGCACCCGGTCGTCAAACCCATCGGGGTCGTAGTCAATGCCTTCCACGTCCAGCTGCTCCAGCATCTCCATCAGCTCATCGGAGTGGTCGGTGCGCACGCCGGAATCTACTTTCACAAATGTCATTTCCGACCAGAGCACGGCTTTCAGCTTCTGGCTATCCTCGTTCAGCATTTGCATTTCTATCACCAGGTTGGAGTTATCGAAATGAATGAGCTGCGTGCGAATGCGCACTATTTCGCCCTGGCGGGCCGGGCGCAGGTAGCTCAGGTGGTGCTTGGTGATAACCCAGCTGGCATTTTGCTCCCGCGCCAGCTGGCCCATATTTAGGGCGTAGTGCCGGGCTACCTGCTCTTCGCGGGCATTCAGAAAATAGTCGAGGAAACGGGCGTTGTTGAGGTGGCCCAGCATGTCGCAGTCCTGAAAGTAGACACGGTGGGTGGTTTCGGGGGTGCGCACCAGCGCAGAAGAAGCAGCCATAGGTGGCAAAGAAAAGGATTAGAAAACGGTTGGTGGGCAAAGCACCTTTCCGGTGGTGCCCCACCTGCTAGCACACGGCAGAAAGAACCAGGCCGCTACCTGTATGGGCGAGCGGCGCTACGCCGGCAAACGATAAGCCGCCGCCAGCACCTGGTGGGGTTCGGGTTTGCGGGCATCGGTGGGGCTATCAAACACCACCAGAATATGGTCTTTATCGAGCAGGCCCATGCCTTCGGCGCGGTCCTGGCCGGAGGTAGCTCCCGTGCCGTGGGGCACGTCAAAGAGGCGCTTCAGGTGGTCTTCGTCCACAAAGCCGTCGGTGGGGCAGTGCAGGGCATCGCGCCAGCGGAACACGGCAATTGTCCCGTCCAGATCCATGGTAGGGCCAGCCAGCAGCAGGATGTCGTTGCCGACCTGGCGCAGTTCCCGCAGGCCCATTCCCTTTAGGTCCAGAAAGTGCTTTTTGTAATATTTTTCGGTGGCGCCGTCCTGCTTGCGCAGGCACAGGCGGCCATGCTTGTCTTCTTCCGGCAGCAGCTCCAGCACCACGGCCCAGCCCCGCAAAACCGGGCCGCGCAGCCCTACAAACAAGCGTCCATCCGGCGTGGCAGCCAGGCCTTCAATGTCAAGGCCATTATCCTTGCCCGGTATTTTAAGGAAGTGCTTCAGGTGCGGATCGTGACCCAGCAGATCCGTGAGTTCATTAGCCTTACCGGAGCCGTGCAGCTGGGCGGCGCGCAGGATATGCCCGGGCTTGGTGGGGTGGGGCGCTTCCCGAAACAGCTCGTACTCGCCGGTTTCGGGGTTGCGCAGCAGCGGTATGCGGGCCAGCAGGTTGCGGTTGGGCTCCTGTTTCACTTTGGCCAGCTTGTCCAGCTGCTTGGCTACGTCCTGATGGTTGGGGTCGGGCTGCTTGCGCCGGAGGCTGTGGGAGCCCACCAGCCAGAGGTAGTGGTTGGCCTCGCCCATGCCCTCAATATCAATTTCCTCGTCTTCATCGGAAGGCAGATCCAACAAGTCGGCGAGGGGGTACGAGGTGTGCTCCGCAAATTCATGCGGGCCTACCAGCCGCAGCCGCTCAATGGTGGTGCGCTCATCACAGCTCAGCCAAAGGTTGTCGCCGGTGCGCAAGGCGGTGGAGAGGCCGTCGCGTACGTGTTTGCCGGCCTCGTTCAGGCTGAGGCGGGGATTGAAACGGAGGGTATAGGACTGAAAACGCATAAGCAGGAGGCGGCATGCTGGCCGCTGAATTCCGCAAACGCAGCCCTAGGGCTTAAGTTTACCAGTAGCTGCGGCTATTTCTCGCCGCCGGCCTTGCGGGCCTGCATTTTAGCCTGGATATCACGCTTTTTCAGCTGATACTGCTTGAACTGCTCGGGTGTAAATAATTGCTTCAGCTGATTTTCCGACTCGGCGTTGATGCGCTTAAGCTCGGTGGTGAGGGCGGCGCGGTCGTTGGGGAATTGCTGTCGGGCCGCGTTTACCTGCTGCACCGTGGATTTTAACAGGACCCGCACCTGCGCCTGCTGCTCATTGCTGAGCTGCAGCTCCTCGCCCATCACCGAGGCCAGGTCGCGGGCGGCAGTACGGGCAATAGGCGCGGCGGGGCGCACGGGCTCGGCCACGGCCGCCGTCTTGGCTGGGGTTTCGGCCTTATTCCGACGGGCACAGTTACTAAAAACAAGCGGGGCACAAACGGCCAGCAACAGCAAAAAACGGGCGGCAGACATGGATAAGGGATAAGCGTGCGCCCCTGCATACGCGAAATCCGCGCCAAAGGCTTACTGGTCCCTATCTTTTGTAGCCCTTGGGCCCCGGCCCCGTCTTTACTGTGTGATGGGCGCCGCAGGCATGGGCGAGGCTTTGGCCTGCATACGTGCCTGCAGTTTTTGCCGCCCACTCATGTATTGCTGGTATTGAGCCAAGGAAAGCGCCGCCCGCAGCTGCCGCTCCGAGTCGGCATTGATGCGGCGCAGGGCCGTGTTCATAGCCATAGGGTTATCGGCGTAGAGGGTGCGGGCGGCCCGGGCTTTTTGCAGCGTAGTGTGCAGAATTTCATGAATGCGCCCCTGCTGCCCGGGCTCCAGCTTCAGCTCTTCCGTCATGGCGTTGGTCAGGTCGCGCGCCGGGCTTTTGGGCTCTGCCGGCTTTTCTTCCGGCTTTACGGCCTCAAAGGCGCTATCCGGTAGATAAATGCTGAAGCGCACGCACCCCGAGGATACCATGGCCAGCAACAACAGCCCGCAGGCAGTAGAAGTAAAGGTTGTTTTCATAGAGGAGGTAGTAAAAGGGCGCATTCAGGCAGATTCTATCTTTCCTGAATGCAATATTTACCAAACCTTCCGGAATAATCCTATACCTGCATCGGATTAAATCTTTACTACTACCTTCTGCTGCTTACGCTCCACTTTTCAACTGCTGCGCCGTGTAATGGGCCAGCGCCATAATGGTCAGCATGGGGTTCACGCCGCTGCAGGCCGGAAAAGCCGAGGCATCGGCTACGAAGAGGTTTTTCACCTCGCGGGTTTCCCCGTTTGGCCCAATGGGGTGCGTGGCGGCGTTGCCGCCCATACGGCAGGTGCTCATCTGGTGGGCGCTGTATAGCCCAAACTGATTGGCCCGCCACCCCAGATGCGGCAGCCGGTCCAGCACCTCAGGGTTGAGAATCTTCCCATCCTGTGCTTTCACCGTGGGCAGGGTGCCGTGCGGCAGATACACTTCCCGGGCTCCGGCCGCCGCATGAATTTCAGCGGCGGCGCGTATGCCCTGCAGCATATTGGCCCGGTCAAACTCACTGAGGGTATAGTCGATGCATGGGGCACCCTGCTTATCTACGCTCACGCGGCCCCCGTCCCGGTCGCGGGTGAGTACAATAAAGTGGCCCATACGGGCGGCCTGCAGCATCATCTGCTTGTGCTGCTCCCCGGAGAGCCAGGGCAGCACCATGGCCATCAGGCCTGGGTGGGCGGGCGGTGTTTCCAGCTTGGCGCCGAAGTTGGTGCCGTGCAGCATGGTATAGCCATCATTCACCACCGACATCATCGGCCCAAACCAGGGCTCCATCAGGTGCGAATACAACCCGGAAACGGCCACCGTGGGATGCAGGTGCAGGTGCCGCCCCAGATGCGGGTGGCGCAGCCCGCTACGCAACAGCAGCGCCGGCGTTTGAATAGAGCCCCCGGCTACCACCACGCGGCGCGCCCGCACCATAATGTGCACCGGCGGGCCATCGGCGGGTGTATACACGGCTTCGGCGCCGGCGGCCTGGCCCTCGCGTACCAGCACGCGCTCCACCTGCGTATCGCAGAGGAAGCGGGCGCCGTCGTTGAAGGCTTGCTGCAGGTAGGTATTCAGGGTGCCCTGCTTGATGGCGTGCCGGTCGCCGAGGGGACTAAAGCCCAGACTGCGGAAATGTTCCTCTGAATCAGTAAGGCCTTTTTCGTTGCGGGGAATCAGCTTCACTTCCTGCCCCAGCCGGGTAGAGCCGTCCC
The DNA here is from genome assembly GCF_001280305.1 of Hymenobacter sp. DG25A. Lineage (NCBI taxonomy): Bacteria > Pseudomonadati > Bacteroidota > Cytophagia > Cytophagales > Hymenobacteraceae > Hymenobacter > Hymenobacter erythromyxa. The sequence goes on along the minus strand of NZ_CP012623.1, from coordinate 3,702,700 downwards.
AAAGCGCCTGGTTCTGGCCGTTGTGGCGGGTGTATTCTATGTTCACGCTGAGCGCCCGGCTCACGGCATCCAGGCTTTTCTTGAATTCCAGGGAAGTGAAGTGCGGCACCTCGTGCTCGCGAGCCCATTCCTGCAGAATATAATCGGGGGTGCGGAAGGCGCCGGCCCAGTTTATGGTGGTGCCCCCCCCCAGGCAGCTGCCCGCCAGCAGGGCTATGCCGCCATCCTGCGTAGCCAGCGCGCCTTTGGCATCATAGAGCTTGCCCAGCATATCCACTTCCCGCTGCGTGAAGTCGAAGCCGTGGAAGTACGGGCCTTTTTCCACCACCAGCACATCGTAGCCGGCGGCGGCCAGCTCCCCGGCCACTACGCCGCCCCCGGCGCCGCTGCCAATAATCAACACGTCGCAATCCAGGGTGGTATCGGTGGTGGGCCGCAGCGTGCGGATGGGCCTGGGGGTGTCTACCGGCGCATCATCGGGCTGCGGACCGGGGTAGCCAATGGCGGCCCACACGGGGTTGGGGCCGGTAGCGGGCGCATCGCCATAAAACAGAAAGGAAAACAGCTTGCGCAGGGCCTGAAAGCCTTTGCGTAACTGCGGCACGTTGCTCTGGGCCCAGCTTTGCAGCATTTTCTCCCGCTGCGCCGGCGGCAGATGGGTGAAAGGGCGCAGCGGCCCAAACCACGTCAGGCCCAGCGCGGGGGTATCGAGCAGGGTAAGCAGCTGGCGGAATTCCTGCTGAGCCGCCGTGGGCTGCCCGGACAAAACCTCGGCCACCTTATCCAGATCTACACCCTCGGAGCCGGCGCGCAGCCAATACTCCGTTTGCTCCGCATGACCGGCTACTGCCGGAATAAAGGTATCGGCCAAGGCGCGCAGCACGGCGCGTTGTGCATCAGAGAAGATCATACCCCAGAAAAGCGAGTTGCAGCCTGGCGCAACAAAATGGCTGCGCCCCGGAAAATATCGGGCTTTTCCGCGTAAAGTAGTCGGCTTGCAGCGTTTTTCTTTCAACGAACTAGTAGCGCGAAGCTCCGGCTTCGCGGACGAGTTCAGCGAGTTCTAACGTATGCAGACGCCGGCTGCTCGCTCTGCTCGTGCGCGAAGCCGGAGCTTTGCGCTACTCTGCGCGCTACCAGCTATTAGAAATACTTGATCAGCAACTCAATCAGGCCGCGCACTTTGGGCGTGTAGGGCGGGTACATCAACTTGATGCCGGTACGCCCCAGGCGCTGTTTCAGCACGCCTTTTTCATTGGAAAACGCCAGAAAGCCGAAGTGGCCGTGCGCTTTGCCAATGCCGCTGTTGCCGGCGCCGCCAAACGGCAGCTCGGCGTGGGCCAGGTGCAGAATGGTTTCGTTGATGGCCGCGCCCCCGGCCGTGACGTTTTCAATGAGGTACTGCTGGTTTTCGCGGCTGCGGCTGAAAATGTACTGGGCCAGCGGCTTGGGGCGGGAATTGATAAAATCGACGGCGCTTGCCAGGGAAGTATAAGGCACCACCGGCAGCAGCGGCCCAAAGATTTCTTCCTGCATGATGCGGCTTTCCGGCGCTACGTGCGTGAGCACCGTGGGCTCAATGAAACACTGATCTGAATCGATGCTGCCGCCCAGGGCAATGGTGGCGCCGGCTACCTGCGCCTCTTCCAGCAGGCCGGCCAGCCGGGCAAAATGATGGCCGTTTACAATGCGCGCATATGAGGCCGATTCCTTTACCCCTGCCTCGGTGGGGTTATAATACTTTTGGATGGCGGTGCGCATCTCCGCTAACAGCGGCTCCTGCACTTTTTCGTGCACCAGCACATAGTCGGGGGCCACGCAGGTCTGGCCGGCGTTTACGCATTTGCCCCAGATCAACTTTTCGGCAGCATCGCGCAGGTCGGCGGTTTCATCCACCACCACCGGCGACTTGCCGCCCAACTCCAGGGTAATGCTGGTGAGGTGCTCGGCGGCGGCGCGCATCACCACTTTACCTACCTGCGGACTGCCGGTAAAGAAAATATGATCAAACGGCAGCTTAAGCAGGGCGGTGGCTACGTCTTTGTCGCCTTCCACCAGGGCTACTTCCCGGGGCTCAAACACTTCTTCCACCATGCGGCGCAGCAGGGCCGCTACGTGGGGCGTAAGCTCGGAGGGCTTAATGATGCAGCAGTTGCCGGCAGCCAGCGCCGAAATCAGCGGGTCTACGGCCAGGTAGAACGGGTAATTCCAGGGCGAGATAATCAGGCAAACTCCGCGGGGCTCAAACTGTACCCAGGATGTGGTGCCCAGCAAGGACAGCGGCGTTTTTACTTTACGCGGCCGCATCCATTGCTTTAAATGGGCCAGCGTATGCTTGATTTCTCCCAGACTGGGCCAGATTTCGGTGAGGTCGGTTTCGGCGGCGGGCTTGCGGAAATCAGCGAAATGCGCTTCCTGAATAGCCAGGCGGTTGGCGGTAATCCAGTCAGACAGCCGGCGCAGGCGCTGGCCCCGCTCGGCGGCGGTGGCGCGTCGCAGCACCGGCTGGTGCTGGCGCTGCTGCTCAAACAAAGCACGCAAAGTATCTACCCGGGGAGCAGCCGGGAGCGGAGAGGTTGCGTTGAAAGCCATGCAGACTGTGAAAAAGAAGTAGGAGGTGGTTTCTAAGGTAAGCGAAAAGTGGCCCGGAAAGTTGCCCGGCTACCGGGCACAGCAAGTAGGCTTCCCGCTGAAGCCAGAATAAAAACATGTCTCCGCCCTTTTTTGCACTGTTTAATAGGACTGGACAGGGAATATTAAGTAATTTTCGGGCCCATCCTACCAGCCGAAGCCCGCAGCCTGCTGTCCGCCTTGGTAACGCCCATGCCTACCTCCACTATCCTTGCCCACGAAGCTGTAGCCAGATTACAGGAAATGCTGTCGGTGCTCAATGCCCACCTGCGCTCCTTTTCGGAGGAAGAAATGGAGCGGCCGCTGGCCCCCGGCAAATGGTCGCGCAAGGAAATCCTGGGCCATATGATTGACTCCGCGTGCAATAACCACCGCCGGTTTGTGCTCTGCCAGACGGAGCCGGCCGCCTATCAGATGGTGCCTTATAATCAAGAAGCATGGGTGCAATGCGGCGCTTACCGTACCGCACCGGCTGCCGAGCTGCTGCCACTCTGGACGCTGTATAACCAGCAGCTCATGCGCATCATCCGCCGCATTCCCCAGGAGCAGCTGCAGCACCGCGTCGATTTTGAAAATGGCTATTCCGTAACGCTGGGCTGGCTGATAGAAGACTACAGCGTACACCTGGAGCACCACGTGCGCCAGATTACGGAGGGGTAGGCACAAAAAAAGAACGGAGCTCCCCAGCTCCGTTCTTAGATTCCCACCCAACTTGTCTCCCACACTATAGAAAAGGTTACGGCCCCACCCATGGTACCGCACCCCACTATGTATGCACTATTGCCGCGCTACCGGCTGCCGCTCCTGTAGCCAGGTGAAGGCGCTGTACTGACCCGGGGTCAGAATGTGCGCCATGGCAGTTTCGTAGCGCTGCACAATCCGCAGCTCGCTTTGTTGACGCAGTTGGTTGCCCGTATCCGTGGTGTTGGGGACCACAGCTACCGGCGCCTGCGCCAGCGAGTCAAGCTGACGGAACTCTTCATACACGCACCGCCGAACGGCTACCTGCTGCCGGGCACTGAGCTGGAGGGCGTACGCCAGGTATTTAGTAACCTGGGCAGCCCGCAACCGAAGTGAGACAGGCTGCGCCGGGGAAATCCCCACCGCCAACTGCCCTACTCCAGCTTCCGCAGCGCCGGTAAGCATCAAACCAACCAGCAACAAGAGCAACGAGCGGTTCAGAAGAGCTTTCATACGGCACGGATGAAAAGTATACTCAAAGGTCCTATTTGGTGGTGCGGAACACCACTACCTTATTCACCACTTTTGGTGCTCTGTTGACATGTTTCTTTATCTTAGAGGCTTATATCAGCCACTTTAGCACTAAATCCTGTGAAACTGCAATTTGAAAACATTCAATCCTCGGCCGACAGCTCCTTCACGCTGCTTCATTACACCGAGGTGCAGAATGGCGGTTTACTCTGGCACCACCACCCGGAATACGAGCTGGTATACATCCCGAAGGGCAACGGGCGGCGGCACATCGGCCAGCATATTTCGCGCTTTGAGCAGGGCGAGCTGGTGCTGATTGGCCCCAACCTGCCACACCTCACCTTCAGCTATGGGCAGGAAGGGGCTTTTGAGGAAATAGTAGTGCAGATGCGGGCCGATTTTCTGGGGGAAGGCTTCTGGCAGCGACCCGAAATGGCCGCCGTGCGCGAGCTGCTGGCCCGCTCGCACCAGGGCCTCTCCTTCGGGGGCGCTACCCGCACCAAAGTGGGCGCCATGCTGCGGCAGCTGCTGGAGGAGCCGCCTTTCATGCGCCTGCTCACGCTGCTGCAGCTCCTGCAGCAGCTGGCCCACTCCCCCGACTATACCGTGCTGGATGCCGACCACGATGGGCAGGCCCTGCACGGCAAGGAGCAGCAGCGCCTGAGCCGGGTGTATCAATACCTGGAGCAGCATTACCGCCGCCCCTCCCTGGATGTGCGCGAAGTGGCTGATGTAGCTTTTTTATCGGTGCCCGCTTTCTGCCGGTATTTCAAGAAGATGACGCGCCATACCCTCACGGATTTTCTGCAGGAATGCCGCGTCAACCATGCCTGCCGGCTGCTGCTGGATGAGGTACCCGTGACGGAAGTGTGCTACGCCAGTGGCTTTAACAACGTGTCGCACTTCAACAAAACATTCCGCAAGCATACCGGCTACAGCCCCAGCGAGTACCGACGCCAGCACGCGGCGTAGGGGCGGAACGGGCAGCCCGGCCGCTGTGTTGAACAGCTGCCCGCCGCCTGCCGGCATTATGGCCGCCTCCCTATGCTATCCTTTTTCCTGCTGTTCTACCACCTTTTGCTGACGGCGCTGCCCTAGGCCGCCCCAGCGCCGGCCCTGGTGCTGCAGCCCCAACCCGTGCCTTTCATGCCCCGGGAATTTTATCTGGCAGAAGTAGCCGATGCCCGGCCAAAAGGCACTCCTTTAGCGCTCCTGCTTTCCACCGCCGGGGCAGCCGCCAAACCGGCCGCGCAGGAGCTGCAGGGCGGCACGCTGCCCGCCCTGCAGGATTTTGTGCGCCACAGTGTGCCCCGCAACCCGGCCCTGCGGCCGGTTACCATGCGGGTACAGGCGCTGCAGGTGCGCGAAACCCCGGGGCCCGGCGGCACTATTGATGGCAAAATAACCGTCACACTGGCCTTCGACTGGTCCCGGGCCGGCGAGCGGGTGCCGCTGGTGGAGTACCGGGGTGGGGCGCAATACCGCCGCCTGCCCACCCAACGCACGGTGGTAGCGCCGGCCCTGCGTCAGGCCCTGGTTTCGGGGCTGGTTTATCTGAATACCTGGATAACTCAGCAGGCGCCCCGAAACCCGGATCTGGCCACGGCAATTGAGGTACGGTTTCGGGATGAGGTGCGGCAGACGGAGGCGGACACGCTGTTTTATGACCCCGGCAAGCCCTTAACCTGGGCAGACTTTACCGGCCCGCAACGGGGAAAAGGGTTTGCCGCAGCCGTATTTCCCAGCTTCGCCTACCAGGGCCGGCCTTTCATGGAGCAGGGGAAGCTGCGGCTGGATATGACCCTGAAAGTATTTGTGGTACGCTCTTCGTCCTGGACCAGCACCCAACTGCCGGAGCCCCTCCGTCACGAGCAAGGGCATTTTGACCTGGTAAAGCTGGTGGCCGAACGATTCCGGCGCAAGGTGCACCCCGATAGCCTCACCTTCGCCGATTATAACAGCATCATTCAGCTTCAATACCTGCGCTCCTACTGGGAGATGAACCGCGTGCAGGAGCAGTATGATGCCGAAACCCGCCAAGGCCAGGATGAAGCCGCCCAGCAGCGCTGGAACCAGCATATTGACACGGAGCTACGGGCGTTTAAAGTCAAAAGCTGAGATATAGACAGCCTGCTTTCAGGCCATAAAAAAAGCCCGCTCCTGTATGGAGCGGGCTTTTTTTATTATGCAGGCAATGGGAGAGTTAGTCTTTTACTTTACGCTCGCCATCATCCGCGTCGCGCTTTACTTTCACGCCGTTGGAGTACTCCACTTTCCGGTCACCGTCTTTGTCGATTTTAACGGTGGTGCCGTTGGTGTATTTGATTTTGGTTTCGCCATTGGCTTTCTGCTCATACTTCTCAATGGCCGGACCCCGACGACGAGCAGCGGGCGCGGCGTTGCGCTCCGTGTTGGTGGTAGTAGTGGTTACGCTGTAAGGCGTGCCGGAGTAGTAGGAAGAGCGGTTGGTTTCGTAAGTACGGTACTGCGTGGGGTTGGTCACGATAGTGCGTACTTCGCTGTCCGTTTCATCATTTACCAGACGCTGCGCAGCGTAGCGGCCCGTGGTATCGGTGGAATAGCGCGAGTTTATCTCATTCAGCCGGCGGCCGCGGGTGTAGTAGGTTTTCTCGATGCGGGTTACCACTACGGTATCCGTCACGTTGAGGTCCTTGGCAATGCGGTCGGCCAGGCTGGAGGCTTCGGTACGATAAGCTGCCGTGTCGTTGTCCATATTATTATCACCCACTACCACGGCCGTATCGGCGGAGGGAGAAGTGGCGGCCTCGGTGGCTGCTTGTTTGTCCTGGTTGCAGGAGGCAGCGGTAAACGCAACGGCCGCCGACAGGAAAAGAAGTGACTTGTTCATGAAGAGTTAGATCAGGGGGAGAGATATAGCCGGTTGGCTATACTGGGGCCTGATACGGTGGCCTTCCGGCTGGGGTTGCAGCCACGGGCGGCAGCAACTACGTGGTTACCCGGAAAAAATCAGGGAAAACGCCCCGCCGCCAAAACATAAGGCAGGTTTTGGCAGCGAGGCGTTTTTGGGCAGTGATTGACAGCTGCGCCCCAACTCGGCAGGCCAGAAGGGCATACTCCAGATAACCCTCCCTGCCGACTAAAATAGTTTCCAGGGCTGGCCAACAAGCTTGGCGAAGCTCAACTATTGCGGTACCTTATTGGCTCAACTCTCTTCAACACCACCACACCTGATTTATGAGCAACACCGACGCAGTAACTTTAATGATTACGCACGAAGTAGGGGATTACAACCAGTGGCTGGAAGTTTTCCAGGCCCACGAGCCCGCCCGCAGCAAGGCCGGCATTCGGATTAAGAACATCTACCAGGCCGTGGACAACCCTAACCGGATTACGGTGCAGTCGGAAGCGCCTAGCGCCGAGGTGGCTGCGGCCTTTATGAGCAACCCTGAGAACAAGGCCGCTATGGCCAACGCCGGGCTGCTGAGAGCACCCAGTGTGCAGATTCTGCGCCAAGTATAGCCTGGTTTGCTTAAGAAAGTGCCCGCTGCTCCATGGAGCGGCGGGCATTTTTTGGGTTGGCCTATTTCCGTTCCTGCAGCACAATATCCCCGCTGTCAATAGCGCCTTCGGCTACCGGGCGGCTCTGGCTGCCGCGCACCAGCCGGAACCTGCGGAAGTAGGCGGGCAGGCCTTCCACGTTCAGGTCTTTGCCGGTGCGCAGCTCATAGTGCAGGTGCGGGAAATAGGAGCTGCCTGAGGAGCCCACGTGGGCCAGCAACTGGTCGGCGCGCACCTGGTCGCCTGGTTTCACTTGCAGGCTGTTCTGGCGCAGGTGGCCCAGCAAACTGAACTCGCCGTTGCCGTGGTCGATGACGAGGTAGTTGCCATAGAGCAGCAGCGGGTCTTTCCCCACCATCTCCCGGGGGTTGAAGAAGTCTTGGCCGTTGTCGTTGTCGGGTTGCTGGGCGTAGGCAGCTACCACGCGGCCGGCGGCGGGGGCGTGCACCGGCTGATCGAAGCCGAAGTAGTCGGTGTTCTTTTTGCCGGTGCCGGTGTTCTTGTCGCCCTGTTCATTCACCACCACAAAATCGTGGGCGTAGCGCATGAAGTTGCTGCGGATGCCGAACTGCTGGGCCACGGGGTGCTGGAAATCGAGGCGGCGGTGGTGGGCGTTTTCGTCGTGCCCGTCCCAGATGAGCAGGCGGCCGGAAAGCGGAATTTTCAGGGCGGTTTTGGGCTGGTAGCGCTCCGGCTTCACTTCCACTGTCTGCGTAACTTCGGCCTGGTTAGCCTTCTGAAACTCGAAGGTGTAGCGCAGGCGGGCTACATCAATATCAGGAGCAAATGTGTGAAAGGGGTTGAACACCAGCGCCGTTTTCCCGGGCGCAAATACCCGGTGCGATAAGCTGGTGACGCTGGGGCTAAAGCCGTTGTTATCCACAAATTTGCGCACCACCAGCGCGCCACTTTTATCATAAACCGATACTTCCACTTTCTGCAGCCAGAGCGAATCGGGGCCGGCCTGCACGGCAAAATCGAAGGTGAGGTGAGAGCCGCTCCGCTCTTCCAGCAGCACACGGGTGGGCGCCACCCGGATGGCTACGGCAGCCTCATCAGGAAGCGGCGGAGAAACAACCGGGCCCAGCGCCAGGTAAGCAGTCAGTAGAAATGAAGCGAGCATGAGCGGACAGGTGAAGAGGTGTTTCAGGCAGATGCGAACAACGGGAAAAGCGTTGCCTGCTGCGGTGGGTGGCGGCTTCCCCAGGCCCGGCCAGCCATTCCCGGGCGGCCGGTGGTATCTTTGTCTCCGATTCAGATTCAATGCCTTTGCCTTCATGGAGGAACCCAGCACGCACCAGCACTTTTTAGTACACAAGCCCTTTGGCTACCTCAGCCAGTTTCGCAGCCAGGCTTCCAAGGAGCAGAAAAAGAACTTTCTGGGCTCCCTGTACGATTTTCCCGAGGGCACCATGCCCATTGGCCGCCTGGATGAAGCCAGCGAAGGCCTCATTCTGCTGACCACCGATGGCAAAGTAAGTGAGCGAATCCGGCGCAAAGACGTGGAAAAAGAGTACTACGCCCAGGTAGATGGCCTGATAACCAACGAAGCCGTAACGCAGCTGCAACAGGGCGTAGAAATCGGGGTGGATGGCGAAAAGTATCTCACACTGCCCTGCGCCGCCTTCCGGCTGGAAACGGCCCCGGATCTGCCGGCGCGCACCCGCAAAATTCGCGACGACCGCCACGGCCCTACCAGCTGGGTAAGCATTACGGTGACGGAAGGCAAAAACCGCCAGGTGCGCAAAATGACGGCCGCCGTGGGTTTTCCTACCCTGCGCCTGGTGCGCGTACGCATTGGCGCGCTGCTGCTGGGCAGCCTGCAGCCGGGCCAGGTGCAGGAAGTAGCCGGGCTTTTAACCCCCGAAATGCAGAACTCCGAATATTAGCCTGCGAGACTAGCTATAAAATGCGGATATTTGTACCAGCAAGCCCCCGGTAAGGCGGCCTTGCGCTATCCTTCCCCTATTTCCCCTTCATGGACGTAAAAGACAGCAACGGTAATCTACTTAAAGACGGCGACTCAGTGACGCTCATCAAAGACCTGAAAGTTCGGGGCTCGTCGCAAACGCTCAAGCGTGGCACGGTGGTGAAAAGCATTCGGCTCACTGATGACCCCGAGGAAGTAGAAGGCAAGGCTGGCGGCTCCATGATGGTATTGAAGGCTGCTTTCATCCGAAAAGCCTAGCGCGCCTCCGGGCGGCGCAAGAACCTTCGCTACGGCGCACGGTTGCTTTTTGGCAACGCGGTGCATTTCCGGCAGTCGGTTGTTTGCCCGCTGTCTTCTCCTGTTACGTTCCCGGTGGAAGGGCTGCCAGTGTGCTGGCCATGGCGCCTGGGCTTTCGGCAAAAAAGGCGGCAGTTTTCTGCGCCTTCCCTGCTACTTTAACCTTTTTTTGATACGCTGAACTTTCAGTTTTACGTATCTGTTTTTAGTAATCAACAATTCTGTGTTAGTTATGTGCAAATTTACTGCACAGCACAGGGACTTCACTATATTTCATAACACACATGGGCAGGTCACAAGCAACTTTCGGCAAGAAGGAAAACGAGAAAAAACGCCAGAAAAAGAAACTGGATAAGGCTGAGCGCAAAGAAGAGCGCCAGGCCAATGCCGCTAATGGCAAAAATCTGGACGAGATGATGGCGTATGTTGACGAAAACGGCAACATCTCCGCTACTCCTCCGGACCCAACGCGCAAGAAGAAGGAAATCAAGACGGAGGACATCCAGCTGGGTGCCCGCAAGCAGGAAGAGGTAGACCCCGCCGACGCCATCCGCAAAGGCGTGGTTTCGTTCTTCAACGACTCCAAAGGCTACGGCTTCATTAAGGATCAGAAGTCCCAGGAGAGCATTTTTGTGCACGCCAACGGACTGGTGAACCAGATTAAGGAAGGCGACAAAGTAAGCTTTGAGGTGGAGATGGGCCAGAAAGGCCTCAACGCCGTTCGCGTGAAACTCGAAAGCTAGCCTATGGTCTAGCCATACACTCTCGCATCTGCCGGATTGCCGCTTTCGAGCGGCAGCCTGCACGGTGCCTCTTTGCCACATTATAAAGTACCCTGCCCCAAACAGCTTGCAAGCAGAGGCGGACGCTCCCGGAGTGTCCGCCTCTTCCTGTTTATACTATTTGCCTAGGATGCTGCAGATAGGGGTAGCTGCCTGGTTATTTTAAAACACCCGTCTGGGTTAGAGCGTAGGGAATGGCTCGGCTATTTCTCACTTTAATTTATTGGACCTATGCTTTCTAACCATGCTACCCGGGCAAGCACTCCTGCCCTGCAAGCCGTAGTGCCCGGCGTTACGGGCTGGCGCAATGTCTTTGTGAACTTGTATTATGTGTGGCTCCAGGAGCAGGAGGCAACCGGCGCGCCCTGGGTGCTGGTAGATGCCGGCCTGCCCGCCTCCGCCGATAAAATCCGGCAGCACGCCGCGGAACTGTTCGGCCCCGACTCGCCCCCGCAGGCCATTGTGCTTACCCACGGCCACTTCGACCATGTGAGTGCGCTGCCCTCCTTGCTGGAGGCCTGGCCCGAGGTAACGGTGTATGCCCACCCGCTGGAGCTGCCTTACCTCACCGGCCGCTCTTCCTACCCCAGCCCCGACCCCACCGTGGGCGGCGGCATGTCGGCTATGTCTTTCCTCTACCCCAAAAAGCCCCTGAACCTGGGCAACCGGGTGCAGGCGCTGCCTGAGGATGGCACGGTGCCCCACCTGCCGGGCTGGCGCTGGGTGCATACGCCCGGCCATACGCCCGGCCACGTTTCCTTTTTCCGCGAAGCCGACCGCACCCTGCTGGCCGGCGACGCCTTCGTGACGGTAGAAGGAGAATCGGTGCTGGCTACCTGGAGCCAGAAGCAGGAAGTGCACGGCCCACCCGCCTATTTCACCCCTGACTGGGAACAGGCCCGCACCTCGGTAGAGGCGCTGGCCCGCCTGAACCCCGAAGTAGCCGCTACCGGCCACGGCATTCCCATGTTTGGCGAAGAGCTGCGCCAGCAGCTGCAGGATTTGGCCGAGCATTTCCGTGAGAAGGCAGTGCCTGCCCACGGCCGCTATGTAGACCATCCCGCCACCGCCGATGAAACCGGCGTGCGCTCGGTACCGCCGCCGGTGGTTAGCCCGTGGGTAACCACGGCGCTGATAGCCGGAGCGGTGGGGGCTGCCGCGCTGCTGGTGCGTAACAAGCAGAACGGCCGGCCTAAACCGCGCGTCAGAACCACGTATCCGCCAAAGGCATAACATCTGTAAAAGCAGCGGCCGCTCCGGGAGCGGCCGCTGCTTTTATAGGCCGGCTGTATGAAGGGCGGCAGGGGTTGCCTGAAGTATGGGTACCTTTGAGCCGGTGCCCCGCCGCGGAGAGTCTTCCGGGCCTTTCCCGCCTGCCCTGCCGGCCCCGCACCACCAACCCCACATCAGCCACTCAGCGGCGCCGCCAGGTGCCGCTACCCTGCCCCATGAGCCAAGCACCCAAGGACCACTCCACCGAGAAAGAGAACCTGCACCCCCGCAACCGCCACCGCAACCGCTACGATTTCCCGCAGCTCATCCAAAACAATCCTGATCTGGCGGCCTTTGTAGCGGTCAATCAATACAACGACGAGAGCATCGACTTTGCCAACCCGGAGGCGGTGAAGGCACTGAACAAGGCGCTGCTGAAGCAGTTCTACGGCATTCAGCACTGGGATATTCCGGCGGGCTACCTCACGCCGCCCATTCCCGGCCGCGCCAACTACGTCCATTATCTGGCCGACCTGCTGGGCTCTTCCAACGAGGGCGTGGTGCCTACCGGCAAAAGCATTCGGGTGCTGGATGTGGGTATGGGCGCCAACTGCATTTACCCCATCATTGGGCACCGGGAGTACGGCTGGAAGTTTGTGGGCGCCGATGTAGACCCGGTGGCCGTGCGCATGGCCAAGCAGATTGTGGCCAGTAACCCCTCCCTCAGCGGAGCAGTGGAGATACGCCACCAACCCGTGCCCAACGATATTTTCGACGGGATAATAAAGCCCAACGAGGTGTACGACCTGACCATGTGCAACCCGCCGTTTCATGGCTCGCAGGCCGAGGCCGAAGCGGCTACCCGACGCAAGGAACACAACCTGGGCACCGGCAAAAGCACGCCCAAGCCCGAGCCCAACTTCGGGGGCCAGTCGAACGAGCTGTGGTACCCGGGCGGCGAGGCCACCTTCCTGTGGCGCATGGCCGAAGACAGCGCCCTGTTCCGCACCAAGTGCTTCTGGTTTACCACGCTGGTATCTAAAAAGGAAACCCTGCCCGGCCTGTATAAGTCGCTGAAAAAGCTGGGGGCCGTAGAGGTGCGCACCATTACCATGACGCAGGGCCAGAAAGTCAGCCGCCTGGTAGCCTGGACGTATCTGGATGCCGAGCAGCAGCAAGCCTGGCGCGAGAAGCGCTGGGGAGTTAAGCCCACTGCTACGGAATAACCTTATCAGCAAGGGCGCGGATTTTACGCGCCCTTTGGGCTTGAATATCCAGGAAAAAGCCGGGTGGGAAGCGTGGCGGGTCGGTCTGACCCGCTGCGCTTCCCACCCGGCTTTTTTTATCAGGTAGTTAGTCCAGGATGTATGAACGTCAGCAGAAAGACGCCATACATTCAGCAGAAAGTGTCATGTCGAGCATGTGGCGCATCAAGCCAGGATCAAGACATCTAGCGTGCTGATGTTGCCATACTATCTGTCATCCTGAGCAAAGCGAAGGACCTTCTCACGGCTGAACGACCATCGTAACAACGACTCGTTCTAGCGTGAGAAGGTCCTTCGCTTTGCTCAGGATGACAGGCGAAGCGAGCGAGATGCTTCGGCAGGCTCAGCATGACCGGTTCTTTTTAGGACGTGCTTTTTCCCAACAACATCAGCACGCGAGATGCTTCGCTTTCAGCTCTGCATGACGGTTGAATGCCGACCAGGAGTCTGGACTGACTATACCCGCCTAGGAGGCGCTGGTGCTGGCGTGGCCTTTCGTGGTCTTTTTGCCCACGCCTTCCAGAGCGGCCAGATTATCTTCTGCCGCCGTGGCATCAGAAGAGGTGTTAACCGGCTTGGCGGCATCCTTGCGGCGCTTGGCTAAGTAGCCCAGGCCCAGCGCTACCAGGGCGGCGCCGCCGGCTACTTTCTGCGTGGTGCTCATTTTGACCCCACCCTTGGTCAGCTTCTTCAGGGATTTGGCGGCCCCGCTCAACAGGGACTTCTTTTTCCCCGCTTTAGGCGCAGCCTTGGTTTTTACGCTGGCGTTGGTCTTGTTCTTCTTTTTCATGGCTTAGGTCGATAAAGGAATAGTGAGGTTTTGATAGGAGCAGCAACCGCAGGGAGGTATCCGCAATTCTGGTGGCGAAGGTTGCCGCACCAGGAATACTTCCTGCAGCTTAGTGAGCAGCGTGGCACAAACGCATAGGCGGCTGCCGGCCGTTATTCGTCATCAGGACTGGCGGCGGGCTTGCGGCCGAAGTCGGGGCGCGGTTTTGCGGCTTTGGGGCTTTTCCGGCCTTTGTGAGCGGAAGCCCCATGGGGAGGACTCACCACTTCGGCATCTATTTCCTCCGTTGTGGCCGCCTCTTTGGCTGCGGCCAGCTGCGGCAACGGAATAGTGAAGCCATGGTAGGTTATCTGCCCGCCCTCGCGTTTTAGCTTGTCATAATACAGGTAGCCGGCGGCCAGCAAAGCCAGACTGCCCACCAGCTTCTGGCCGGTGCTTAGCTTGGCAATTTCATCAGTCACTTTCCGGAACCGCTTAATGGATAAGGCGGCCCCGTCAATGATATCGTCGGAAAAGCCGTTGTCTTTCGAGTTCTTCTTTTTGCGCTTGCCCATAGTGGCGTATTCGCAAGCCCTGCCCACAAGGTTTCCACATGGCCTTAGTTAGGCACTACCTTTTCTTTAAAAGCTTACTTTCTCCAGGTAGCCCTGCTCGAGGCGCTGCCTCCGTAATGGTTGCCAGCTTCGTTGTAAGGCAAGGGTACACCACCCTATCTGTCATCCTGAGCAAAGCGAAGGACCTTCTCACCGCTAAAAGACAAGCGTCACAACGACTCGTGCTAACGTGAGAAGGTCCTTCGCTTTGCTCAGGATGACAGGCGAAGCGGGAGAGATGCTTCGACAAGCTCAGCATGACCGGTAGGTAAGGACCGGTGGTTTGTAACGGGTGGTTTTGACGTGAGGGTTTGTGACCGGTGATTTATGACCGGTGGTTTGTAATGCTTGGTTCGTGATGCTTGATTTCAATAGTAACAGCTATTCTAAAAATAACTCAAGCGCTTCCCAGCAAATCCGTAGTTTGCACTCTGTTGCGTTTATTATCTTATTCTATGTTCTCTGTATTAGTTCGGGCGTTTCTCAGTGGGTTTATTTTCCTCTTCTTCTCCAGCGCCAGCTTCGCGCAAACAGCTCCTACGGAAACGGAGCTAAACAGCTTCTACGACCAGCTGAATGCCTACCGCACGGCGCGCTACCAGCCGCTGCCGGACCTGGAGGCACTGGAACTACCTTCTACCTTTTCGGGGGCCGATTTAAAGGCCCTGCGCCTGCAGGAGCGGCACATTGTGCGCGTAGATCTGGTGTACACGGCCTTCCGCCTCAACCCCACTTTCAATCAGCGGCAGCTTAACCTGAGCCGCATCCGCAACCTGGCCGCCGGGGTGCCGGGCTTGCTGCAGGACGAGTCCGTGACCTGGACGCTGGTAGAGCAAACCGGCTGCAACAGCCCCGCCGCCTGCCAGCCGTTCTTCCACGGGTTTGTGGTGTATGTCAGTAAGCACGCCACCGCCGCCACCAGCCGCGCCGACCTGGACAGCCTCACGCGCAAGCTGCGTCTGCTGGAAAAGAAGCGCCCCAAGGCCACCAAAAAGAGCCAGGGCAAAGCAGTGGCCTGCAACCTGCCCCTGAGCCGCTTCACCAACCGCCAGATGGCCCTCAACCTGCGCCGGGCCTACAAATGCCCGCAGCGCACCCCCCAAATTGTGAAGTTTCAGATGACGGTGGATGCCAGCGGCAAAACCCAGAGCGTGCAGGTGCAGCCCACCAGCAAGCCCTTCTGCACCTCTGAGCTGGAGGAGGCCATCCGCAAGAGCGTGGTATTTGCCTCGGGCTTCCCCATCAACCGCCGCCAGTTTCCGTTTATTGTGAAGGGGGCCGTGCGCCTGCCCATGGGGCCGCTGCAGCTGGTGGGGCAGCCCGATGTGGGCATCACTAACTTTTCCCTGCCCGATTCGGTGGCGCGGCTGTACCGCGTGTTTCTGAAACACAAGAACCCCCAGCACAAGCACGACTACTGCGAGGCGCGCATTACCAAAGCCGGCGAGCTGCTGGCCTCTGCCGATACCGCCGCCCAGGAACCACCCCTGCCGCCCGATGCCAACGTGGTTTCCCGCGTGATGCAGCGCCACCCCGAGTGGAGCAAGGAAGTGGTGGTGACGGACGTAACCGGCAGCATGTTCCCCTACACCTACGATTTGCTGGCCTGGCTGCAGCTCAGCGCCCTCGAAGAAAAGAAAACCTTTGTGTTCTTTAACGATGGCGACGACCAGCCCGACAAGAACAAGCGCGTGGGCAAAACCGGCGGCCTCTACCAGGTAAAAACCGACAGCTACGAGCCCATCAAAAACAAGCTGATTGAAGCCATGAAAGCCGGCGGCGGGGGCGACGCACCCGAAAACGACGCCGAAGCCCTGCTCTATGCCCAACAGCTCACCCCGGCCGCCAACTCCACCGACATTATCCTGATTGCAGATAACTACACCTTCCCCCGCGACGCCAAGCTCCTCAAAAACACCACGGCCCACGTGCGCATTATTCTGTGCGGAGTGCACGACTACATCAACCCGCGCTACCTCGCCCTGGCCCGCAAGCACGGCTTCTCCCTGCACACCATCGAGGCCGACATCATGGATTTAAGCAAGCTGCTGGAAGGCGAAACCATCACCATTCAGGGTCAGCAGTACCAGGTGACGAAGGACGGGTTTAAGCTGGTGCAGAAGACGTAAGGGACGTTTGCTCCTCTCAATGCCTAACGGATAAACTTGTTCAACTCTATTCTATAAAATATATAGTATCTACTAACACAATCACCACCGCAGCAACTTAAGTCTTCTATTCCATATTATTAGTGAGAGTTTCAGTATGCATATAAGGGTTTTATTAATAACAAATAATTTTACCACTGCAAAACATTACCTACTACCCAATTGCAATTCATTAGTTTTTTAATTAAAATACATAAAAGCATATCATGAAAAATATTTCACTACACAAGCAATAAAATTCAATTAAAATTGAGTAAAAAAACGAAACATATTTTTTTTCAAAAACCCTAAATAAAATGAGAATAAAACAATTTAATGCAGAAAAAGTCAATGGATACCTTGACTTTAATATTAATTTCAATGACTCCCTTACTTTTTTGATTGGAATCAATGGAGCCGGGAAAACTACTGCTATAAAATTAATACTTGGGTTATTAAGCCCAAGTTGGATAAATCTCACACAAATCAAATATAAATTTGCCGAAATAACCTGCGACTTAAATGAAGAAACTGTTAACATAAGATCTGAATACATTGATTTAGACAAAATAAAGCTCAGCATCACATATAAAAAAGATAAATTTAAATCAACAACAAGCACTGTAAAAGTGCAAGACTTACCAGTTATTCAATCTAGTGATGTAAGTCGGTTCGAAGTTAGGCAAATAATAAATAGATATGCCCGATATGAAACACACTTTATCGAGCTAGAAGCAGTAAAGAAAATAAGAGAGCTAGCCACTCCAATATTTTTAGGTTTAGATAGACGTATACATCAAGGCTCGGAAATAGATCTGTTAAATATAGACTCATTTATGAGAGATAGAGATTATACAAATGATATTAAGGGAAACCTATATGAAAGCTTAATAGAAATTGAAAATCTAATTAAAACATCTTTTTTAGAGTATTCACAAATACAATCCGAAATAGGAAGTTCATTAAAAAATAAAATCATAAATTCCTCTTTCGAAATAATTCAACACAATGACACCGCAGCATTTAATATAAAAACAGATACAAGTATAATAGATAGAAAAAATAAAATAATTGAAGCGTCAAAGAATTTTGAAATACCTGATTTGGAATCGAAAATAATTACTTATTTTGACAAACTTGATACTATACAGAAAGAATTAGCGGAAGAGAGAGATAAAAATCAAAAACCCGGCAAAAACTCAAATGCATTTATGAGTAAATTAAGTCAATGGTTTATTAATATTCCTCAGCTACAAAGAATAGACAGTATCATTTCAATATATGAGGATGCGCAAAACGAAATTGTAAATCATTATCGCAAGTTTATAGCATTTGAAACACTAGCTAATAAATATTTTGATGAAAACAACAAAAAGTTGTCTATCAAAAAAAATGGAGAAATTGAAATAGAACTACCTAATAAAACACAAAATAGCATTTTCAAACTATCATCAGGAGAAAAGCAAGTAATAATAATGTTAGCCCAACTCATCTTCGGCGAAAAAAGGGAAATTTTCATAATAGATGAACCTGAGCTAAGCCTACATCTGGGATGGCAAGAAATATTTGTTCAAACAATTAAGGAAGCCAGTCCTGAAACCCAATTTATACTAGCTACTCATTCACCAAGCATTGTAGGCAGTGTTGAAAACGAAATTTATTGCGTTGATTTAACAAGTGAAGTGGAATATGCTTAGGTATAAAAGCTCCGTAATTCCAACAATTGCTTTGTTTTTTAAATCAAGCAATGATGTCGATATTTTCATCGAAGACTCCAATGATGAGGAGTTTTACAAAACTTTGTTTTCAAGATTATTAAGCAGTAAAAAAATAAGCAAAATAATTTCTTGCAAATGCAAAACAGAGCTTATCAAAGCTTGCGAGAACGATCAATATGACAGAAAAAGAAAAAGAATCTATGTAACTGATGGGGATCTGGATTTAATCTTCGATAACAATAGAAAAGACTTAAAGTATCTTCACGTACTAAGCAGGTATTGCATAGAAAACTTTTTGCTTGAAGAAACAGGAATCATAGAAACTCTTTATGATAATATAGTTTTAGACAAAGAAGATATAAAGAAACAGCTTGTATTTGATAACTGGCTCAAAGGAATAACCAACCCTTTATTAGAACTTTTTCTCCACTATTCTATCACACATGAGCATAAAATGGGAATAAAAACTGTTTCAACATCCGTAGGAGGTTTTTGCAAACAA
This sequence comes from Hymenobacter sp. DG25A, assembly GCF_001280305.1. Classification (NCBI taxonomy): domain Bacteria; kingdom Pseudomonadati; phylum Bacteroidota; class Cytophagia; order Cytophagales; family Hymenobacteraceae; genus Hymenobacter; species Hymenobacter erythromyxa. The sequence goes on along the minus strand of NZ_CP012623.1, from coordinate 3,684,081 downwards.
CATAGAGGCATCACAGTTTTAGATAATAAAAAAATAGAAGACAGAATCCAAGAACTAAGAGATGAAATTATTACTTCTCTAGGTGAAAATATCTACAATGAATCAATATATGAAAAAAGACAAAAATGGCCACCTAATATTAAATCATTAATTACCATAGTATCAGCTAAAGACTATATTCTACCCCTATTAACTTTCAGATTCAAGAAACTAAAAGGCAAAGAGTCCTATAATTTAAAGTGGGAATCATTAAGGATTAGACTGGCGAAAACCTGTGACCTTGACTCCTTAGATGATTTAAAGACAAAAATCTTATCTATATAAGACCAAGTTCTATATCCTATAGTCAAATGCTTAGAATAAAAAAAGAGGCTGATGCTCTGGGAGCATCAGCCTCTTTTTTTATTCTACCGTCTTTCAGCGCAAGCATTACATGTGGATGGCCCGGTTATCCGTCGCAGCTAAGCACGCTTCCTTCATGGCTTCGGCGTAGGTGGGGTGGGCGTGGCTCATGCGAGCTACGTCCTCGGCGGAGGCGCGGAACTCCATGGCCGTTACGGCTTCGGCAATGAGGTCGGCGATGCGCGGGCCAATCATGTGCACACCCAGGATTTCGTCGGTTTCCTTGTCGGCCAGCACTTTCACGAAGCCGTCGAGGTCCATGGAGGCGCGGGCGCGGCCCGAGGCGCGGAAGGGGAAGTTGCCGGTTTTGTAAGCTTTGCCCATTTCCTTCAGCTGCTCTTCGGTGTAGCCCACGCCGGCTACTTCCGGCCAGGTGTACACCACGCCGGGGATGAGCAGGTAGTTGATGTGCGGCTTCTGGCCCGCAATGGTTTCGGCCACAAACACGCCTTCTTCCTCGGCCTTGTGCGCCAGCATAGCCCCCCGAATCACGTCGCCGATGGCGTAGATGCCGGGCACGCTGGTTTGCAGGTGCTCGTCTACCTTAATGCGGCCGCGCTCTTCCATCTGCACGCCAGCGGCTTCCAGGTTCAGGCCGGCGGTGTAGGGCACGCGGCCCACGGCTACCAGGCAGTAGTCGCCTTCAAACTTCACTTCCTCGCCTTTCGGGTTGGTTGCGGTTACCGTCACGGCGTCGCCCTCGCGGGTAGCGCCGGTTACTTTGTGGCTCAGGAAGAACTGAATGCCGATTTTGCCCAGGATGCGCTTCAGCTCTTTGCCCAGGGCGCGGTCCATAGTCGGAATCAGCGAGTCCATGAACTCCACCACCGATACTTTGGCGCCAAGGCGGGCGTATACGGAAGCCATTTCCAGCCCGATTACGCCGCCGCCAATCACAATCATGTGCTTGGGCACTTCCCGGATGTTCAGGGCCTCGGTGCTGGTGATGATGCGCTCCTTATCCTGCGCAATAAAGGGCAGCACGGTGGGCTTGGAGCCGGTAGCAATGATGACGTTTTTGGTCTCAATCTGCTGCTCCTCGCCGCCCGCGGTGGGCTGAATTTTGATGTGGTTTTTGTCCACGAACGAACCTACGCCATGAATGACGTCGATTTTGTTCTTCTTCATCAGAAACTGAATGCCGTCGGTATTGGCCTTCACCACGCCGTTTTTACGGTCGATGAGCTGGTTCATGTTGATCTGCAGGTCGCTCAGCTCAATGCCATGCTCCTTGAAGGTAGTATGGGCATTGTGGTAGTGCTCCGTGCTATCGAGCAGGGCTTTGCTGGGAATGCAGCCCACGTTGAGGCAGGTGCCGCCCAGGGTGTCGTACTTCTCAATAAGGGCCGTTTTGAGGCCGAGCTGGGAGCAGCGGATAGCTGCCACATAACCGCCCGGGCCGGAGCCGATAACGGTAACGTCGTATTGGTTCATATTCAGCGGGTGAGTTCGGTGGAAATCAACGGGCGCGAAGGTACGGATGAATCGGTGGTGCGCTTGGATGAAACCGGAATTTAACGCCGGAAGTTAGCTCCCCTCCTTTTTTAAGGAGGGGTGGCCGCAGGCCGGGGTGGTAAAAGGCGTTGTTTGGTTGAACGAAGCCCGACCCAATTTGCATCAACAATGTGTCATGCTGAGCGCAGCCGAAGTATCTCGCGTGCTGATGTTGCCAAAGTAACTGTCATGCTGAGCGGAGCCGAAGCATCTCTACCGCTTTGTAAGGGTTTACCACACTAGCGAGATGCTTCGGCTCCGCTCAGCATGACGTTTTGGGTAACAACGACTGGTCAACCACCCCTAACCCCTCCTTATCTGAGGAGGGGAACTAGCTTTTTAGCTTTCTGGAATTCTTAGACTGATTTATTCCCTACTCTACCAGCGTGCCGATGTAGTAGTTCTGGGTGTCTACTTCCAGGTTGTCTTTGGTGAGGCCGGGCACGTCAATCGGTTGGAATTTGCGGGTGAGCTTTACGCGCTGGTATTCGCCGCCTTTGGCGCGCAGGCGCACCGGCATATCAAAGGCAGGCTCGTCAGCAATCCAGCGGGCCAGGGTTTTGCCATCGGGGGTGAAGCGCACTTCTAGGGTAGGAATGTTGGGGTGGCGCAGGTACTGGTCGAAGATGGGCGTGAGGTTCTGGCCGCTCTGCTGATTGATGTAGTTGATGATCTGCTCGGTGGTGACGGTCTGGTGATAGAACTGCTGACCCAGGCCGCGCAGAATCTGACGCCACTTCGCGTCATCGTTCACCGTGAGGCGCAGCATATGCAGCATGGCGGCACCTTTGGGGTACATGTCGCCGGAGCCTTCTTTGTTTACCTCATACGGCCCGATAATAGGCTGGTCGTTTTGAATCCATTTGCGGGTGCCGTGGATATAATCGGCTGCAATGGCCGGGCCAGCGTTGCTTTCCACAAACATGGCTTCGGTGTAAGTGGTGAAGCCCTCATGCACCCACATATCGGCAATGTCCTTGGTGGTGATGTTGTTGCCGAACCACTCATGGCCGCTTTCGTGGATGATGATGTAGTCCCACTTCAGGCCCTGGCCCGTGTCAGACCGGTCGGTGCCCAGGTAGCCGTTCTGGTACTTGTTGCCGTAGGCCACGGCGCTTTGGTGCTCCATGCCCAGGTGCGGCGCTTCCACCAGCTTGTAGCCATCCTCATAAAACGGGTACGGCCCAAACCAGTACTCAAACGACTTCAGCATGGGCTTTACGTTGGCAGCAAAGTGAGTTTTGGCTTTGCTCAGGTTTTCGGGCAGCACCCAGTAGTCCAGCGTGAGCTTGCCTTTCTCACCGTCGAAGGTGTCGGCGAAATGCTGGTAGTCGCCCACGTTCAGGGCCACATCGTAGTTGTTGATGGGGTTCGAGACAAACCAGTCGTAGCGCGTGTAGCCGCCTTTCAGCTTGGTTACTTTGCGCAGGCGGCCGTTGGAAACATCTTTCAGGCCCTTGGGCACCGAGATGCTAATGAGCATGGAATCCACCTCATCGGCTTGGTGGTCTTTGGTGGGCCACCACACACTGGCGCCCATGCCCTGGCAGGCAGAGGCCACCCATGGCTTGCCTTTGGCATCCTTGGTAAACACCAGCCCCCCATCCCAGGGCGCTTTTTTGGCCACAATAGGCTGCCCTGAGTAATACACCCGGAACTCATCCTTCGTACCCTGCCTGATGGGCTGCGGAAACGTTACGAATACCGCATTGGCCTCCCGCGTAAACGGCACCGACTGCCCGTGGTAGTCTACCTTCTCCACTTTCAGGTTATCGAACAAATCAAACTGCAGGCGGGTGAAATCCTGGGTGGCCGTGAAGCGGAACTGGTTGGAGCCGCTGAGGGCGCGCTTTTCCACGTCCAGCTTCACATCCAGATGGTAGTAGTTGATGTCGTAGCAGGTGCGCAGGGGCGTGAGTTGCCCCCGCAGCGAGTCGGCGCGGGTAAAGGTGGTTTTGGGCTGCATCAGCTGGGCCTGGGCAGTGGCAGTCAGGCTCAGCAGCAGAATAGTGAGCAGGCGAAGATTTCGGCGCATAAGAAAAAAACGGGGTGCGGAAAGCGTAACAAGGTAAGGCTTCGGCCAAAGACCCCAACCATCAGTCCACGTTGCGGCCGATTATTCCGGCCACAGGAATTTCCGCAAGATTCCGGCGCAACCTGCCGGGTATTCTGGTGTAGGTTTGCGCTGAACTCTGTCCTTCCGTTATGTCTCGTCCGGCTCGCGCCTCCTTTATACTGGCTTTTGCCGCCCTTTATATCATCTGGGGCTCTACCTACCTGGGCATCCGCTTCGCTATTGATTCCATTCCGCCCCTGCTGATGGCCGGCTCGCGCTATGCCCTGGCCGGCGCGCTGCTCTACAGCTTTATGCGGCTGCGCGGCGCCCCCGCTCCCACCGCCCAAGGCTGGCTGCACGCCGTGGTTATCGGGGTGTGCCTGCTGGGCTTCGGCAACGGCGGCGTAACCCTGGGCGAGCAGTATATTCCCACGGGGCTGGCGGCGCTGCTGGTGGCCACGGTGCCCATGTTTCTGGCCCTGTTGGGCTGGCTGAGCGGTATTTCGGCAAGGCCCACGGCCTGGGTTACGCTGGGCCTGGGCTGCGGACTGGCCGGCGTGTATCTGCTGGCGCGTACGCCCGGCGCCTCGCACGTAGCTATTCCCGGCCACGAGGGTATTGGCATTGCCTGCGTGCTCACGGCCGCGCTGGTGTGGGCCATTGGCTCGCTCTACTCCAAGAAAAAGCAGCCGGCCTCCTCCCCTTTTGTGTCGGGCGGGATGCAGATGCTATGCGGCGGCCTAGCCATGATTGTGGTGGGTTTACTGCGCGGTGAGGCCACGGGCTTTCACGTGGCTGCCATCACCACCAAGTCCTGGATAGCCTACGCCTACCTGGTTACGTTTGGCTCCGTTGTGGCCTTCACAGCTTACATCTGGCTGCTGCGCCACGTAGAGCCCGCGCTGGCCGGCACTTACGCCTTTGTGAACCCCGTGGTGGCCGTGCTGCTGGGCTGGGCTTTTGCGGGCGAAACCCTAAACGCCCAGATGCTGGGCGGGGCCGCGCTGATTGTCATTGCCGTAGTGCTGGTAGTATTAGGCGGCCGCCGAAAGGTCCCCGTGCGTCCGCTGGCAGCCTCCCGGGTAGCCTGATGCCCTGTTAGTCCAGCGAAAACCCGGCGGCGGAGAGCGGAATAGTGGTGTGCATGTCGGGCAGGGCCATGCGGGAAGCGCAGCGGGCGCAGCAATGCACCGCGGGCATAGCAGCCGTGGGGCGCAGCAGCAGCACCGGAATCTGCTGATGGTAGGCCAGCGTGGTGGTATGGCAGGTGTCGAAAAAGCGGCAGAGCTGGGCCTCATCAGTAGGAGACAGAATCAGCAGCTGGGCCTGCACGTGGGCGCAGTACTCACTGATGCCCTCCACCATATCATCGTCTTCCAGCAGCTGCACATTCACCTGGGGCCACGTAAGCTGGCGGCGGCTGGCGGCCAGCGCCCGCTTAAAGCCCACCAGATTCTGGCGCTGCTCCCGGCCATATATCTGCACCAGCTCCATCTGCCCGGGCAGGGCATCGGCCAGGGCTGAGAGCCGCGGCAGCGCACTGAGGCTCAGCTGGGTGAAATCAGTAGCAAACACCAGGCGCGTAGGCAGGGGCCGGCGGCCGGGTGGCACCACCAGCACGGGGCAGCGCACCAGGGAGCTTACGCGCACCGGGTGGTTGTCCGTCATGGCCTGGGCGGGGCAATGCGTTTGTTCCAGGCTCATCACCACCAAATCGGCGGCGTTCTGGCTTACTACCTCGGCAATATGCTCGGGCAGGGAGCCGGCCAGCGCCCGGAAGTGGTAGTGCAGGCGGCGGGCATCCTGGCGCACCAGCTGCTGGTAGCGCATGCGCTCCACGTGGTTTTGCATGCGGGTGAGCAGGGCATCTTCGTCGGTAGAGGAAAGCGCGGGGCCGGGCTGGCAGTAGAGCAGCACCAGGTTGGCGCGCCACCGCACGGCCAGCTTGTTGGCGTAGGCCAGCGCATATTCGTCGGAGGCCGTGAGCGTCAGGGGAATGAGAATAGTTTTCATGGGAAGGAGATTTCAGGCCCGAAAATCGACGAAGAGAAAAACGAAAAAGGCTACCGGCACTCGTGCACGGTGAGGGGCTGCGCGGTAGCAGTGGCAGTGACGGTGGCAGTAGGTTGGCTGAGTGCCGGGCTTACATAGGGAATTCCCAGCCCCAGTCCGCGCAGAATAAACAGGGCGGCCATGAGCGTAGCGCCTACCGGCACCGCCGCCCGCAGCCGGGCGCGCCACAGTAGCGGCACCAGTCGGCCCGTTAAGGAAAGAGCCAGCATGAGGGGCACCGTACCCAGGCCAAACAGAGCCATATACAGCATAGCGCCCGGCACACCCGGCGCGCTGATGGCCCCGGCCAAAGCCAGATACACCATACCGCAGGGAAGCAGGCCGTTCAGCAGGCCGGTGGTGTAGAGGGCGCGGGCGGTGGGCTGCTGGAAGTAGTACATCAGCCGGTTTCTCACGGCGGCCAGTACCCGGCTCAACCCCAGAAAATCGGCCACGCGGCCGGTGTAGCGCTCCGGCACGACTACCAGCAGCAGAATCAGCAGGCCAGAGGCAATGGATAGTCCCTGCTGCCAACCGGCCAGGCGCAGGCTCTGCCCCACCACGCCGGCCAGGGCACCCAGCAGGGAGTAGGTTGTTACGCGGCCCAGATTGTAGAGCACGCGGCCCCGCACATAGCGCCAGCCCACGGGGTTGTCCTTGCCCGGCAGTGCCAGCGCAATAGCCCCGCACATGCCTACGCAGTGAAAGCTACCCAGCAACCCGAATAAGAAACCAGCCCAGAGCATGACAAAAAGCGAGCTAATGAAGAAACGATGAGGTGAAGCCGCCTGTTATTGGCAGGCGCCCCGCATATCAATGAACACCAGCCGCCAGCGCCCACCAGCCCCCGCCGATTTGGAGAAGTGGTACTGGTAGCCGGTGCGCGTTTGCAGCACCGAGGCCATGGCGCGCCCCTGCGCGGCCTGTCCCTGCTGCCGGGTACCGCCCTTAAGGGCCGCCTGCGGCCAGAAGTTGAGCGCCCGAAACCCGGTGGCGGGCCCGCTAAAGCAGCCTTCGGTGGAAAAAGTGCCGGCCGGACAAGTGGCCGTGGGCAGTTTATTCACGGCCTTGGGCGCGGCGCAGGTCATCAGGGTTTTTTCCAGGTTGAAAATCGGCTGCTGTTTCTGGCTGCGGAAGTTGCTCACGTTGGCCACCCGGGTGACCAGCGGCGTGTTGCCGGCCTTTTCCAGAATCCAGAGGCCGTATTCCGGGTCCATCAGCAGGTTCAGCACCTGGGCATCGTGGCCGCGCAGGGCGCCGTCCAGCATCAGCCAGGCTCCGGTCAGGGAGGTGTCGGAGGGCATCACGGCGTTTTCGGTTTTAGCCGCGGCCGGGTCGGGTTTGGCCGGCCGGGATGGCAGGACCTTCACCGTTGCCGGACCGGTGGGCTGGTCGGGCATGCCGTTAGGATTCTTGACATCTCCGCAGGAAGCCAGCAGCAGACCCAGAACAGGAAGAAGGCGTTTCATAAGCAGGGCGTGAGATGCGCGGCCCGGTGGGCCGCCGATAAGAAAAAGGTGCCGCCGCGGATTAAGCGGCAAAGCCAGGGAGTGGTCAGATGGAAAGCTCCTTCTCCAGGAAATACTGCTGACCACCGGCCGTAAACTCTACCCGCAGCCGCCACAGGCCGGGCTGCAGCTTGCTGGTGCTCAGCTGCTGCCGGGCCGGCGTGCCCGCGGGCGTGAAGGGCAACCGGAAGTCCAGCTTCTGATCAGAAGGCCGGAAGAAGTGCAGCGTGCCTTGCACCGTTTGCTGCGCCAACGCTGCCGGCAGCTCCAGCGTGATGCGCTGGGCAGCGGCATCGTAGGCCACCTGTACCGGCGCGGGCAGGGCCGCCGTGCGCGCCACCGATTCCATACGCTGCTGGTAGGCCAGCTCCTGCTCGTAGTAGTCGGTGCTGACCAGGTCTACGTTGGTGCGCATGGCCTGCTGCACCATATAGCCAATGTAGCCGGCAAAAAGCACGAAGGCCGCAATAATGGCGTAGGGCCAGATGGTGCGCTTTTGAGGAGAGGTTGGAGTAACCATGAGAAATATGCTTAAGCAGTAGCAAGTGTCATGCAGAGGCGTAGCCGAAGCATCTCGCTAGTGTGGTAATTACTGGGGCAACGTCAGCAAGCGAGATGCTTCGCTTTCAGCTCTGCATGACGGGCTGCTATTGTGTTTCAGCAGCCTTACTTACTGCGGTGGCCCCAGAAACTTGGTGTTGGTTTCCGTAATGAGCTGGCCACCGCTGAACACGCCGATGCGGATTTTCTGGTTGGTAGCGTGCAGCGCCGACTTCGGCAGCTCGGCAAAAAATACCCCTTCCGTCAGGCCCTGGGCCGGCAGCGTGAGGCCGTCTTTACCCACCAGCGCAATGGTGCCGCCGGCGGGTTCCAGCACTTTCAGGGTGATGGGGTACGGGTGGTTGGTTTTGTTGATGACGGAGATATTGTACAGGTTGGAAATGGTGCCCCGCTCGGTTTTCTGGAACAGCTGGCCCGGCGTGCGCAGCACCGTGGCCTCCACGTTGGAGCGCGAAACCAGCAGAAACGTGAGGCCCGCCAGCAACAGCACCAGCACCCCCGACAGCGCCTTCATGCGCCCCGTGAGGCGGAACTTAGTACCATTGGCAATGTCGTTTTCCGAGGCGTGACGGATCAGCCCTTTCGGCAGGTCCACCATGGCCATGATGTTGTTGCAGGCATCGATGCAGGCGGTGCAGTTGGTGCATTCCAGTTGCTGGGCGCCGTTGCGGATATCAATGCCGGTGGGGCAAACCTGCACGCACTGGTAGCAGTCGATACAGTCGCCGGCGGTACGCTCCTGGTTTTTGCGCAGCTTCTCGCGGGGCTCGCCCCGCTTGTAATCGTAGGCTACTACCAGGCTGTCTTTATCCAGCAGCACGCCCTGCAGGCGACCGTAGGGGCAGGCAATGGTGCACACCTGCTCCCGGAACCGCGCAAACACCGAGTAGAACACGCCCGTGAACACCACCATGGAAGTAAGGCCGCCCAGGTGCGCCGTCAGCGGATCGGTAATGATCTTCACCAACGCATCAGACCCAATGATGTAGGCCAGAAAGGTGTTGGCAATCAGAAACGAAATCAGCAGAAACAGCGCGTGCTTGGTAGTTTTGCGCCAGATTTTGTTCCAGGTCCAGTCGGCGCGGTCCAGAGCTTTCTGCTGGGGAGAATCGCCCTCCAGCCAGTACTCTATGCGCCGGAAAACAAACTCCAGGAAGATAGTCTGGGGACACACCCAGCCGCAGAAAATGCGGCCGTACACGATGGTAAACAGGATAATGAATAGCAGAAACGCCAGCGCGCCCACCAGCAGAATAAAGAAATCCTGGGGCCAGAAGATCTGCCCGAAGATGATGAACTTCCGCTCGGGCAGGTTCAGCATCAGCAGCGGCAGCTCCCGGAAGCGCAGCCAGGGGCCCACAAACAGCAGCGCCAGCAGTCCGTAGCTAATCCACTTGCGGGCGCGGTACAGCGGGCCGCTGGGCTTCTTCGGATACAGCCACACACGCTTGCCCTCCGCATCTACCGTGGAGATGGTGTCGCGAAAGTCGTCGTTGGGTTGAAAAGTGGTAACGGACATGGCAGGTGGCGCAAGCTGGGGGCAGTGGCGCCTGAACGGTGAATAACGGGTGCGGGCAGACAGCCCGGATTACAGCTCCTTCTCGCCCTGAGGCTCTTTGGCGCCTGCGGGTTTCGAGCCTTTTAAGCTTTCGATGTAAGAAGACACCTGCAGAATCTGCTTGCTGGCCAGCTTGCCCTTCCAGGCCACCATGCCTTTGCTGGTGACGCCGAACTTGATGGTTTTGTACACGTGGTTGATATCGCCGCCATGCAGCCAGAATTCGTCGGTGAGGTTGGGGCCTACTTTGCCCTCGGCACTGGCGCCGTGGCAGGGCGCGCAGTTGGTGGCGAAGATGGTTTTACCCGCATCCAGGTCGGCGGGGGTTTTCAGGGGCGTGTAGGTGGTCAGCTTGTTGGGGTCGTCGGCATCGGCGGAAACCAGCAGGGTAGCCTGGCGCATTTCCGTTTCGTACTCCGCCAGCTGCAGCTGCCCGGCATGGGCCACGTGGTAGTAGCCCATATAGGCAAAGGCAAACACAATGCTGAGGTAGAAGCCATACTTCCACCACGGCGGCAGGTCGTTGTCGAACTCCGTGATGCCGTCGTAGTCGTGGCCCATCAGCTCGTCCTTGTTCTTGCCCACTACCAGGGCTGTGTCGCCGACGAGCAGGCCCACTACTTTGCCGCTCCAGGTGTCGTGCACCGTGGGCAGCTCGTAGAGCCTGCGCAGCTGGGGCTTCATCTTCACCACTATCATGGTGAAGAGCAGTATAAATACCAGCAGCACCAGCAGCAGCGTGCTCAGCAGAAACCAGAACAGCATCACCTGCGTGTCGGCACCGGTGGGTTTGGCGGGGGCGGCGGCTTCGGCCGGCGCCTGGGCCAGGGTCGTACCGGCCTGCAGCAGCAGCGCGGCCGCCAGGGGCCAGCGGGAGGTCAGCTTAGAAGTTAGCATATAGAAGCTCCTTTCTGCGTGGAGAGGTTTTGGTCTTGGGCGGCGGCGTCTTTGGCTGCCGTGGAGTGGTGCACTGCCGAGGCGAGGGAGGCGCCGGTAACCAGCGTGAGCACCAGCACAATACCCAGCACCCCCAGCAGCATCCAGAACAGGATGCTGGAGCCCGAGGTGGCTGGTGCCGCGGCGGGCGTTTGCGCGGCGGCCAGGTAGCCGGTGAGCAGGCCGGAGGCCGTCAGCAGCACGGTGCGTTTGGTTAGCATAGCGCGTCAGATTCGGGTTGGGGGGCCGGGGCTTCGTCGTCGCCGAGCAGGGGCATCAGACTCATGGTGTACAGATGCTGTCGGTTGGCGATAACCACCCAAATCAGCAGGCCCAGGAAGAAGAGAAAGAAGATGACAAAGGAGATAAGCGGGTATATCTCAATGCCGGTAATGGATTCCAAAACGTTCTTGTACATAGCAGTAGTGCAGTTTGAAGGAGTGGATGCCGAACCTTACCGGGCTGCGGCGGCCGCCTGCTCCGGCTTCACTTTGATATCGGTACCCAGCCGCTGCAGGTAAGCAATGAGGGCCACAATTTCCTTGTCCGATTTCACTTCGATTTGCTCCTTCTTCAGCTCCTGCACAATGCCGTCGGCCTGGCGGCGGGCATCGGCCACAGCCTGCTTGTCATAGCCGGCGGGGTAGGGCGTGCCCAGGCTCTGGAGTACCCGAATTTTCTTGGGCAGCGTGGAGTAGTCAATGTCGTTCTCAAACAGCCAGGGGTAAGGCGGCATAATAGAGCCCGGCGACATGCTGGTAGGGTCCAGCATGTGGTTGTAGTGCCAGGAGTGCGGGTACTTGGCGCCCACGCGGTGCAAATCGGGACCGGTGCGCTTGCTGCCCCACAGGAAGGGACGGTCGTACACAAACTCGCCGGCTTTGCTGTACTCGCCGTAGCGCTCGGTCTCGGAGCGGAAGGGGCGCACCATCTGGGTGTGGCAGTTGGAGCAACCTTCTTTGATGTAGAGGTCCCGGCCCTGCAGCTCCAGCGAGGTATAAGGCTTCACGGAGGCAATGGTGGGCACGTTCGACTTGATCAGGAACGTGGGAATCATCTCCACGGCCCCACCAATACCGATGGCCACGGTAGCCCACACCGCCATTTGCACGGGGCGGCGCTCAATCCAGCGGTGCCAGTGGCCGGCATCAGCATGCGGGTCTTCGGCAGCAGGCAGCAGCGCAGGAGCCTGGGCTTTTTCCTCGGCCAGCAGGGAGCCGGCTTTGGCGGTTTTCACCAGGTTGTACAGCATCAGGAACACGCCGCTTAGGTAGAGCACCCCGCCAATGCCGCGCAGGTAGTACATGGGTACAATCTGCAGCACAGTTTCCAGGAAGTTGGGGTACTGCAGCATGCCCTCGGCATTAAACTGCTTCCACATCAGGCCCTGGGTAAAGCCAGCCCAGTACATGGGCAGCGCGTAGAACAGGATGCCGATGGTGCCAATCAGGAAGTGGGTGTTAGCCAGCTTCTTGGAATACAGGGGCGTGCGGTACAGACGCGGCCACAGCCAGTAGAGCATGGCAAAGGTGAGGAAGCCGTTCCAGCCCAGGGCGCCTACGTGCACGTGGGCTACAATCCAGTCGGTAAAGTGGGCAATGGCGTTTACGTTTTTCAGGCTGAGCATGGGGCCTTCGAAGGTGGCCATGCCGTAGGCCGTAATGGCCACTACCAGGAATTTCAGCACGGGCTCTTCGCGCACTTTATCCCAGGCGCCGCGCAGCGTGAGCAAGCCGTTGATCATGCCGCCCCAGCTGGGCGCCAGCAGCATGATGCTGAAGGCCACGCCCAGACTCTGGGCCCAGTCGGGCAGGGAAGTATACAGCAGGTGGTGAGGACCAGCCCAGATGTAAATGAAAATCAGGGACCAGAAGTGGATGATAGACAGGCGGTAAGAATACACCGGCCGGCCCGCTGCCTTAGGCAGGAAGTAGTACATCAGGCCCAGGTAAGGGGTGGTCAGGAAGAAAGCCACGGCGTTGTGGCCGTACCACCACTGCACCAGGGCATCCTGCACGCCGGCGTAGGCGGAGTAGCTTTTCATGAAGCTCACCGGCACCGCCATGGAGTTCACGATGTGCAGCACCGCTACCGTAATGAAGGTGGCAATGTAAAACCAGATACCCACGTACAGGTGCCGCTCGCGCCGCTTGGCAATAGTGCCGAACATGTTCCAGCCGAACACCACCCACACCAGCGTAATGGCAATATCAATGGGCCACTCCAGCTCGGCGTATTCCTTGCTGGTGGTGAAGCCCATGGGCAGGGAAATCAGCGCGCTCAGAATAATCAGCTGCCAGCCCCAGAAGTGCAGCTTACTGAGCTTCTTGGAGTACATGGGCGTTTTGCACAGGCGCTGCAGCGAATAGTACACGCCCATGAAAATACCGTTGCCCACGAAGGCAAAAATCACGGCGTTGGTGTGCAGCGGCCGGATGCGTCCAAACGTGGTGAAGGACGTGTGCATGTTCACATCGGGCTGGGCCAGCTGGAACGCCGCCAGAATACCGACCAACATGCCGGCAATGCCCCAGAAGATGGTGGCAATGCCGAAATCACGAACAATCTTGTTGTCGTAGAAGAACGTCTCGAGGGCCCGCGTGGGTGGTGCCTGCGGCGGGGCAACCTGCGGTTTCGGGTCAACTATCATACAGAAAAGGACCTTTATAGAAGTAGTGGTTTTACTTCTTCAAAGGTCCTTTTCAGGGGGCGGGCAAAAGATGACGAAAGTCAGTTGCCGGTCTGATTGATGTCAGCCCAGCAGGCGGATTATTGCCGGGGCTGGTAGTTATGCAGCAGGGCTTTGCCCCCGGCCACCACCAGTGCATCCTCAACAAAGCCCGTCCAGGGCTCCTTGGTGGTGCCACTGTTATCGGCCAGCTTGCGCAGGGCGAAGGCCCCGAAGGTGCCGGCCAGGGCGCCCAGGCCACCCACCGCCGCACCGCGCAACAGCTTCTGTCGGTTGAGCTTATACAGGGCCGCACCCACCAGCGCGCCGGAAAGCGTGCGACCCATTACACTTACGGGCTCGGTGCGGTTGGGCATTGCAGGCAGCTTGTCGCCCACCATTTCGGCCCCGGCCAGGGCTTTCAGGCCCGTGGAAACAGCACCGCTCTGCAGCCAGCCAAGTTTGGAGTGCGCCAGCCGCCCCGAGGGCTGGTCCCGCAACGCGCCGCTCAGCAGCGCCGGCGCCGACATACTCCGCATGCCGGCAATTACGCCCATGCCCATTGTTTTCCAGAAAGCCGAAGAAGAAGCCATACGTATATCCGTTATATCATCAGAAAGTAAGACTGATGCTTACGGACATCGGCCCCGGATGGCTGCCTTCAAGTAGCGCGAACTGTAATCCGAACAGTAGCACTATAGTCGTGCGCTTAGTCGCATGTACCGCATAGTAGCACGGAAACAGTAGCGCGAAGCTCCGGCTTCGCGTACGAGCAACGCGAGTTCCTACGCGTTGAGAATATGTATGCAGACGCCTGCTACTCGCTACGCTCGTCCGCGAAGCCGGAGCTTCGCGCTACTATGCGGTACGTGCGACTAAACGCACTACGGCTTTTGTGGCGGGTCCAGGGGTTCGTCCTCGAAGAGCATGCGCACGGAGGGCGTATAGGTATCGTCGTACTGCTTGGTGCGCACGGCCCACACAAAAGCCACCAGGAACAGAATGGCCACTATGAGGCTGATGGTGATTAGGCCGAAGATGATTTCCATAAGAATCAGAGGTTGCGTTTGTAGGCGGCGTAGCGCACCAGCAGTGTGGAGAAAATAATGACGCTCAGGGAGCTGATGGGCATCAGAATAGCTGATACGATGGGCGTAAAACGGCCCTGCGTAGCCAGTCCCAGCCCAATACCATTGTAGATAAAGGACAGCACGAACGTGGCTAGCACAATCTGCAGTGAGTCCTGGGTGAAGCGCAGAAACGTGCTTAGTCGGCCAAAGCTGCTGGCGTCCAAAATGGCATCGCAGGCGGGGGAGAAGTTGCTGAGCGTATCGGTGAGGGCAATGCCGGCGTTGGCCTGGCGCAGGGCCCCGGCGTCGTTTAGGCCGTCGCCCAGCATGATGACGGTGCGGCCCTGCTGCTGCAGCTCGGCCACGTAGGCCAGCTTATCCTCAGGGCTCTGACGGAAGCGCAGCTCGGCCTTGGCTCCGAACAGCTCCCGCAGGCGGGCCCGCTCGGAGTCGTTGTCGCCGGAAAGCACGGCCAGCTGGTAGCGCTTGCCCAGGTCAGTCAGGATTTTAGGTAGGTCGACGCGGTACACGTTCCGGAAACGGAAGCAGCCGGTGCGGCCATCGGCCAGGCGCACGTACACCCGGGACTGCATCGTATCTGTAGTAGTGGCGGTATCCGAGGCAGAAGCCAGCCCCACAAAAGCCGCCGAGCCGACACGCCACTCCTGCCCGGCCACCGTGCCGCGCAGCCCCAGACCGGGCGTTTCGCGGAAATCCGTCACCAGGCGGCCTTCGCCGGCCGGCAGCTCCTCCGCCAGCCGTTGGCTCAGGGGGTGGGTAGATTGGGTTACCAGCGCCGCGAGGGCCTGCTGCTCGGCTAAACTCAAAGCGGGGCCTTCGTACTCCACGGCGGAGCGCTTCACGTCCGTGAGCGTGCCGGTTTTATCAAATACGATGGTATCGGCGCGGCCCAGTACTTCTGCTACGGCGGAGTTTTTCAGGTAGAATTTGCGGCGGCCAAACACCGTGAGGGCGCTGCCCAGCGCAAACGGCGTGGCCAGCGAAAGCGCGCAGGGGCAGGCAATAACCAGCACAGAGGTGAAGGCGCGCCACATCATCTGCTGGTCGCGGGGAAACCAGTAGACAATAGTGCCTAAGGCCAGTAGGAGCGTAACGCCCACAAAGTAGCGGCCCACGCGGTTGGCGTAGGTTTCCAGGGTGGCGTGGGTCTGTTTCTGGAAGGTGGGGTTGTTCCAGAGCTGGGTCAGGTAGCCCTGCGACACTTCGCGCACCACCTCCAGCTCTACGGCCTCCCCTACCTGCCGGCCGCCGGCGTACACCACCTCCCCGGCCACCTTGGCCACCGGCGCGCTTTCCCCCGATACAAAGGAGTAGTCAATCTGCCCGGTGCCGCGCATCAGCATGGCATCGGCGGGAATAACCTCCTGGTTGCGCACCCGGATGCGGTGCCCCACCTGCAGCTCCTTCACCGACACCGACTTATCGCCGGCCGGCGTGAGCAGCGTAACGGCCACTGGAAAGTAGGAAGTGAAGTCCCGGTCGAAGCGCAGGGCGTCGTAGGTGCGCTGCTGTACCCATTTGCCAATCAGCATGAAAAACACCAGCCCCGTGAAAGAGTCGAAGTAGCCGGGGCCGCGGTGCGTGAGAACTTCGTACACGCTCACGGTGAACAGCGAAGTCAGCCCCAAACTGATGGGAAAATCGAGGTTGATATAGCGCTGCCGCAGCCCGGCCCAGGCCGAGCGGTAGAAGTCGCGGGCACTGAACAGCAGCACCGGCAAGCTCAGCAGCAAGCTCAGATAGCCGAAGAAGCTGCCGAACTCCGCCGCCAGCTGGCCCGTGAAGGAGAAATACTCCGGAAATGCCAGCAGCATCACGTTGCCAAAGCAGAAAGCCGCCAGTCCCAGCTGGTAGTATATGGTGCGATTCACTTGGGCGGCCGGGCCACCCAGCTCGGCCAGCGTAATCTGTGGCTCGTAGCCCAAAGAGGCCAGCAGCTTCACCACGTTTTTCAGAGAGGTAGCATCGGGCTGGTAGCTCAGGCTGATTTCCTTGCGCAGAAAGTTTACCCGGGCCTCCGATACGCCGGTATCCAGCTGGTATAAGTGCTCCAGCAGGTAAATACAGGAAGCGCAGTGCATCTGGGGCAGCGTGAGCGTAAGGCGGGCCAGCGTATTGCTGCGGAAGCTGAGTAGCTGGGCCTGCACCGCTTCGGAATCCAGATAGTCGAAGCGGCCGGGCAGCTCTACGTCGGCCACTTTGCGGCCGGGGTGCTCGTCCAGGGAATAGTACTGGCAGAGGTTATTGGCCTGCAGTAGCTCGTACACGGCTTTGCAGCCCTGGCAGCAGAAGGGCTGCTCCTGCCGCATAATAGGTTGCCCGGGGCAGTCGTCGCCGCAGTGGGTGCAGGCTACGTGAACGGTAGTTTCAGAAACGGAAGCGGCCACGGCTGGTAAGGACTGATGGATTAAGCAAAGGTCCGGCCCCGGGCGGGGGCAAAACCTGAGGAAAGTCAGCTTCCCGGATGACAGTCATCAGCCCGCCTGCCCGGGCCACGCCGCAATTTTGAATGGTAAATTCGCGGTCCGTTTCCCTTCCCTGCCTACTTTTTGCTATGCGTTCCTCTCAAAGCACCTTATCCCTGCTGCTCGTGCTGGCCCTTTTTGTGTGGGTGGGCATGGTACTGGCTATTTCCTTTCTCGAAGCCCCGCTCAAGTTCACGGCCCCGCACATTACCGTGCCGCTGGGCGTAGGCATCGGCCGCATTGTGTTTCACGCCTTGAATAAAGTAGAACTGGGCCTGAGCATGTTGGCGCTGGTGTGTGCCGGCTGGCTGCGGGTGCCCTCCCGCATCTGGCTAACTTTGCTCACGGCCCTGCTGGTGCTGCTGGCCCAAACCCTGTGGCTGCTGCCGGCCCTGGATGTGCGCGCCGAAGCCTTATTAGCCGGAAGCCCCGCCCTGCCCAACTCCCAGCACGTAGTATATATAATCCTGGAAATCACCAAAGTACTTGCGCTGCTCACAACCGGCGTGCTGGCTTTCCGGCAGGCACAGCGCCGGGCGCTGCAGCCGCTGGCTACGGCCCCGGCAGCGCAGCTTGCCTAAGTTATTCGTCTTTTCGCTTTCGAAGTTTATTGCTCATGCCTTCCCCCGCCCCTCTTTCTGATATCTCCACGGAAGCCGACATCCGTTTGCTCGTCGACCGTTTCTATGATAAAGTAAACGCCGATGCGCTGCTCAGCCCCATTTTTAATGAGGTAGCCCAGGTGCATTGGGAAAAGCACCTGCCCACTATGTACGACTTCTGGAGCGGCCTGCTATTGGGCACCGGCCGGTACCGGGGCCGCCCCTTTCCCAAACATCTGGTGTTGCCCGTCGACAGCCAGCACTTCCGCCGCTGGCTCACGCTTTTCACCGAAACGGTGGATGCTCACTTTGCCGGCCCCGTAGCCGACGAAGCTATTCGCAAAGCCGGCAACATTGCTACCATTTTCGAGTATCGTATCCATCAGGCCCGCAATCCGTTGCAGATTTTATAGCCTAAAACCGGTGATTAGGACGGTTAGAAGAAAAAATTGCAACAAAATTTTTGCAATCGAATGCGAATTCCGCGAAACCTGCGTAAATTCGCTACGTATCTACCCTCCAACCCCATCTGCTATGAAATCTGCTGCAGCTCTTCATGATATCCGGAACGAAGGCGACATTAAGACGCTGGTAGATACCGCTTTTAGCAAAGCAAATGATGACGAGCTTCTGGCGCCTTTGTGCCAGGCAGTAGCCCAGATTCACTGGCCCCGCCACCTCACCTCCCTCTACGATTTCTGGAGCAACGCCCTGTTGGGGACCACCCGCTACCAGGAAAATCAGTCCATTCCGCTGCATTCCGTGCTTACTACTCAGGGCACCCGCTCGCAGCGCTGGATTACGCTGCTGGAGCGCACCGTAGAAGAGCAATTCTCGGGCAGCAAAGCAGAAGAGGCCAAGCACAAGCTGACCACCCTGTTTTCCCGGGCGCAGACCGCCTAGATTTCCACTTCCTTCCGACATAAGAAAGCCCACCCGATACAGCTTCGGGTGGGCTTTTGCTTTTTGGGCTGATTCGTTTGCTTCCGCTAGGCCTCCTGCTTCAGCAGCAAAAACGGCCCCAGCACCAAGGCATCCAGGCCGGAGCGAAAGTAGCAATCCAGCGCATCTGCCGGCGACTCCACCAGCGGCATGCCATTCAGATTAAAGGATGTGTTCAGCAGCACGGGCACGCCGCTGAGCTGCCCAAAGGCCAGCAGCAGCTGGTGAAACAACGGGTTGGTAGTAGGGCACACCGTCTGGAGCCGGCCGGTACCGTCATCGTGCGTGACGGCGGGCAGCTGCTCCCGGGCCTCGGGCCGCAGAGGGAAGACCTTTTCCATGAAGTAGGACGTCTCGTCGGGCAACAGGTCGAAGTAGTCCTGCTGATGCGCTTCGGGCACGGCCGGGGCAAAGGGCCGGAAACCCTCCCGGTACTTGATGCTGGCATTTACCTGCTCTTTCATAGCGGCCAGCGTGGGGTTGGCCAGAATGCTGCGGTGGCCCAGGGCCCGTTGTCCCAGCTCCGAAGCCCCCTGAAACCACCCTACTACTTTCCCGGCCTGCAGCAGCGCGGCCGTTTCCGTCACGATATCCGTCGGGCGCTGGTAACGCAGCTTCCGGCGCTCCAGCTCCATTTCTAGTTCCACCTCCGGGTACTCCCGGCCGAAGAAATTATGGCGGTCGGGTTCCTGCGTTTTCTTTTCGCCCAGCACAAAATGCCGGCCATAGAGGGCGCTGCCCACGCTGATGCCCGTATCATCGGGTGTGCCGCCGATGAAGATGTCGTGGTAGGGCGTGTGGTGCCTGAGCTTGCCGTTCAGCACGGAGTTCATCAGTACGCCCCCGCCCAGCACCAGCTTCCGCTGGCCGGTTTGCCGGTGCAGGTTATTGAGCAGCTCAAACACCACCTGCTCCGTAATGTGCTGCACGGCTGCCACAATATCATACTCCCGCTGCGTAGGCGTGGCCCCGGCGGCCAGCGGCGGACCCAGCAGCTCTACCAGCTTGGGAGAATAGTAGTGCGGCGTGAAAAACAGGAAAAACTCAAAGTAGCGCAGGTCCAGCTCGTAGTGCAGCCCCTGCACCTGAATAAGCGGGCGCAGCCGCTCGTAGTAGGTGCGCCAGTTGCCACGGGCGGCCAGCGCCATAATTTTCCACTCGTCGCTGTTGGGGCGGAAGCCAAGGAAATCGGTGAAGGCGGCGTAGAACAGGCCCAGCGAGTGAGGCGTGCGGTTGGCGGCCAGTTCCTCAAAGCCGTGCGCGGAGGCCGTGCCCAGCAGGCCAGTGGTTGTCTCACCAAAACCATCGGCTATAAATACATCGGCCTCCGCAAAACCAGACGGCAGCAGGGCGTTGGCCATGTGCGCGTGGTGGTGGTTGACATAGTGCACCCGGGTTTGGGTACCGTGCAGGCCGTACAGGGTCTGGTCCAGGCTGCCAACGCCGCCTTGCAGGGCCACCAGCTCATTGAGGGTCAGCTGGGCCAGCTTGCCCCGGTTCTGGAAGGCATCGGCGGTGGTTTGGTCGGGGCGCGTGAGGTAGGGCGCGGGGTTCCAGCCCACAAAAACGTCGGTAATATCTTCTACCCCAATGCCGGCCGCCGCACAGCAGTAGCGGATGGCCTGCCGCGGAAACGATTTATCCTGCTTGATGCGCGTGAGCCGCTCCTCGGCAATGGCGACCTGCACCCGGCCATCGGGCCCCAGCAGGCAGGCGGAGGAGTGAAAGCCACTGCAGTTTATTCCCAGAATCCGGTGCGGCATCAGCAAAAATGGTAAAGCAAACAGAAAGCTTCTTTCAGCCCGAAAGTACGCAGTCTGCCAGGTTCAGGCATAAAAAAAGCGCCTGCCGCTACAATAGGGGCAGGCGCTTTCAGGATTTGGACGCTTCTGAGGGCTTACACGCCCAGCAGCAGGCGGGTTGGATCTTCCAGCAGCTCTTTCACGCGCACCAGGAACGACACCGACTCGCGGCCGTCAATGATGCGGTGGTCGTAGCTCAGGGCCAGATACATCATCGGGCGAATCACCACCTGGCCGTTTTCAGCTATGGGACGCTGCACAATGTTGTGCATGCCCAGAATAGCCGACTGCGGGGCGTTAATGATAGGGGTGCTCATCATGGAGCCGAACACCCCACCGTTGGTGATAGTGAACGTGCCGCCCGTCATCTGCTCAATGGTGAGCTTGTTGTCGCGGGCCAGGCCGGCGAGGCGCTGAATTTCTTTCTCGATACCATCAAAGGACAGTTCCTCGGCGTTGCGGATAACCGGCACCACCAGGCCTTTGGGGGCCGATACGGCAATGCTGATGTCGCAGAAGTCGTTGTACAGGATGTCGGTGCCATCAATCTGGGCATTCACGGCGGGCCACTCTTTCAGAGCTACGCACACAGCCTTGGTGAAGAACGACATGAAGCCGAGGCCCACGCTGTGCTTCTCCTTGAACTTGTCCTTGAACTTATTGCGCAGGTCCATGATGGGCTGCATGTTCACCTCGTTGAAGGTGGTGAGCATGGCCGTTTCATTTTTCACCGTTACCAGGCGGCGGGCTACCGTTTTGCGCAGGTTGCTCATCCGCTCGCGTCGCACGTTGCGGTTGCCGCTGGCAGCAGCCGGAGCCGCCTGGGCAACAGCCGGCGCTGCAGCGGCCGGAGCAGCTACCGGAGCCGGAGCAGCGGGACGGGCCTGGGCGTTCTGGGCGTCTTCCTTCGTGATGCGACCATCCCGACCGGAACCCTGTACATCGGCGGGGCTGATGCCTTTTTCGCCGAGAATCTTGCCGGCCGCCGGTGAGGGCGTGCCCGTAGCGTAGCTGGTAGTAGCCGAAGTGGCCGGAGCCGCCGCGGCTGGCGCAGCCTGAGTAGCAGCAGGCGCAGCGGCCGGAGCCGAAGCGGCCGCCGGAGCGCCGCTACCACCTTCAATGCGGGCAATAGTTGCCCCAATGCCGATAGTTTCGCCTTCCTTAACGGCGTGGCGCAGCGTACCGCTGCCTTCGGCGGGCAGCTCAAACGTGGCCTTATCCGATTCCAGCTCGGCAATAATTTCGTCGCGCTGTACCTGGGCGCCGTCTTCCTTCAGCCACTTGGCCACGGTTACTTCCGTGATGGACTCGCCCACGGCGGGAATCTTCATTTCTACCGTAGCACCACCGCCGGTGCTGGCGGGTGCAGCGGCCGCCGTAGGCGTATTGGCTGAGCCCGCCTGTGAGCCACCGTAGCCGCTTTGGTTGCTGGCCTGGGGGTTTTCCTCGCCTTTGCTTACCGGGTCGGCCGCTGGCTGGGCCGGAGCGCTGGCTGCTGGCACGGCTGTAGCGGCGGGAGCCGCTGCCGAAGCTGCCGGCGCGGCGCCATCCCCATTAATATCCGCAATAACAGTTCCGATGCCAATGGTTTCGCCTTCCGCCACCCGAATCTTCAGCACGCCGTCTGTTTCGGCGGGCAGCTCAAACGTGGCTTTGTCTGACTCCAGCTCGGCAATTACTTCATCGCGCTTCACGGCCTCGCCGTCTTTCTTGAGCCACTTGGCAATGGTAACCTCGGTGATAGACTCGCCGACGGCGGGGATTTTAATTTCCAGACCCATAGGTGGGAGTGTTGAAGGGTTTCGGTGGGGAATGTCATTGAAGTTGTCATTCCGGGTGAAGCGAGGAATCTGGCTTACCTACTGGAGGCTGACCCAGATTCCTTACCTCATTCAGAATGACACAGGACTAGTCCTGCTTCTTGGCTATTTCGGCGGTGGCTTTGATGTTGTCGGCTTCTACTTCGGCGGAAGCAATGCCGAAGGCACGAGCCACCAGCTCTTTCTGCTCCTTCACGTGCACCTTGTTGTAGCCGGTAGCCGGCGACGCAGAGGGCTTGCGCGAAATCACATCTTCCAGCTCGCGGCGCATAAAGCGCAGCAGATAGTTCCAGTAGCCCATGTTCTCGGGTTCCTCTTGTACCCAGTACACTTTGGCTTTGGGGTACTTGGCCAGCTCCACGGCCAGCTGCTTTTTGGGGAAGGGGTGCAGCTGCTCCAGGCGCACAATGGCCACGTCAGTACGTTTCGACTGCTGCTGTTCGTCCAGCAGGTCGAAGTATACTTTGCCCGAGCACAGCAGCACGCGCTTCACTTTCTTGTCCTCAGCGTACACGTCGCCCAGCACTTCGCGGAAGGTACCGGAGGTGAACTCCTCCACCGGCGACACGCACAGCGGGTGGCGCAGCATGGACTTGGGCGACATGACCACCAGCGGCTTGCGGAACTCCCAGGTCAACTGACGGCGCAGGGCGTGGAAGAAGTTGGCCGGCGTGGTCATGTTGGCTACCACAATGTTGTTTTCGGCGGCCAGCTGCAGGAACCGCTCGGGGCGGGCGTTGGAGTGCTCCGGGCCCTGGCCTTCGTAGCCGTGGGGCAGCAGCATCACCAAACCGTTCATGCGCTGCCACTTGCTTTCAGACGACACAATGAACTGGTCAATCATGGTCTGGGCGCCGTTGGCGAAGTCGCCGAACTGGGCTTCCCAGATTACCAGCGCCGTGGGGTTAGCCATGGCATAGCCGAATTCAAAGCCCAGCACCGCGTACTCGCTCAGCAGGGAGTTGTAGATGCGCAGCGTTTCCTGGCCCTCGCCAATGTAGTTGAGCGAGTTGTAGGGGGCCGAGGTTTCGGCATCGTGCAGCACGGCGTGGCGGTGCGAGAACGTGCCCCGCTGCACATCCTGACCGCTCAGGCGCACAATGTGCTTTTCGGCCAGCATGGAGCCGTAGGCCAGCAATTCGCCGGCGGCCCAGTTCAGCACGCGGTTTTCGAAGAACATCTTGCGGCGCTCTTCCATCAGCTTTTCAATCTGCTTCAAAGGGCGGAAGCCTTCGGGCAGCGTAGTCAGGGCCTTGCCTACTTTCGCTACCATATCCTCGCTGATGCCGGTTTGCGGCGACTGATCGAAGTCCTCCGTCTTGCTGCGGCGCAGGCTGCGCCACTCGTTTTCTAGGGCCTGGTAGTTATAAGGCAAGGGCTTCTGCTTCACCAGATCCAGGCGGGCCTGCAGGGTGTCGCGAAACTCCTTGTCCATCTGGGCGGCCAGTTGCGCGTCTACGTCGCCGCGCTGCACCAGCATGGCGTTGTACACCTCGCGGGGGTTCTGGTGCTTGCTGATGAGGTTGTAGAGCGTGGGCTGGGTGAACTTGGGCTCATCCGACTCGTTGTGGCCGTGGCGGCGGTAGCACACCATATCAATAAAGATATCGGCGTGGAACTGCTGGCGGTATTCGGTAGCCAGCTGCACGGCAAATACCACGGCTTCGGGGTCGTCGCCGTTCACGTGCAGCACCGGCGCGTCAATAATCTTGGCCAGATCAGTGCAGTAGATAGACGAGCGGGCGTCTTCGAAATCAGTGGTAAAACCTACCTGGTTGTTGATAACGAAGTGCACGGTGCCGCCGGTCTTGTAGCCTTCCAGCTGCGACATCTGCGTTACCTCGTAGCCAATGCCCTGGCCGGCCACGGCGGCGTCGCCGTGAATCAGGATGGGCAGCACTTTCGCGTAGTCGTTGCCGTAGCCGTGGTCCAGCTTGGCACGCACAAAGCCTTCCACCACGGGGTTTACCGCCTCCAGGTGCGAGGGGTTGGGCGCCAGCTTCAGATTCACGGTGCGGCCACCGGCATCTACCTGGCTGCTGTAGCCCATGTGGTACTTTACGTCGCCGTCGCCCATGGTCAAGTCCGGCACGGCTGTTCCCTCGAATTCCGAGAAAATCTGCTCGTAGGTTTTGCCCATGATGTTGGCCAGCACGTTCAGGCGGCCGCGGTGGGCCATACCAATCATCACTTCCTCTACACCCAGCTCAGCCCCTTTGCGGATGATGGCATCCAGCGCAGGGATGGTAGTTTCGCCGCCTTCCAGCGAGAAGCGCTTCTGACCGAGGAACTTGGTATGCAGGAAGTTCTCGAACACAACGGCCTCGTTGAGCTTACTAAGGATGCGCTTTTTGTACTCGATGCCAGGGTTAAAGCTCAGGGAGTCTTTCTCTACTTTTTCGCGGAACCAGTCGAGCACCTGCGGGTCGCGGATGTACATATACTCGAAGCCGATGGTCCGGGTATAAATCTTATCCAGCGCCGCTACAATGTCGCGCAGCTTGGCGTTCGGGCCCAGGCCCAGCACTTCGCCGTTTTTAAAGGTCGTGTCGAGGTCGGCTTCGCTCAGGCCGAAGTCAGAAATGCTGAGGCGGGCTTTACGGTCCTTCCGCTCGCGCACCGGGTTGGTGCGGGCCACCAGGTGGCCGCGGCTGCGGTAGGCATGAATCAGGTTACGAACCTGGGTTTCCTTATCGGCCGATACCTTATCTACGGCGCGGATTTCTCCGGCCTGGTTGGTACTTGCGGCGGTGGTTAAAACTCCTTCGCCATCGGCCTGCGGCATACCACCTTCGGGGTACTGCTGCGAGAAGTCGAATCCTTCAAAAAACTTGCGCCAGCCAAAGTCTACCGACTCGGGGTCGTTCTTATAAGACTGGTACAGTTGGTCAATATATTCGCCGTGGGCATTGGCGATGTAAGAGTAAGCGTCCATGCGGTAGGAGCTGGTGTGACGGCGGTAAAGGTAAATGCTAACATCAGAAAGCGAAAACTGATATTCGCATACTCAAATAAACCTGTTAATCAATGAGATGATTTTCAGGTGAAGTGGGCTCAGTCTTATAGGATACGGCAATCTATCGAAAGCAAACCAGTAGCAGTACCTGTAATGACTTTCCATACGGCTTATTCCGCATTCTATTCCGCTATTGTTTGCCCTGCGGGCGGAAGCGGTAGATTTCATACTTGCCCCGCTCGGCTGGCGCATACTGCAGCTGGGAAGTGGTGAAATAGATATAGCCGTTGGCATCCTCCGCAAACGTGTCGGCCCAGCGAATGCGGGCATCCTTTACCACATCCGTTACCTGCCCGGTGCGGGGCACGGTTACTCGAATGGCATCCGTAGTCAACCCGCCAGACCAGATACGGCCGTCACGGGTGCGCCACAGGCCGTCGGCGGGGCCAATGGTGGCAACGGTTTGCACGGCGGCGTGAAGGCTATCGGCGGGGGTATTGCGGCGCAACAGGCGCGTGGGCACCCGAAAGAGCTTATCCCCGGTAAGCATGGAGAAGTACAGCGTGTCGCCGCTGGCGCTTAGCTCAATGCCATCGGAATGCACCTGGTTGGTCCATTTCTTCCCGTTGAAAGTGAGGTAGGGCAAATTGGGTTTGGTGACAGAGTCATTTGCCAGCTGGCGATGCACCTGGCCGGAGCCCAGCTCTACGGCCAGCAGCGCGCCGGAGCCCGAGTCAGTAAGGTAGGCCACGTTACGGGCCACATCTACGCGCACATCATTCAGGTAGGACTGCTTGTTCCAGGTATTGGCCGGGAATTTATAGGTGCGCAGCAGCTTGCCACTAGCAATATCAAACACATGCAGCCGGGGGCCGGCGGGGAGCACGCCTTTGAACTCAGGGTTGTTGGGGTCTACCACCCACAGGCGGTTTTTGCTGTCGGCTACTACGCTTTGCACACAGCTGAACTTCTCATCCGGCGAGGCGCCGGGCTGCCAGGCGTTGCGGGCCGCATCGGGCCAGGGTTTGGTGGTGCCGTCGGGTAGCAGCTCGGCTATGGAAACGGGCACATCAGCCGACCAGCGGGGAAAGTTGACGAAGCGGCGGCCATTGGGCGCGATGGTAATGCCGGTCCATTGCCGGTCGTGCTGGGCTACCAGCTCCAGTACGACGCCCGGGGTGGTACTTGTAATAGTAACGGTGCTGTCGGCAGGGGCCTGGGCGGTACTACCGCCTTCCTGAGAGCCCGACTGACAACCGCCCAGTAACATGCCCAGCATGGTGGAGGCAGTCAGGGAAGTGATTAAGAAATGC
Organism: Hymenobacter sp. DG25A; assembly: GCF_001280305.1. Classification (NCBI taxonomy): domain Bacteria; kingdom Pseudomonadati; phylum Bacteroidota; class Cytophagia; order Cytophagales; family Hymenobacteraceae; genus Hymenobacter; species Hymenobacter erythromyxa. Next base: position 3,657,855 of record NZ_CP012623.1, on the reverse strand, counting down.
TTCATCAGCGAATAAAAAACGAAAAAAGTGCTCCGGAGCACGGAGGGAAAGCCAGGTAGCGCCTCACTATACGTAGGCGGAACTAGGCTTATTCTGAGGTATTACCCAAGGATTAGATAACCGGTAATTACCTACGCGCTAACGAGGCTGTTGTTCGGCAACGCTGCATAAAAACAGATGCTTACCAAGCAATTCGTCGGTGTAAAATATTGGCACTAAAAAATGATTGAAATTGTACTATTCAGTTCAAACCTCGCCTCTGGCGTAGTAACAGTGCCGTGCGTTATAGCATCTTCGGTCTGCTTTTAAAGACTTATTTTCTTGATAAAACAAAATGATAAATTGAAATCAACATAAATTATATAGCTTAAAGGCACTCATCTAAAAAAAGTGTAACCTTTGTCTCGTTCTAAGGGTACGCTCCTTGCCTCAGGCAGGTTTGTCAAATTTGGACGAAGCTTATACTTCCTGGCTTAAACGGAAGTCCACAAACTCAAACGCCATGTCTATTGCTCTATTTCTGCTAAACCTCATCTTCGCCCCCCAAACTGCTCTGCTCCCCCCTTCGCCGAACCATTCGGTCACTTACACCATCGTTGCGCCGCCGGTTATTACCCCCCGCGCGGTAACCCTACAACCCGGCAGCTATTCAGCCAACCTGCCCAAGCAATTACCTCATTATACCGTAACGGCTACGGTGTACACGCCCGATGTACGACAGACTGATTCTGAGCCGTTCATTACCGCCGACAACTCGCGCATTCCGCGCAACCATTCCAGCAAAACCCGCTGGGTAGCCGTTTCCCGAGACTTACTGAAACACTGGGGTGGCCCGCTGAAGTACGGCGACCAGGTACGGGTATCGGGCCTTTCCGATGAGTTGGATGGCGTTTACGTCATTCACGACACCATGAACCGCCGCCACCGCCACTGCATTGACGTGCTGGTAAACGAGCGGGAGATTCGCGGCCGGATGACCCGCGACGACTTCGGTTTGTGGAAAGGCGTGCGCATTACCAAGGTTTCGGCTTCCGAAGCCTGGAACGAAGGCTAAGCGTTCAAAAAGCCATACTTTTTACCCGGCCGCTGATGCCGGGAAAGTCGTCAGGAGGCGGGGTTTCCCCGCGGCGTCGTACAGAAAGCTCAGGGGCTGAGCCGGGTCGCGCATAATATCCGTGAGCGGAATCTGCCACCGCTTCCACATCTCCAATAACGACTGCGCATACCCTGAATTTTCCCAGGGATTGAAGATTTCCCGCGTAATATCATCGATGAGGGTGTCGTACACGACCTGGCTGTCGCCGGGCTGTATCGTACGCGGGTAATAATCGGGCACTACATTAAACAGATAGGCCGCGTAGTACACGCGGGCCTTGAATTCAGCAATCTGCACCGGGTGCAGGGGGCGCGCCTGCGCATCAGCATACACCTGGCGCATGGCCTGCCGAATTATGCCATTATCCAGCAGGCAGGCCACCAGCACGGTATTATCCAGCTTAATGCTGAAGACCATGGTGGTCAGGTCGTCGTCGTACTCAAAGGCAATGGTATCCTCCTCGGGGGCAACCTCCAGAATAAACAGGGAGCTGGGCGTGAAGTCCTCAAACTCGATGGGCACGCGCAACGCCTGAAACACCTGAAAGAACGCCTGAAAGCGCAGGAGCATCTGGGCATTTTCCGCCAATGGGTACTGGGGCTTGATGAGGGGCGCCTGTTCCGTGAGCAGCTCCTTCATCAGGATACCATAGAACATCTTACCCAGCCACAGGAAAACCGTTTTTTCCGGCAGGGCGCGCAGGCTATTCTGCCCGCCTTCCGTGGCCGCTTTTATGGTTGCTTCCAGCGGCTCTACGTGCTGCTGGCGGCAGGTGGGGCAGCAGGGTATGCGCAGCTCCTCGTTGGTAACAATGCTTTGATCCAGCAGGCGCATCTGGCGGGCGCGCAGGTTGTAGCGGTCCATCAGCCACTCGGCAAACACCGGCACCGTATCCTGGGGCGGCGTTACGGCCATACCGCACAAAAAGCACAGGTGCGGGCCAAAGCGCATGCTATCAAACGGGTCGTAGAGGGTCAGGTCGGGAGCGGCAGCCATAGGTTTAAAGCGAATAGGCGGCAAAGGTACGGCGGCCGCGCAAGCTTCGGCACTCCTTTTCCTAACAACAGAACGCCCGGCCACTTACGTGGCCGGGCGTTCTGGCTTAGAGCAGGCTGTGGGTAGCCGCTAGCGCGACAACGTAGAACCCAGCTTGATGAGAATCTTACCCAAATGCGTGAGGGGCGCGGTGTAGCCGTTGGCAGCTTCTTCCGCTACCTTTATGGTTTCATTGCCCAGGCTGGCCATTATTTCGGCCAGGGTGTGGCTATCAGGGTTTTCCTGGCTGAGCTGTTCACGCAGAGCTGTCATTTCCTGCGTAATTTTGGCCAGGCCCGGCCGGCCGCTGGCACGCAGCACTTCTTCCCAACGACCGATTTCCGAAAGGCCATGCTTGTTTTGCCGGCTGGGAACTCCTTCGTTGAGCAATGTGAGCGTATCCTCGACCAAGGCAGAGTTTTGTTCGTCGCTTACTTCCAGGGGTACTGTGGGCGTAGGCGTAGACTGGGGAGTGGGGGTGATGGAATCCATAGAATGAAACGAAAAAAAGCCGAGGTAGTGCTGGCATATACTTGTTTGCCGCCGGAAAAGTTAAGCCACCCTACCAGACTCCTTTTCGTACATGCGCCCGGGCCCTGTGCCGCTTTTTGCTCCTATGTTATACGAAGTTCTTTTTTCCGCTTTCCCCACCCCCGCCCGGCTTGCACAGTATGAAGCGGTCCGGGACGCTTTACAGGCGGAAGCCGACGCGCCCGATACCCTGTTGCTGGGCCAGCTGGCCGTAGGCAATGGTCTGGTGCTCGATGCTGTACTGATTCGCCCGCATGCGGTGGCTATTCTCCTGCTAGAGCCCCGCGGCGGCCACCTCACCCTCACAGACTTTGCCAGCGCCCCCTGGCAGCTGGGCGGCGCCCCCATGCCGGGCAAGCAGGCCGCCAACCCCTATCAGGCTTTTCAACAGCAAAAAGAAGCGCTGGCTGATTTCCTGCGCCCCCACCTCACGGCCGATCAGGCCAATCTGAACTTTACCACCGGACTGCTGCTGTTTGGCGAGCCAGTGACTTTTGCTCCGGAAGTAGAGGCGGCCATGAGTGCCGTACCTGGCTCCAGTAACTTCCATTTGCTGGCCGACCCAGGTCGTTTTACCCGCCGCCTGAGCCAGCTGGCCACACCCGAAATAGACCTTTCTGCTACTGAGCTGCACCAGTTGGCCGAAACGCTGGGAGCCGCTCCGGCCGAAACCCACGCAGGTCAGGAACCTACTGAAACAGCAACAACCCATGAAAACGAGCCGGAGCAGGAGCCGGCCTACCCGGAAAATGCCGGCGACTTTTTCCGGCAGAAAGCAGCGCAGCTCTGGAGCTGGCTGGGGGCCGAAGATATTGAGGACGTAGACCGCAACGCCTACCAAACCACAACCGGCCAAACCCACCAGCAGGAAAAGCAGGAGCTGGAGCAGCTGCGCGCCACCATGCAGGCGGAGCTAGCCCGACAGCTACAGGCCATGGAAGCCCGCGACGCGGAGCGGGAGCAAAGCATTGCCCAGCTCCGCGCCCAGCTGGCGCAGGCCCCGGCAGTAGCGCCCGAAGCGGCTACCATCCGTCAGCAGCTGGCCACCGAAAACCGCGAAAAGGAGGCGCTGGAGGAAGCTATCCGGGCTTCGCAGGCAGAGTCGGCGGCCCGCAACCAGGCGCTGGATGCTAAAATCAGGCAGCTGGAAGAGCAGATGCAGCGCCAGTCATCGGCCGGCACTCAGTTGAAAGGTCTGGTGGCGCCCGGGTTTCGGCGGGTGCGGGCCTGGCGCCGCCGCTTGCCGCGGGTGGGCGTGGCTGCCGCCGGAGCTGCCGTACTGGGCCTAAGCCTGTGGGGCCTCAGCCACCTCACAGCCGATACCCCCCACCCTTTCCAGAAAGACGGTAAGTGGGGATATGCCGATGAGGATGGCGACCTGGTGATTCCGGCCCTGTACAGCTCCGTAGAGGAGTTTGATGCTAACGGCAATGCCGTGGTGAAGAAGGATGGGGCGTATGGTTTTGTAGATACCGATGGAGACGAAACCCTCCCGCCCGCCTACGATGCCCTAAAGCCGTACTCCGACGGCTATGCCCGCGTCCGCATCGGCGACCTGTACACCTTTGTGGACGAGGACGGCCAGGAGTTTCCGCAGTATTTCTACAATGCTCTTGACTTTAGCGAGGGCCGGGCCGCCGTGCTCAATCAGCGGGGCTGGTTTTACATTACCGGGCCCGAGGAAACCGAAACCCCACCACCCGTTTTCCAGGAAGCCTACTCCTTCCATAAAGGTGTGGCCCGCGTGAAGATGAAAGGCCACTACACCTTCATCACTCCCCGCTACCTGGCCAACCCCGACCAAGGCACGGAACCCTTTGGCCAATACACCCAGGCCAGCGACTTCGTGGACGGCAAGGCCCGGGTAACGCAGGATGGCAAAACCTTCTTTATTGACGCCGACGGCGACCCGGTGGATAACTAACCAGCCAGAGCAGTCCGGCCTTTTCGGTTAATCATCGCCCCGGTGCTTGCCGCCTTTGTGCTTGCCGTTTTTCTTGTGTCCTTTGGCTTTGCCCCGAGGGCCATATTGCACCCAGCGCTGCCACCCGGTGGGCTCCGCGGCTACCCGCGTGGCAGCGGAGGCAGCCGGGCGGGGCGCTGAAGCAAAAGTTAGCTGCCCACCGGCTCCGGCGCGCACGGCTACCACCGCACCGTGGAGCGTGCAGCCCTGTCCTTCGGCCAGCTCGGTATGGCGGCCGTCGGTTTCCACTATAAATCCATCCCGGCTTACGGTGCGGCCATTGGGCAGGTGTATATCCTGCGTCATGGGCCGCTGAGCGCCGTTGCGCACCACATACATGGTGCCGTCACGGCGCAGAAAACCATCATTGGCCGATTGCGCCTGGCTGAATGAAAACGACAAGCATAGAAAAGCAAAGAGGCAAAAACGGACCAGACGCATAGAAATGAAAAGCAGAAGAAATCGAAATCAGACCTACGCCAGCCAGGGGGCCAGCGTTGCCCTGCCCCGACAAATACAGGGCCAGCCCTGGGCCAACGGGTTACCTTTCTTCCACAACCTGATTAAGGGCAACATTTCCAACTGACTCAAACATCATTCCTATGAAATTCTCGCTGAAATCTGCCCTGATTGCCGTTGCTTTCGCTGCTGTTGCCACTTCCTGCACCAAGACCGAAGAGCAGCAGGCTGAAACCACCGTAGATAACGCGGCTGCTAACACCGAAATGGCTGCCGACACGGCTGCTGCTGCTACGGATGACGCCATGGAAGGCGCTGGCCAGACTGTAGAAGCTGCCGGCGAAAAGGCTGCTACTACCACCGAGCAGACTGCCAACGAAGCTGCTGCCGCTGCTAAAGAAGAAGTTAAAAACTAAGTACGCTGCCCAAACGGGCGCTGTACTTTCTATAAAAGCGCCCCTGGTCTCGTGCCGGGGGCGCTTTTGTGTTTTATGCAATTAAGCGCCGGCCAGGGCCAGCAACACTTCATAGTAAGGCTTGGCTAACGTGCGGGCTTTCAGCCATGCGTAAAAGCTCAGGGCCTGCAGGTCTTCTCGCTCCAGGGGCAAAAAGTGGGGCATCTGGGCCACGCGCTCCGCAAAGGCCGGGCACGTAGCCACGGCCGGATCCTGAATAATTTCCCGCACCAGAGCCAGATAGCTGAGAATGTACTGATAAGCTCCGGTGTCGCCAAACCGCTCCCGCACGCTGCGCTCAATGGCGCGCAGGCGGTTCAGGGCCAGATCAGGGTTGCCCAGCTCCAGCTGCACCAGCATTTCGCCCATGCTTTTATTCAAAGTCCATTCCACGCCCATTTTCTGCTCGCACCACTGGTCGGAGCGGCCAATGGCCAGCAGTACTTGGTTGGTTTTGGCGTAGCGGCCTTCGGCGAAATAGTGGAAGCCCAGCCCCAGCCGGATGGTGAGCTGGTCCTGGAGCCGCATGGCCGTAGTAGCGCCCCGGAGCATGCTTTCCAGCAGCCGGATGCTGTCGGCATTGCGGCGCAGAAAGGCCTGGTTGGCCGCCAGCAAAGCAATATAGCGCGGGTAGTACTCGGCGTGCAGACTGCGGGGGCCGTCGGCCAGGGTTTGACGCAGGGTTTCCAGGTATTCCATGGAGCGCTGGAAGTGCCGGTTGCGGTAGAGCACGTGCGCTATCATATAAAGCAGACCCAACTGATAGTAGCGGTGCGCGGGCGCAAACCCGTGGCGCTTTTCCATGAGGTGGTAGCAGCGGATGATAAAGGGCTCAAAGGAAGCGAAGTCGCGGCGGGCCAGCATGGTGTTGCGGGCAATGGACAGCAGCTGGTAGAGCAGCGTGGGGCGCCGGGCAAAGGCCTCCAGCAAGTCATACTCGCGCAGCACCTCGTGCGCAATGGTATCGAAGGCGGCGTTGCGGCCCAGGGCCCGGGCTTCCAGCAGGCGCTGCCGGATCAGGCTGCTGGCAATGGCGGCGCGCTCTTCCTCATCGGCGGCTTTCTTATTGAGGTTGCGGCGCCGGATGATGCTGGTCAGGTCGTCGGCGTACTCGCTGTGGGCGTGCGCAATCTGCAGGTTGAATACCGAGTTCAGCAGCTCATACTGGTCATTGGCCTGGGCCAGCTTCTCGGCTTTGCGCACGGTGGACCAGGCCAGCCGGGGCACGCCGGTTTCAAAGAGGTATTGGGCCAATTGCAGGAGCCCGCGCCCGGTGGCGGCCGTGGTGGGGTCCTGCTGCAGCTGGCGCAGCACCAGATAATCGGTGAAGTGGCGGAGCAGGCGCTTGCGCAGCGCATAGTACGCCACGGCGTTGGGCTCTTCCGGGTACAGGAGCGCCAGCAGTTCGTCAGTGGTGTATTCCTTCTTGTGCAGCAGCAGCTCGCCCAGGCGCGCATCCATGCGGCCTTTGCTTTTGCGGCCCTGCCGATGCAGGAATTGCAGGAAGTCTTTTCGCTCTTCTAAGGGCAGGGCCAGCAGCGCCGTGCGCAGATCATCCATAATAGCTAAGTATAGGCTTCAAATATGCAGAATAATAAAGTCTGAATATTCATCTACAAATCACTATCATTCAATTTTTTACATAGATGCATAGGTTTCTCAGGAAGTCCGCCGGAGGCTTATATCATCTTGCAGCTTATCATTAATAAGTTCAGCTTTAACCCTGATTAATCTTTTAACCACACCACCTATGAGAAAGCAGCTACTTTTTTGTTCTGGCTTATGCTGATAAGCGGCCTGGCGCAGGCCCAGGACTTGTTGGTGAAGCAAAACGGCGAAGAGGTACAGGTGAAAGTGGTGGAGATAACCCCTACCCTCATCACCTACAAACGCTTCGATAACCCGGAAGGCCCGCTGATTTCGGTGTACAAGTCCGAGGTGTTCATGATTCGCTACGCCAATGGCTCCAAGGAAATTATTACGCCCCAGCAGCCGCAACAGCAGGCAGGCGGGCTCCCGCGCCAGGCACCGCCCGGCGGCGTAGCTCCCCCTACCGATGGCTCGGTGGTGCCCGGCGACGCCAACCCCGCCTTCGACCCCGTGCACCTAAGCGGGCCCCGCATCGGCATTACGGTCCTGACAGGGGCCGTAGTAGACAAGGCCAAGGACGAGTTTAGCCTGAATCCCTTCCTCACGCAGTTTGGCTGGCAGTTTGAAACGCGCATTTTCCGCCTGCCCAACGGCACCTCCGGCCTGTTTGAGATAGTACCGCTGATTGGCGGTCTGGAGCAGGGTAAATTTATCCCCAGCGTAAACGGCCTGATTGGTATTCGGGGCAAGAAGGGGTTTGAGTTTGGCATTGGGCCCAACCTGACGCCCGTGAGTGCCAACATTGCCTTGGCCGTTGGCACCTCCTTCCAGGCCTACGGGGTGAATTTTCCGGTAAATTTTGCAGTAGTACCCGGCAATGGCGGGGCCCGCTTCAGCCTGCTGTTCGGGTTTAACTCGCGGCGGCGCTAACTACCGATACGCTCTTCTCTCAGCTTCCTCAACTCTTACCTGTATGCGACGCTTTTTACTTTTTTTGTTTCTGCTGCTGCCTGCCCTGAGCCAGGCGCAGGACGTCATTCTGCGGACCTCCGGCGAAGAGCTGCCGGCCAAAGTAGTGCGCATAACGCCCGACCAGGTAGTATACATGACCGGCACTGATACGCTTCGTATGCCCGCGGCGGAAGTGTTTTTAATACGGTATGCCAACGGCACGAAAGAGGTGCTGGGTAATAAGGCAGTGGCCGGCACGCCGCCGGCACTTACCCCACAGCAAGCCGAGCAATTGGGCCGTTCTGATGCCCGGCAGCTGTTCAAGGCCAAAGGGGCCTTCTGGGGCACCTGTGGTGCTACATTTATAACGATGAGTGCCTATGGGCTGGGGGGTATTGCAACCGGTGCCGCTATTGCAGCCACCCCGCCCAAAGACAAGAATATTATTCCATCCCGCCCCGAGCTTTTGCAGAACCCAGATTATGTACGGGGCTACAAGCAGCAGGCCCAGAACAAAAAGCTGGGTAAAGCAGCAGCCGGTTTTGGTGTGGGCGCAGGCGCTGCCCTAGTAGCAGTTACCATAGCGGTGGTTGTTGCCCTTAGCCAGTGGCAATAAAAACTCAACCACGTCTATAAAAGAGCCGTACAGGGAGAAAGCACCTTTGCTTTTTCACTAATTCCTTTTTGTCATGGACGTTAATCGTAATAACATAGAAGACAATACCGAGCTGCGGGCTCGCGGAAACTGGAATGAAATCAAAGGCCAGGCCAAACAGAAGTGGGGCCAACTCACCGATGACGACCTGGACTACCAGGAAGGCCAGCAGGACGAGTGGTTTGGGCGGATGCAGGAGAAAACCGGCGAAACCCTGAGTGATATCAAATCCTGGTTTCAGCGCACATTTTAACTTATAACGCTGTCGTTACTAACGCGGGCTGCTCCTGAACTCAGGGGCAGCCCGCATTGCGTTAAGGCCCGCTCTGGTTGCTGTACTCAACCACCGGATTTCGTTGACAGATGGGCTGGTAGGACAAGTCATTAATTACTCTACCTTAGCTTATCTGCGGCAGGAGCACGCATTTGGCGGGCGCGCTGCTTTGATTCTTATGACAGCCGACGAACAGCATAGTGTACAGCTTTGGGAGCGTTTCCGCGGCGGCGAAGCGGCCGCGCTGGCAATGCTGTTTGAGCTGCACTACGAAGCCCTGTTCAACTATGGCGTTAAGCTAACCGGCGATGAGGAGCTGGTAAAAGACAGCATCCAAAATCTGTTTCAAAAGCTGTGGCGGCGGCGGCAGGGCGTGCGCGCCATTCAAATTGTCAAGGCCTATCTCTTTAAAGCGCTGCGCCATCATCTGGGCGATGAAATCAAGCTGGTGAAACAGCGGCGCTACCTGTTGCCATTGTCGGCGGATTCGTTTGAGGTAACCTATTCTCACGAGGAGTTCCTTATTGCGGAGCAAACGGATGCCGAGCAGCAGGCGCTCCTGCTGGCAGCCATTAACCAGCTCTCTAACCGCCAGCGCGAGGCTCTATACCTCCGTTTTTTTGATGGCTTCCCCTACGAGCGTATTGCCGAGGTGATGTCGCTCAACACCCAATCCGTCCGCAACCTGGTTTTCAATGCCCTGCAGGCTATTCGCAAGGTTATGAAAGCCTCTTGGGCGCTGGACCGGTAGGCACCAAAGCCCGCAAACAGCCCGGGTGAAAAAAATTTACCAATCCATGAGTATAAACGGCCCATTGCGCCGTGGTAGAGATAAAAGAGCGCCTGAACGGTCCTGCTACCGCCCTGCTGCTCGGTCCTCTACTCATGAATTACTCTGCTTACTCTACCGAAGACTTCCTGGCCGATGAATCGTTTCAGGCATTCGTGCTGGGGCACGATGTGGCCACTACGTCTTTCTGGCAACAGTGGCTGATCGAAAACCCCGGCAAAGCGGCCGAGTTTCACGAAGCGCAGACCATCCTGCAGCAGGTAGTAGGCCGGCCGCGCGCCCTGCCCGAAGCTATCAAGCAGGAGGAGCTGGCGAAATTCCGACACTATCTACAGCCGGCCCCAGCGCTACGCGTAAGTCGGCAACGCCGATGGCCGGTAGTACTGGCCGTTCTCTCCGCTATGCTAATGGTAGGTCTGGGATTCTGGCGCTATATGCTTCCCACTGAGCTTCAATACACCACCCTGGCCCATCAGCAGCGCCAGGTGCTGCTGCCCGATGGCTCACAGGTGATGCTGAATGCCAACTCAACTCTGACGCTATCCAAAGACTGGGCCCCGGGACAGCCCCGCGAAGTATGGCTCAAAGGCGAAGCCTATTTCATTGTTCGGCATACCGCACCTGCCCGCCTGAAAACCGTGGCCGCTGCGCCGGCCAACGTGAAGTTTACCGTGCATGCCGGCACCGTAGACGTAGCCGTGTTGGGTACCCAGTTTAATGTGCGTCACTTAGGCGGCAGCACCAACGTAGTGCTGCGCACCGGACAGATTCAGCTTAGCCGCCACCAGGCCGGCCACACCGAACAGGTGCTCATGAAGCCCGGCGAGTTGGTAAGCACCGATGCCAGCCAGCCCCAGGCCCCGCTTACTAAGCGTACCGTGAAAGCCGACTTTTATTCGGCCTGGACCAGCGGGCATCTTGACTTTAATAATACGCCGGTAGCCGACGTGGTAGCCTTGCTGCGCGATGGTTACGGCCTGCAGGTAACGGTTAATAACCCGGCCCTGGTACAGCAGAAGCTGACCGGCTCGGTTCCCAATCAGGATTTGGAGGTATTACTCAATTCGCTTGGTAAGTCATTGGATGTGCAGGTACGCCGCGAGGGGCAGCACGTCTGGCTGGACTAAGCTTTCCAGGTTTTGCTTCGCTTCACTTTCCATTATCCACGCTATGGCCTTTTCTACTTTTCCAATCAAGTTATTGCCACTGGTACTGATTGGTAGTCTGAGCACTGCCGCGCAGGCCCAGGCGCCGTTGGTAGCGCTGCTCAAAACACCCCAGGACCAGCCAAACCGGGCCGCGGCCAGTCGGGGCATGTCGCTGGAAAGCTTCCTGTCGGAGATGAAAGCGGCGCATAAAGCTTTCTTTCTGTATCGCAGCGAGTTGGTGAAGGATAAGTTCGTCAATCTGGAAGGCCATACGTTTAATACCTGGCAGGACAAGCTCGTGTATGTTATCACGATGAGCGGATTGCGCATCGAGAAAACGGCTCACAATGTGTACATCATCTCAGCGCCAAAATCATCCGGTGCCTCGCTGCAATCGATTGCAAAAAATCCTGTATTCTATACCACAAACGATATAGATGCCTCCATGGCGTCGCTGATTGAAACGGTGAAGGGCCAGGTGCGCGGCCCCGACAACACGCCCGTACCAGGGGTAACTATTGTAGTAAAAGGCACTACCAACGGCACCCAGACCGATAACGACGGCAATTTCACCCTGACCCTTCCCAATGCTGACGCTACGCTGGTGGTTTCGGCCATTGGCTTCGTGACCCAGGAAATTCCGTTGCAGGGCCGCACCCAGCTCACTATCAAGCTGCAAACCGACGTGAAGGCGCTGGAAGAAGTAGTGGTGCTGGGCTACACTACCCAGCAGAAAGAGAACGTAACGGTGGCCGTATCCCAGATCAACCAGCAGGACATCAACTCCTTGCCGGTTACGGGCGTGGCCCAGATTATGCAGGGCAAGGCAGCGGGCGTGGCCGTAACCCAGGCCACGGGCGCCCCGGGCGAGGCCATTGCCGTGCGCATCCGGGGTGTAGGCACCATCAACGACAACAATCCGCTCTATATCATTGACGGCGTACCTACCAAAGACGGCATTAACCAGATTTCGCCGAATGATATTGAGAGCATCAACATTCTGAAGGATGCGGCAGCAGCGGCTATTTACGGTGCCCGTGCTTCCAACGGGGTGGTCATCATTACCACCAAACGGGGCAAATCGGGCAAGCCGCGGCTGAGCCTGAACGCTTATACCGGGCTCCAGACGCCGGCAAACCTGATTAAAATGGCCAACACGGAGCAATACGTGAAGGCCTTTAATGAAGCCGCCCAGAATGACGGGCGCGGCCAGATTTCCCCGGCTGTGGCGGCCACCCTGCCCGATGTAGACTGGCTACGCGAGGTGCTGGAACCGGCTTGGCAGCACAACGTGCAGCTGGACGTAAGCGGGGGCGGCGAAAACTCCCAGTACATTGTATCGGGCAGCTACCTCACGCAGGACGGCTTGATTAAGAACTCGTCGTTTGACCGCTACGGGCTGCGCACGGGCATCAATAGCACCCTATCCAAGTACTTCAAGGTGGGCACCAACGCCAACCTCTCCTACACCAAAACCCGGCAGGTAGGCTCCTCCGGCGACGGGTTTGGCGACGGCAACCCGGGCGCCAGCATTGTGCGCTACGCCCTGTTCCGCACGCCAGCTACCCCGGTGTACAATGCGCAGGGGCAGTTTGTGGACCTGCCTAAGTTTGCGGATGGCACCAATGCTTCCGCCTTCTTCGGCGACGGTATTAACCCGGTGGCGCTGGCCGATGCCGCCGACCGCAACTTCTTCTCCTACGCGCTGCTGGGCAATGGCTACGTAGACTTTACCCCCATTGAGCGGCTGCGGGTGCGGTCAGACTACGGCATTACGTTCCGCATTACCGACTACAAGCAGTTTTTCAAGACCTACGGCATCGACCGTTCTTTCAACTCGCCGCCCCAGCTGGCGCAGTCGAACAGCAACGAATTCAACTACAACTGGACCAACACCGCCACCTACGATCTGCCGCTGGGCAAGAGCACTATCAATGTGTTGCTGGGTACAGAGGCGATTAAAAATAATGCCCGGGCCATGTCAGCCTCGCGGCGGGGCTACGTGGATCAGTCCAGCCCTTTCCAGTATCTTGATGTGGGCTCGGGCGTGCAGCAGAACGGCGGCAACGAGACTCACTCCTCGCTTTGGTCCACCTTCGGGCGCCTGGGCTACGACTATGACCAGCGGTACCTGGCCAGCTTCAACTACCGGCGCGACGCCTCCTCCCAGTTTCTGCCAGGGCAGCGGGCCGAAACCTTCTTCTCCGGCTCAGCGGGCTGGAATATGGCGCAGGAGTCTTTCATGCAGAACATCACGGCCCTGTCGCAGCTCAAGCTGCGGGCCAGTGTGGGCCAGCTCGGCAACTCGGCCATCGGCAACTACCCCTACGCCTCTCTGGTGGGCAATGCGGGCTACTATCCTTTCGGCGGCGTTTCCACGCAGGGGCTGACGATTACCTCCGTGGGCAACCCCAACATTCAGTGGGAGCGCAGCACCCAAACCGACGTGGGCCTGGATGTGGGCGTGCTGCGCGGGGCCTTGCAAATGTCGATTGACTACTACATTAAGAACACCACCGGCGTGCTGCTGAACCTGCCACTGCCCAGCAGTGCCGGGGGCCGCGGCAACCCGCCCGCCAACGTGGGCGAAATCCGCAATCAGGGCCTGGAAGTAGAGCTTAACTACCGCAACTCCATTGGCAAAGACTGGAAATACAGCCTCAATGGCAACCTGGCTACTCTGAAAAACGAGGTTATTTCCCTGGGCGATGCCCCTTCGATTGTGGGTGCCCGCATCGATAATAACTACTACGCCACGCTCACGGCCGAAGGCCAGCCCATAGGCTCGTTTTATCTGCTGCAAACCGACGGCATTTTTCAGAATGCGCAGGAGGTATTCACCAGCGCCTACCAGGGTCCGGGCATCAAGCCCGGCGACGTGAAATTCAAGGACTTGAGCGGCCCCGACGGTACGCCGGATGGAGTAATCGATGGCCTCGACCGCACCTTTGTGGGTAGCCCCATTCCGAAGCTGACGTACGGCCTGACCAGTAACCTGAGCTTCCGAAACCTGGATTTGAGCGCGTTTTTCCAAGGCGTGTACGGCAACAAGCTGTATAACCAGGTCAACACCGATATCGAAGGGTTCTACCGGGCCTTCAACCTGACGGAGCGCGCCGCCACCAACTACTGGACCGGCGAAGGCAGCACCAACGAGTTTCCGCGCCTTTCCTGGACCGGGGCCTCCAACAACAAGCAGCCTTCTGACCGCTTCCTGGAAGATGGCTCCTACCTCCGCCTGAAAAACCTGCAGCTGGGCTACACCTTCGGGGAAAAGCTGCTCACGCCCATGCGGGTATCGTCGGTGCGGCTCTACCTGAGCGTTCAGAACCTGCTGACTTTCACGAAGTACACCGGCCTTGACCCCGAGCAGGGCACCAACAGCAACTCGCTGGGCGAGGGCGCCCGGGCTGTGGGCATCGACTGGGGTAACTACCCCTCGGCGCGCACTTTCACGCTGGGCATCAATGCTAGTTTCTAAGAATACCGAGCCGTTTTCGTTATGAAAAATAAGCGCATCACCCTGAGCCTGCTCACCCTGCTGGGCCTGTCTATGGCCGCCTGCGAGAAGTTTCTGGACCAGCCCGTGCTGGGCCAGTTTGAAGCCGGCGCCTTCTTCACTTCCGATGCCAATACCATTCTGGCCGTTAATGCGGCCTACGTGCCGCTTTCTTTCCGCGACGCAGCCTCTAACCCGATTTGGGTGCTGGGCGACGTGGCTTCCGACGACGCCGTGAAGGGCAGCAACCCCGGCGACCAGGCTGATTTCGACAATATTGACCAGTTCAACATCACGCCCATCAACTCGGCCGTGGAAGCCCTGTGGAAGCGCTATTACGACGGCGTGTTCCGCTGCAACGTGGTGCTGGATGGCCTGCCCGAGTCGAACACCCGCGTGAGTGCCGGGGTGCGGCAGCAGGCTATGGGGCAGGCGCAGTTTCTGCGGGCCTACTATTACTTTCAGCTGACTACTATTTACGGGCGCATACCACTGCGCGTGAAGGTGGAAACGCCCGCCGAGCTGCAAAGCCCGGCCCGCGACCAGTCCGTTATCTACGCCCAGATTGAGGCCGACTGCCTGGCGGCGGCCAATAATCTACCGGAAAGCTGGAGCGGCGCCGACCAGGGCCGGGCGACCAAGGGCGCGGCCCTGGCGCTGCTGGCCAAAACCTATTTGTATGAGCAGAAATGGGCCCTGGCTGCCCAAACGGCGCAGCAGGTGGAGGGGTTGGGCTACAAGCTACTGCCGGTATATGCCGACAATTTCCGGGCCGCCACCAAATACAATTCGGAGGCCATCTTCGCCGTGCAGCATACTTCCGGCCTGAGCCCGGCGCAGGGCAACAACCTCAACCAGTGGTTTGCGCCGCGCCAACAGAATGGCTATGGCTTTTTCCACCCCACGCAAAGCCTGGTCGACAACTTTGAGAAGGCCCCGGATGGCACGCCCGACCCGCGCCTTGACTATTCCATTGGGCGGGAAGGGCAATTGTTTTTTGGGGAGCCCTTTGATGTGAACTGGAGCACGACGGGGTACCTCTCGAAAAAGCACCTGCAGCCGCTGTCAGAAATTCCGGCCGCCATTAAGGGCGACGGCGACCTGAACTTCCAGGCCATTCGCTACGCCGAGGTATTGCTCATCGATGCCGAAGCGTCCAATGAAGCCGGCAACCCCACCGCCGCACTGGCAGCCCTGAACCAGGTGCGCAAGCGGGCCCGCGAAAGCTACCTGAATGACCCTACTCTGGCGGGCACCGGCACGGTTCCCGAGGGCCTGCTGCCCGACATCACGACCAACGACCAGGGCCAACTGCGCGACATTATCCGGCAGGAGCGGCGCTCTGAAATGGCCCTGGAGTTTCAGCGCTACTTTGACATAATGCGCTACGGCGAGGCCTACGCCCGCCAGGCCCTGGGCACCATTCCCAACTTCAATTACGCTCAGCACCGCTTCTATCCCATTCCGCAGAGCGAGCGGGACACCAATAAACGCCTGTTTGAGTAGGCACCAGACACCACTTTTTTACCCAATTCCCCTTTCACTTTTCCATTTATCTCACATCCTTTTTCAATACCCACCATGAACAAATCCAAGCTTTACCTATCCCTACTCTTTGGCTGGCTCCTGTTCGGGGCTCTGTCGCTGTCCATCACCTCCTGCTCGGATGATGATAATGACAACGCGCCTACTGTGACGTCCGACAAAACCAAGCTTTCGGCTTTGATTGACTCCACAACAGCGGTGCACAATGCCGCCGTAGAAGGCTCCAAGCCCGGCAACTACAGCACCGGCTCCAAGGCTACGTTCAAAACGGCCATCGACGCGGCCACGGCTACTAAAAATGATGCCTCGGCTACCCAAACCACGGTAAACTCCGCTGAAGCAGCCCTGCGCCGGGCAGCTAAGGCGTTCCAGAGCAGTCTGGTGCAGGAGGTATCGGCGGCTAACCTGGTGGCCCAGTGGAAGTTTGAAGGCAATGCAAACGACGCTACCTCAAACGGCAACAACGGCATGCTGATGGCCGGCTACATCAATGACCCCAACACTACAACGGCAACGAAAATGATGGGAACTACCCAGCCTGTGCTGGTAGCTGACCGATTTGGCCGTCCTAACCAAGCGTATGCCTTCGATAAAGGCGCTTACATTGAGGTACCCTACAAAGTTGCCCTCAACCCGCAGGCTATTACCATCAGTGCCTGGGTAAAGCGCAACGGCACTAATGCCGACAACTACATTGTGTCCTTGAACCGCTGGCAGGGCTACAAGTTCCAGCTGCAGGGAGCCAACAAGCCTTTCCTGACCGTGGCTACCACTACCGGCATTACCGACAAAGACGCAGAAACGGGTGAAGTGGCCGATGCTACCTGGACGCACGTGGTAACGTCGTACGTGGACGGCACCATGAAATTCTACATCAATGGCGCCCTAGTGAAGACCTGGACGGGCATTACCGGAGCGCTGAAAGCCACGCCTAAGCCTATTCCGTTGGCCATCGGTCAGCAGCTGCCCAACAGCATCTACGACAGCGCCGCTCCCTCGGGCGAGGCAGCCGATTACTTCAAGTTTTACGGGGCCGGTTTCTTCATCGGCTCTATGGATGATATCCGCATCTACAACCGGGCTCTGACCGACGCGGAAGTAAACTCCATCTACACCATCGAAAACTCGCTGTAAGCGCGAAGCCTGTGTGAGCGAACATCAGTATCTCCCACTGTTTCTGCTTCGGGAATAGTGGGAGATATTTTTTATCTCCTCACGCCTCACCTCTACCCTAACCGCATGACTATTTTCGACTTAAACTGGCGCCTGGCGGCTACCGGACTGGCCCTGACGGCCCTGGTAAGCTGCAACCGCACCGATTCTGATAAGACCAGCACCAAGCCTATTGTGGGCGACAACTGGGCCCTGCTCGACTTCACTAAGGTGGACAGCATCAACCCCATTATGGGCCCCAGTACTGTGGGCAAGTTTCAGGACCCCATCCTGAAGCAGACCATTATGTGGGAAGAAAAAGACGTGTTTAACCCCGCCGTGGTGGTGAAAGACGGCAAAGTGTATATGCTATACCGGGCCGAGAACATGGTGCGGCCACCGGTGGGCAAAACCTCCCGCATCGGGCTGGCCAGCAGCACCGATGGCCTGCACTTTACCCGCATGGCCGAGCCGGTACTCTACCCCGACTACGACGACCAGAAGCGCTGGGAGTGGCCCGGCGGCACCGAGGACCCGCGCGTGGTGGAGGATGACAAAGGTACTTACTACATGACCTACACCGCCTACGACGGCGACAAGGCCCGCCTGCACATTGCCACCTCCAAAGACCTGATGAAATGGACCAAGTACGGTAACGTATTTACCCAGGCCGCCGGCGGTAAGTACGTGGATAAGTGGACCAAGTCAGGCTCCATTGTTTCGCGCTACGAGAACGACGGGCGCATTGTGGCCGCCAAAATCAACGGCAAGTACTGGATGTACTGGGGCGATGCCCAAATCTGGCTGGCTACTTCAGATGACCTTATCCACTGGACGCCCATTGAAATGGCCGCCGGCGAGAAGCCTCCGGTACCCCTGCGCGCCCAGGCAGCTACCATGCCCGAGCTGAAGATTGTGCTGCCCACCCGCGAAGGCAAGTTTGACAGCGACCTGGTGGAATCCGGCCCGCCGGCCATGCTCACCGACCAGGGCATCCGCCTGATTTACAACAGCCGCAACGTGCCCGCCATTGGCGACAAGAGCCTGCCCGAGGGCACCTATACCGCCGCCCAGGCCCTGTTCGACAAAAACGACCCCACCAAGCTGCTCAAGCGCCTGGACAACTACTTCATGCGCCCGGAAAAGCCTTACGAGACCACAGGCCAGGTAAACCAAGTGGTGTTCCTGGAAGGGCTGGTACGGTTCCAGAACAAATGGCTGATGTACTACGGTACGGCCGACTCCAAAATTGCCGTGGCCACACGGCCGGTAGAGTAGGCACCTATATTTCTCCCATTAGAACGTCAGGTTTTGCTCTGCAGGGCATGACGTTCTTTTTCCTTCCTCTTCATGCAATCCGTTGCTAATTCGACCCTTGGCGCCCCTACCTCGGTACCTTTCACCGAGAAAAAGTACATTCCGACGCTGATTTTCGTCTCGTCGTTGTTTATGCTCTGGGCCATTGCCATTACCATGGGCGATGTGCTGAACAAGCACTTTCAGAACGTGCTCAACGTGAGCAAGGCGCAGTCGGGGCTGGTGCAGTTTTCCATCTTCGGGGCATACGCCGTAATGGGCATTCCGGCCGGACTGTTCATGAAGCGTTTCGGCTACAAAAAAGGAGTATTGCTGGGGTTAAGCCTCTATGCCATAGGGGCCTTCCTGTTTGTACCGGCGGCCAACGCGGCATCGTTCAGCTTCTTCCGGGGAGCCCTGTTCGTGCTGGCCTGCGGGCTGGCCACGCTGGAGGCAGTAGCGCATCCGTTCATGGCAGCCCTCGGCGACCAGCGCACCAGCGACCAGCGCCTGAACTTTGCCCAGTCATTTAATGGCCTGGGGGCCGTGGTGGGGCCGCTGTTAGGCAGCTACTTCATCCTCAGCGGCCCGCACACCGATGGCGACTTATCGTCGGTAAAGCTGCTGTATGTGGGCATCGGCAGCACCATTCTGGCTATTGCGGTGGCCTTTTCCTTTGTTAAAGTACCCGCACTGCAGGATGCCCATGGTGCGCCATTGGCCCCGGCCGAAACGGAAGCCGGCTTTTACAGTGGCACGGCCGAGGAAGTGCCGGCGGCCAGAACCCTGTTTCAGCACCCACACTTTCGGTGGGCCTGGTTGGCGCAGTTTCTCAACGTAGCGGCGCAGGGCGGCACCTGGGCCTTTTTCATCAACTATGGCGTGGAGAAGATGCACCTCTCTGATGCGGCCGCGGCCGGCTACTTTTCCCTGTTCATGGTACTGATGATGCTGGGCCGCTTTGTGGGCACCTTCCTGATGCGCTATATAGCCCCCAACAAGCTACTCACGGCCTTTGCGTTAGCTAATGTACTGATGTGTATAGTAGTAGCGCAGAGCTGGGGCTGGGTATCGTTTGGGGCGCTGCTGCTGATCAACTTCTTCTTCAGCATCATGTTCCCCACCATTTTCAGCCTCGGTATCAAAGACCTGGGACGGCACACGCCGCAGGCTTCATCTATCCTGGTAATGGCCGTGGCGGGCGGGGCCGTGTTTCCTTACCTGATGGGCAAAGTGGCTAACCATGATATAGCGGCGGCCTACTACCTGCCCATTATATGCTACCTCTTTATTGCGCTGTTTGGGGCGCGGCTCTACCGGCTGCGGTAGTCCTTTCCCCGCACAGCTCCCGGAAGCTACACCTCTGGTGCCGGTTTATGCTCGATTAAAGCGCCCCGCCCCACCGAAATTGGTGAAGCGGGGCGCTTTCTTTTAGCCATGTGGAGCTTGTTCTGCGTAGACTTTCCCGTTGCCAGTTCGTTCAACGGGCTTTCCCTACCAACTACCCACCGGCAACTCACAACGGGCAACTATCAACTCACTTCCTTTTATGTCGCTTGCAACTACTATTTCTGCTGCGGTGCCCGGTTCGCCCTCGGCGGGCATTCGGGCGCTGGCCCGCTTTGGCTTTGCGGCCAAAGGCGTGGTGTATTTTTTGATGGGCATTCTGGCGCTGCTGGCCGCTACCGGGCAGCAGGGCGGCCAAACGGCCGATAAAGAACAGGCTGTACAAACCGTGCAGAGTTTACCGGGCGGCCAGGTTTTGCTGGGGCTGATTGCCTTTGGCCTGCTGGGCTACATAATCTGGCGCTTTACGCAGGCGCTGCGCGATACGGAGAACAAAGGCTCCGATGCTAAAGGCTTAGGTCGGCGGCTGGGCTATGCCGGCAGCGGCTTGGTATATGCCAGCGTGGCCTGGTATGCGGCACAACTGGCGATGAACGGCTATGCCGATAAAGGCGGCAACGCCCGCCAGGACCTGACAGCCAAAGTACTGAACTGGCCGGCTGGCGAATGGCTGGTGATGCTGCTCGGGCTAATCATCATTGGTACCGGCCTGTATCAGATTTACCGCGCCTATTCCGGCTCTTTCAGCAAACATGTGAATGATAGTGGCCTGCCTGCCAATCAGCAGCAGATTGTGTATCGCACGGGCCAGGTGGGCTACACTGCCCGGGGCATTGTGCTGGGTATTATTGGGTACTTTTTTGTGCAGGCCGGGCGCCAGCACCGCGCGGCAGCCGTAGGCACCACCGATGAGGCCTTCGATTTCCTGGCCGCTATGGGCCCCGCCGCCCTGGCCATTGTTGCGCTTGGCCTGATGGCCTACGGCCTCTACATGCTGGTGCGGGCCAAATACCCCGTACTGAACGGTATTTAGCCTTTCTAAGCTCTCCACAAACCGTAGAACCACTACAAAAAGCCTCCCGCTGAAATGAGATTTCAGCGGGAGGCTTTTTGTATCCGGGCATATGGCCGCAACCTAACAACAGCACCTGGTTTAGTCCGCCACGTAATCGGTCAGGTACTGATACCGCTCCGTCAGCTGGCCGCCTTTGGTAATGGTGGCCCGCTCAATAATGCCGTCGGGTGTGTCGCGGAGCAGGTGCGGAAACACGTTATCGATCAGCTGCCGGCCGAAGTCACGGGAGGCATTGCGGGGCAGCTCGCAGGGCAGGTTATCCACGGCCATTTCCGTGATATTGCCCGGGCGGGAATACGGCGGCTCCAGCTCGCCGGTAGTAGGGTTATAGTCGAAGGCCGGGTCCTGGATGGTGGTGCTGCGCTTGGTGGTGGGCACGGAGCCATTCACGTCGCAGGTTACATCGGCAATGGTATTGATGCGGAAATTGGGGCGGCGCGTGTCTTCCTCCGTGAAGAGCTTGGGGGCGGCGGGGTGCCAGTAGGCGCAGGCAATCAGCAGGTCCGTAACGGGCAGGTAGCTGCTGAAAGTAGACTCGTACTGCTCCGGATGCTTATGAAAATCCGGGGTATCCCACACCCGGCCGTCGCGGCGGCGGTTGTAGTCGGAGCTGCGCAGCTGGGTGTACACCGGCTCGTGGAAATCATGGTACAGATAATCGTACACGCTTACCCGACGGATACCCATGCGGTCCAGCACCTCCACGGCCCCCTGCGCCACGCGGCCGGTACCCGTTACCACCATTTTTATGGGCGGCAACTGCTTTACCTTGAAGAACTCTTCCTGCATATCCTCCATATCCACGCACTTATAGGCCGGCTTCAGCTCATACAGCCCGTGCTTGCGGCCATACGTCAGCAGGCCGTTATAGGCGCCCACAATGCCGGCCCAGCGGCCAAAGGCTACAATCCGCTCTTCCTTTTCATTAGTGAGCAGCTCGTAGTCTATCAGGGTGATATTTTTCTGCAGCACCTGCCGGAGCAGCTCCCGGTTGGCCGGCTGCTTTTTCACGGTATGCGAGAAGAACAGGTAGGTTTTGTTGGAAATCAGCTGCGCGATGGGTACTTCCTTCACCCCCATCAGAATATCACAGTCAGACACATCAGCGCGCACTTCCAGGCCTACGTCGCGGTATTCCTGATCGGAGAAGCAGCGCACGGCACTTTCCTGCACCACAATCTGCAGCCCCGGATAGAGGGAAACCGCTTCCATGCATTTTTTTGGCGTGAGGGGTACGCGCTTGTCGGGTGGGGTTTTGCCTTCGCAAATCAGGCCAATAGTAATAGGACGCATGCAGGGAGATGGGTGGGTGGCAATCTGGCCCCAAATCTGGTTAAATTATTTGGGCTCACCGCAGCAATACACAGGCATACCTTTGCAAAATGCCATAGCTGCTGCCTATAAGGTGCTGCCTATAAGGTGCTGCCGGAAGATTTCCCGGAACAACCCTAAACTTTTGATGGTTTGTGGGTTTAAGCATGAAGCCTTTTCGCGCTACCTTTGTCAGGGCTCTTTCCGGAGCCTTGCTGTTGCCACCCTCACCCATCCTTTTATGTTGCTGAAAACCAAGCCCGCCGATGTGTTCGTGGACCGCCACAATGGGCCCGACGAAGCTGCCGTGGCCGAGATGCTGCGCACCATTGGTGTGGAATCGATTGACAAGCTTATCGACGAAACCGTGCCGGCTGCCATTCGCCTGAAGAAGCCGCTGAACTTGCCCGCTGCCCTCACGGAGCGGGCTTTTTTGGCGAAGTTCAAGCAGATTGCCGGTAAAAACCGCTTATTCAAAAACTACATCGGCCTGGGCTACCACGACACCCAGCTGCCGGCCGTTATTCAGCGGAATATCCTCGAAAACCCGGGCTGGTATACCGCCTACACCCCCTACCAGGCCGAAATTGCCCAGGGTCGCCTGGAAGCCCTGATCAATTATCAGACAATGATAATTGACCTTACGGGCCTCGAAATTGCCAACGCCAGCCTGCTCGACGAAGGCACTGCCGCTGCCGAGACGCTGCACATGTTCCACTCCCTGTCCAAGAAGAAGAATGCTACCCGCTACTTCGTCTCGGAGCAGGTGCTGCCCCAAACCATTGACGTGCTGCGCACCCGCGCCACGCCGCTGGGCATTGAGTTGGTAGTAGGTAACCACCGCACCTTCGACCTCACCGATGAGTCCCTGTTCGGGGCTATTCTGCAGTACCCCGCTGCCGATGGCGCCGTGTACGACTACACCGATTTCATCTCGAAAGCGCACGACAACGGCCTGTTCGTAACCGTAGCCGCCGACCTGATGGCCCTCACGCTGCTCACGCCTCCCGGCGAGATGGGCGCCGACGCCGTAGTGGGCAACTCGCAGCGCTTTGGCGTGCCCATGGGCTACGGCGGACCGCACGCGGGCTTCTTGGCTACCAAAGACGCCTTCAAGCGCGTAATTCCCGGCCGTATCATTGGTCAGAGCATTGATGCCGCCGGCAACAAGGCCTACCGCATGGCCCTGCAGACCCGCGAGCAGCACATCCGCCGCGAAAAAGCTACCTCCAACATCTGCACCGCCCAGGTGCTGCTGTCGGTGCTGGCCGGCATGTATGCCGTGTACCACGGCCCGCAGCGCCTCAAGCAGTTCGCCTCCAACATCCACGGCCTCGCGCAAACGCTGGCCGCCGCGCTGTCGGATCTGGGTCTGAATCAGCGGAATGAGTTCTATTTCGATACGCTGGACATCAAGCTGGAAAGCGTAGAGCTGCAAAATGCCATCAAGCAGGAAGCCGAGGCCGCCGGCATCAACTTCCGCTATTTTGAAGAGTATGGCTCGCCCCGCGTAGGCATCTCCCTGAACCAGAACACCGAAATTGAAGACGTGCGCGACATCGTGGCCGTGTTCAGCAAAGTGCTGGGCAAAGACGCCAAGCCCGTGGAGCTGCCCGCTGAAGTATCCGTGAACTGGACTGACAACCTGATCCGCACCAGTGAGTATCTCACGCACCCCATCTTCAACTCGCACCACTCCGAGCACGAGATGCTGCGCTACATGAAGCAGCTGGAAAACAAGGACCTGAGCCTGGCGCACTCCATGATTTCCCTGGGTTCGTGCACCATGAAGCTGAATGCCACCGCCGAGATGATTCCGGTGACGTGGCCGGAAATTGGTGGTCTGCACCCCTTCGCCCCGCGCGAGCAAGCGCAGGGCTACGCCGAAATCTTCAAGGACCTGGAAGCCTGGCTGTGCGAGGTAACCGGTTTTGCAGCCGTTTCGCTGCAGCCCAACTCGGGTGCCCAGGGCGAGTATGCCGGCCTGCTAGCCATTAAAGGCTACCATGATGCCCGCGGCGACCAGCACCGCAACGTAGCCTTGATTCCGGCCTCAGCCCACGGCACTAACCCCGCTTCGGCCGTAATGGCCGGCATGCAGGTAGTGGTAGTGAAGAGCACCGAAGATGGTAACATCGATGTGGCCGACCTGAAAGCCAAAGCCGAGCAGTATGCCGACAAGCTGAGCTGCCTGATGGTGACTTACCCCAGCACGCACGGCGTGTACGAGGAAACCATCATCGACATCTGCCAGACCATTCATGACCATGGCGGCCGTGTGTACATGGACGGCGCCAACATGAATGCCCAGGTAGGTCTCACCTCGCCCGCCACCATTGGCGCCGATGTGTGCCACCTGAACCTGCACAAAACCTTCTGCATCCCCCACGGGGGCGGCGGACCCGGCGTAGGCCCGATTGGCGTAGTAGCCGACCTGGCCCCTTACCTGCCCGGCCACGTGCTCGTAGATGCCGATGGCCGCACCTACGGCGCGGTAACCTCGGCACCCTGGGGCTCCGCCAGCATCCTGCCCATCTCCTACGCCTACATCAACATGATGGGCGGCGAGGGACTGACGCAGGCCACGCGCATTGCCATTCTGAACGCCAACTACATCAAGGCCCGCCTGGAAGAGCACTACCCTGTGCTGTACACCGGTAGCAACGGCCGCTGCGCCCACGAAATGATTCTCGACTGCCGCCAGTTCAAAAAGGCGGGTATTGAGGTGGAGGATATTGCCAAGCGCCTGATGGACTACGGCTTCCATGCGCCTACCGTATCGTTCCCGGTAGCGGGCACGCTGATGGTGGAGCCCACGGAGTCGGAAAGCAAAGAGGAGCTGGACCGCTTCATTGAGGCCATGATTGGTATCCGCAAGGAAATTGCGGAGGTAGAAGCCGGCCGCGCCGATGCCAAGGACAACATGCTGAAGCATGCCCCGCACACCGCGGCCAGCGTGCTGACGCACGAGTGGACGCGTCCCTACTCGCGGGAGCAGGCCGTGTACCCCACAGAGTACGCCCGCGCCTACAAGTTCTGGCCCACCGTTGCCCGCATCGACTCGGCCTACGGCGACCGGAACCTCATCTGCTCCTGCACGCCGCTGGAACAGTATGTAGATGCGGAAGAACAGCTGGTGCCTACAGATAAAGGCCCTTCGTACTAAGCGCTAAGCGCAGTACATAACCAAACAGCCCCCGTAACGTGCGTTACGGGGGCTGTTTGGTTATAAGGGAAACAGGGAAGCCAGCGGCCGGGCAGGAAAAGCGGGGCAGCCGGCTAACCGGGTAGCACTACATGCCAAAGCAGTTGCGGTGCAGATAGCCGTTATACGTCTGACCATCCTTCACCACGCGCACTTTCATAAAATAATAGTCCACCGTATCGGTTACCTGCACTTCCGTTTCTGAGGATAGCTTCACCAGTTCTTTGGACGATTTAGACATCCCATCGTAAAGCACACAATCTACGATAGTGTTATGCGCTACAGGACCCTGGTTGCGCTTAGTGGAAGAAGACGTTTCAGAGGCGGAGCTGCAGGAGAACAGAAGGCCTAAGATGGAAAAGAAGAGGAAAAATCGACCCATAATGCTGAGGTAGGTGGTAGTAAGATTCCAAAAGATACTGCAAAAGCTTGTGCTAATAAAAAAAATTGTCCGATTCCATGTTGACTTCCACAAAACTGGGAACAGTGGCCAGTGAAAATCTGTTAAAAATCGAAGCCCGTAATGTCTTTTTTCATGGCCTGGAGGCACTGGAAGACCGTATATTCCGGGATATACCTCACCTTACTTTTACTTACAAGCTATATGAATTCTGTCCTTCGTTTATTCTCTCGCCCCGTGGCAACGGCCATGGTGGGCCTGGGTTTATTGCTTGCCAGCGCCGGGTGCGCCACCACGGGTCGGGTTGGGGTTACTACTGATTTTGACCATAGTATTAACTTCCGCTCCTATAAAACCTGGGCATGGTATCCGCAGCAGCCATCTGATGCCGAAGGTGGCCCGGCGCACGACTACAATTCCTTCCTCGACCAGCGCATCCGCAAGGCTGTGGAAGCGGAAATGAGTCGCAAAGGCCTCATGCTCACGGATAAAGCACCAGACGTGTATGTAGCCTATAGCGCGAAAGTGGAAGACAAGCAGCGCGTAGACCCCCTATACAACGGCATGTACCCCTACGGGTATCGGTGGTATGGCTACGGCCGGCAGCAAACCATCATCGACAACTACAAGGCCGGTACGGTCATCATCGACATTGTAGATGCCAAGCGCAAGCAGCTGGCCTGGCGCGGCTATGGCCAGGCGCGGGTAGACAATCAGACCATTACGGAGCCGGAAGTGTACCGCATTGTGGGCAGTGTACTGGGTACTTTTCCTCCACAGGATGCCCAGGCCCGGCGCTAATTCCGCCGCATTCCATTCCACTAAAAAGCCCGCTTCTGCTTGAAGCGGGCTTTTTTTATTCCAGTGGGTGAAACCGCTTAAATTGGCACGTTCACGTGGCGCTCGGCGTGGTAGCTGGAGCGCACCAGGGGGCCGCTTTCCACGTACTTCAGACCACGGCGCAGACCTTCTTCCCGGTAATGCGCGAACATATCGGGGTGAATGAACTCGGCTACTTCCAGGTGGCGCTTGGTGGGCTGCAGGTACTGGCCCAGCGTGAGAATGTCCAGGCCATTGGCTACCAGGTCATCCATGGCCTTATACATCTCCTCCTGGGTTTCGCCCAGGCCCAGCATAATACCGGATTTGGTGCGCCGGCCAGCGGCTTTGGTCCGCCGGATCTGCTCTAGGCTGCGGTCATACTTACCCTGGGGACGTACCAGCCGGTAAAGGCTTCCCACGGTTTCCATGTTGTGCGATACCACTTCCTGACCGCCGGCAATCATCACGTCCAGGGCTTCCCAATTCGCTTTCACGTCGGGAATCAGGGTTTCAATGGTAGTTTCCGGGCTGAGCTGCTTGATGCGCACCACGGTTTCCAGCCAGATGCTGGCCCCCCGGTCTTTCAGCTCGTCACGGTTGACGCTGGTGATAACCGCGTGCTTCACGCCCATGAGCTGAATAGCTTCCGCTACGCGGCGGGGCTCATCGGTATCAAACTCCGTGGGGCGGCCGGTGGCTACGGCGCAGAACGAGCAGGAGCGGGTGCATATGTTGCCCAGAATCATGAAGGTAGCCGTGCCGGCTCCCCAACACTCGCCCATGTTGGGGCAATTGCCGCTCTCACATATGGTGTGCAGCTTATGTTCATCTACCAGGCGGCGCACGCTGGCGTATTCGGGGCCCACGGGCAGCTTCACGCGCAACCAGTCGGGCTTGCGCGGACGAGCCGGCGCAGCAGCCTCCGGCTGAATCACGGGGAGGGTCAGCATTTCATCCATACTACAAAGGTAGGGGCTAGGCGGCAGTTGGCAGCTATCGGTAGAGAAGGTACCGGGCCGGATTTGGCCTTAGCTGCGGCTGCCGATGTATATGGTCAGATAAACCGACGTGAAGTACCGGTTGTTTAACTGATCATCGGGCGTGCCCAGGGCCCGCATCAATAAAACTGGCTTGGGATAAGCCTCAAACAGAAAACCTGTTTCTACGCCCGCAATGGCGTCGCGGTAGCGGCCGTACTCAAACGTGAGGGCTCCGCGCACGTGCGCCCCTACCTGAGGCTTCAGATCGTTAATACCCGAAAAGAGCGGAGCATGATCATAGATAAAAACTTCGTTGCGGTGCCTCTCGGGGCTATAGGGCTCGGCCCGGATGTCTTCCTGCGAGATGGGCCGGTTCTGCGCGTCGCGCTTGGTGTAGTCGTAGTAGATGTAATAGGGCAGCAGCAGGGCTACCGAAGGGCCCGCGCCCACCAGGCCGTTGATTTGTACCCCAGAGTCCGGTGCTTTGCGGAAGATAACCTTCTGCGCCCCCACGGAAGGCCGCAGCACAAAGGCAGAGTTGGTTTTTCCGAATACATACACGCCGCCGGTGTAGGGATTCTGCACCCGCTGCTCCTTGGGGTGCTTCACCTCCACTACCTCCACCATCCAGAAGCGCGACATATCGGCCGTCAGCAGATGGGTGGAGCGAATCATGCCGCCGCCAATAAGGCCGCCGTTGGTGTTGAAGTTGATGCCGTAGGCAAACTCTTTACGGTAGGTGGGAGCTTCGGTGGCCTGTTGAGCCTGCGCCGGGGCAAAGCTGCCGCAGATTGCGGCCAGCAGGGCAAAACCAAAGAGGAGACTGGTACGCACGGCGCCCGGAAAGGAAAAAACGTGGAACATCCAACCGCCACAGGCCAACCCGGCCCGGCGTGACTTCTCGAAAGTACGTAAATTTACCACCATTCGTCTAGCTCTATTTCATAGCCCATGTCAACCGCCACCGCTCAATACGCCGGCAATTTGCGCACCGAAGCTACACACGTAGCTTCCGGCAACACCATTCTGACCGACGCCCCCGTGGATAACCACGGCCGGGGCGAGGCCTTCTCCCCCACCGACCTGGTTAGTACGGCGCTGGGCTCATGCATGATGACGATTATGGGCATCGTGGCCAACCGCCACGAAGTAGATTTAACCGGCACCACCTTCGAAGTAACCAAGCATATGAGTGCCGAGCCCCGGCGCATTGCCCAGGTAGATGTGCACTTTCATATGCCCGCTGCCTTGCCGGCCAAAGAACGCACCATCCTGGAAAATGCGGCCCGTACGTGCCCGGTAGCCCTTAGTCTGAACCCCGAAATACAGCAGCAGGTTCAGTTCACCTACGACCGGTAACGCTGGTTCTGCCAGGTTCCGTATAGCAACGCCCCGCGCCGATTTCCCTAAGGAATTCAGCGCGGGGCGTTTTGTTTGTAGCGTCAGGGCTTTTCTAGAGCTGGCTTTGCACGTCGCTCAGGCGGATGCCCATGTGCGAGGCATCGTAGCGGCACTCGCCCTGCTTGATGAGCAGCAACTGGGGCGACTCATGGCGCACGCCAAACTTCTCGGCAATTTCATTGGAGATAGGGCGGAAGCGCAGTAAATCCAAGTAGTACATTTTTACATTCGACAGACCGGCATCGGCCCACTGGCGCTCCAGGCGGCTTTTGGCGGCGGCACTAATGGAGCAGCTAGTGCTGTGCTTGAAAATAAGAACAGTCTGCTCTTCTGATTCGCGAACGATATCGACCAGCTGTTCTGGTTGGGTTAGTTGAATCCAGGAATTCATGGAGTGGTGGTAGACTTCTTCAAAGGTTTCTTCGGTATTCGCAGCCAGTGCTGGGGCAGCATGGCCGACATGGGCACGCTTACGCGCGGAATCCCTTCGTGGTCGAACTTATATTTCTCCCGGCCATCGTTTGGCCGGGCTTTCTGGTTGCCGCTGTTCCCGTCTCTAAACGTTTCCCGCGTCACGGCCAGATGCGAGTCCTGGTAGGGCGTTTGGATCCGGCGGGCGTCCCGGAGAGCTTTCCGGTTTTCGGCTCGTTGCTGCGCCGGGCTGGAATAGCTGGTTTGGGCGCAGGCCGGAGCCATCGTAAGCCAGCTGGTCAGAGCCAGCAACACCCCTGCGGTGAAAAACGTGCGAAAAGCCATGGTGGTAGAGAATACGAAATAGCAGAACGTAAAATCCGGGAGAGGCCTGCGAGGTATACGTAGATGGCCAACCGACCGGGCAATGAATTGGTTTAGAAAACGATACCCATAAACTTGCGCTGCCCCACTTTGTGCTTCAGCTTGCGGCGCTCATACTTTTTTTGCTTCAAGAGGCCCTGCTTGTCAAAGCTCTTTTTGGGCGTTTTGAGCTCTGCCACGGCCGCCGACATACCCGTGCCGTTTTTGCCAGCCTTTCCCAGCTTTACCTTGGGCTGCGGCGGCCCCTTGGGGCTGGGAATACGGTAGCGGTGGCAGCCCGTGCCCAGCATTAGCGCGCACGCCAGCACCAGCAAACTCAAGAACTGACCAACCTTAAGAGAAGAGAAAAACTGCATGGGGGCTACTATCCGGGCAAAATCAATTGGTAAGATACGCAAGTAGCGCGAAGCGCCGGCTTCGCGCACGAGCAGAGCGAGTTCTAACGTATGCAGACGCCTGCTACTCGCTGCGCTCGTGCGCGAAGCCGGCGCTTCGCGCTACACTTGTTGGCGCTACGCTTTAATAGTTGCGGAGCTTCTCTACCGTTTCGCGCAGACGCTGCTGGGGCAGGAACTGCTTTTCCAGGGGCGGCGCAAACGGAATGGCGGTATCCAGGGAAGCCACGCGCTGCACGGGTGCGTCCAGGCTCTCGAAGCAGTGCTCGGCAATCCAGGCGGCCAGTTCTCCCCCGATGCCGCCCGTGAGCGTGTCTTCGTGCAGGATAATGACGCGGCCGTTTTTCTCCACCGTCTGGCGCACGGCTTCCTCGTCCCAGGGCAACAAAGTGCGCAGGTCCAGAATGTCGCAATCCAGGTTCAGCTCGGCGGCCAGCGCGGTGGCCCAGTGCACGCCCATGCCGTAGGTAATGATGCTGAGCTCCTCACCCTCCCGGATCAGGGCGGCTTTGCCAATGGGCGTGGTATAATAGCCATCGGGCACGGGGCCGCTGATGCTGCGGTAGAGCATTTTGTGCTCGAAGTACATCACCGGGTTGGGGTCTTCGATGGCCGCGCACAGCAGGCCTTTGGCATCGTGCGGGTTGCTGGGGTACACCACTTTCAGGCCGGGCGTGTGGGTAAACCACGCCTCGTTGCTCTGGGAGTGAAACGGACCGGCTGCCGAGCCGGCGCCAGTGGGCATGCGCACCACCACATCGGCGTTCTGGCCCCAGCGGTAATGGCTCTTGGCCAGGTTATTCACAATCTGGTTGAAGCCGCAGGTCACGAAATCAGCAAACTGCATTTCCACCATGGCCTTCTTGCCCTTGATGCTCAGACCCAGACCGGCTCCCACAATAGCCGACTCGCAGAGGGGCGTGTTGCGCACCCGCTCCTTGCCAAACTGGGCTACAAAGCCTTCCGTTACTTTAAATACGCCGCCATAGTCAGCAATATCCTGGCCCATCAGCACCAGCTCGGGATACTCCTCCATGCTCTGACGCAGGCCATCGGAAATGGCATCCACAAAGCGCTTGTCGGTAGCGGGCGCATCGGCGGCAGGGGCGCGGTCGGGGGCCGCGAAGGGGCGGTACATATCCGCAATTTCTTCCTGCAGGCTGGCCGTAGGCATGGGCACGGCATCGGCCACGCGCAGGCCTTCTTCAATTTCGGCTTTGATTTTTTCGCGGAACTGGTGGCGGGCGGTTTCGCTCAGAATACCCTGCTCCATCAGCCAGTTTTCATAGTTCTGCACCGGGTCTTTCTGGGCCCACTCCTCAAACAGCTCCTGCGGCACGTACTTGGTGCCAGAGGCTTCCTCGTGGCCGCGCATACGGAAGGTAAGCGCCTCCAGCAGCACGGGGCGCGGGTTCTGGCGCAGGTCCTCGGCCAGGCGGCGCACGGTATCATACACTTCCAGCACGTTGTTGCCATCTACCTGCACGGCCTCCATGCCGTAGGCGGGGCCTTTATCAATGAAATAGCGGAAGCGGAACTGCTCGCGGCTGGGGGTGCTCAGGCCGTAGCCGTTGTTTTCAATGATGAAGATGACGGGCAGCTGCCACACGGCGGCCACGTTCAGGGCCTCGTGGAAATCCCCTTCCGAAGCACCACCGTCGCCACTGTAGGTAACGGTGATTTTATTGCGGCGGTCCAGCAGATCTGCTAGGGCAATGCCGCCGGCCACGGCCAGCTGCGGGCCGAGGTGGGAAATCATGCCCACAATGTGGTGCTCGTTGGTGCCGAAGTGGAAGCTCCGGTCGCGGCCTTTGGTGTAGCCGGTAGTTTTGCCCTGCCACTGCGCAAAGAGGCGGTCTAGCGGCACGTTGCGGCCGGTGAACACGCCCAGGTTGCGGTGCAGGGGCAGGATGTACTCATCCTCGTCCAGCGCCAGGGTGCTGCCCACCGAAATGGCTTCCTGCCCGATGCCCGAAAACCACTTGCTCACTTTGCCCTGCCGCAGCAGAATGAGCATTTTTTCTTCAATCATCCGTGGTTTCAGCAGGCCCTGGTACAGGTGGAGAAGCTGGTCGTTGGAGTAGTCCTTACGGTCGAAGTTCATGGAAAGCAGGCGGGTGGGAAGATGATGGCGCCAAAAGTACGGGTTTGGGTCGGAAGGAAAATTATCTATAGAGCTTTCTGAAATATGGGGGTGGGCAGCTTCTATCTTCGGCGCTGATTTCTTCCCTATATATTTTCTATGCCCCAACTATTACCGCTTATCTCGCTGCTTTTTATTGCCCCAGTAGCTCTTGCCCAACAGGTAGATTCGCTGGTTTTCCCTCCGGCAATTAAACCCGGACGCATTATTACAGCTAACGCCGCCCTCCCCGATACGGCGGCTGGGCATTCGCTTATTCCGGGCACACCCTTCCAAGAGCAGCTGCGCCAAGTGGCCGGCGTGCAGGTAACTCCCTACTCCGGCGCTCCTGGCGCCCCGGCTGTGGTGCGCATTCGGGGAGCAGCCAGTATGGGCCGTAACGTGCAGCCCCTGTATGTGCTGGATGGACTCCCGGTGTGGCAGCACCACACCCAGATATGGCAGGATCAGAACCCGGATACGCCCCCCTACTCCTACGAGCTAAACCCCACGCTGACCCTTGCTCCGGAGGATATCCTGTCGCTGGAAATACTAAAAGGGGCGTATGAAACCGCCGAATACGGCGCGCAGGGCATGAACGGCGTTATCCGCATTACCACCCGCAATGGGCAGAACGGCAAGCCGCGACTTACCTACAACGGCTACGGTGGGGTGCAACAGGCTCGTTTCCGCTACAATCTGCTGAACGCCCCCGAGTATGCCGGCCTGGTAAATGAGGCTGCCGCCAACTTCGGCGGCGACCCCAAATACACTCCCGAACAGATAGCCGCCTTTGGGCAGGGCACGGATTGGCAACGAGAGTTGCTGCGCACGGCCGGTGTGCACCACCAGCAGGTAGCGTTACAGGGCGGCAAGGGCCGTACCGTGTACTACACCAGCGCCGCCTATGGGCAGCAACAGGGCATTCTGCAAAACTCCCGCCTGCGCTCGTTCAACCTGCGGGCCACTGTCGAGCACCAGTTCACGCCTAAGCTTATGCTGCGCGGCACACTCTCTACCAGCGAGCAGCAGGCCCGCCTGCTAGCCGATAACTTGACAACCAGTATGGTACTGGCTGTGCCCACCCAACCGGCCCGCACTGTCACTGGCGAGCTGGCGGAACCCGAACTCAACTTTAATAATCCGTTGCGCGAAGCTCTGCTTACCTACCGCACGCCCCGCCAGCGCTACCTGCTGGGCCAGTTGCACCTGCGCTATACCGTGCTGCCATTCCTCACGCTGGAAATGCGCGGCAGCGAGGAGCACATCAACCAAAAAATGACGGGCTACCAGGCATCCTGGTACAGCCAGCCAGCCGGCCGGGTGCTGGAGCAGGAGGCCGAATACCGGCAATGGACGGTGCTGCCGGCCATGCGCTTCCATCACACCTTCGGCCGCCACCAGGTGCAAGTAGGCGTGGCCGCGCAGCGCCAGAGCCAGCAACAGGACCAAGCCCGCCAGCAGTATCGAGGGGAGGAAAAACTGCTCAACTACTACGGGAGCCATATGCCATACCGCCTAACGGCTTACCATCTCACTGGCTCTTATCAATGGAAAGAACGCTACGAAGCCAACCTGAGCCTGCGCCGCGACGCCATGCTTCTCCCATTCGGGGGTAAGAACTTACAGTATCTACCAGCTGCCCAGGTAAAATGGCACGCCGGCCGCGAAGCCTGGCTACAGCAACTGCCCCTGCTGAGCACACTAGAGGCCTGGGCCGGGTGGGGCCATACTTCCAACGCCGGTCAATTTGCCACCGGTGCCTATCTCATGCAGGCTGTGCCAGGGTCTGGGGGCTTCAGTTACCGGTATTTGCCGCTTGATGAGCTTACTCGGCAACAGGAGGTGGGCCTTACGATGGGTCTGTGGCAGGACCGCCTCACACTCAGCTCCACAGCCTACCACCGGAATACCCGCGTGCTGGGCCGCCCAGAAATTATTTTTGGTAACATGCCAACCCCGGCAACGCCCACCTACGGCCAGCTTCGCAACCGGGGCCTAGAGCTGACGGCCACCGGCCAGTGGCAGGCAGGCCGCCTGCGAGGCATTACCTCGCTATCCGCTGCCTTCAACCAGAACCGCTTCCAGGCCGATGAATTGGAGAATTACCGCTCCAACCAGAATCAGCAAATCCGCGACGGCCATCCTCTATCCACTTTCTACACTCTGCAGTACACTGGCCCGGATACCAACGGACTACCCCGCTACGTGGACGTGAATCAGGATGGCCGCTTTAATTACGAGGATGGCCAAGACCTTGGTAGTGGCTTGCCGCACCAACTCCTCTCTATGGGCCAAAACCTGCAGGTAGGGCGCTTCCGTCTGCAGGCACAGCTCGATGGCATGTTCGGCTATCAGCAGCAAACCTCGTATCTGTACCTACTGAACTCCGCTAATACTTATACCAACAGCACCCGTAACACTCTCAATTACTGGACTCCCGAAAACCCTACCGCCACAGTACCCCGCTTAGGAGCCTTCCCGAGGATGGACAGTGACTTCACACTGCAATCGGGCAACCATGTGCGGCTCACCAGCCTGACGGCACACTACAAGCTTTGGGAAAAAGACAGTCGCAGCCTCACGCTTTGGGCTGGTGGCCACAACCTGCTGGTACTGTCTAAATACCGTGGCTTTGACCCCAACGTGAGCAGCGCCGGTGCCGATAGCCAGCAGGCTGGCCTCGATAACGGCGCTTACCCCACCGCCCGCACTTTCCTTCTGGGTGTGCAGGCCACGTTATAAACCTCTCGGCTGGGAATTGCCGTACATCTTCCGAACTTGCCCTTCCGGCCGCCCATCAGTAGAAAACTTCTGATTCGGGCGGCCGGTTGAGTAAACCTACGCTCTGGCTCACCTGCTGCCTCACCCTCCTATGATTCATTTCGAAGAATTCACCCTCGATAACGGCCTGCGCTGCATTGTACACGAAGACCACAGCACGCCCATGGCGGTGCTTAATATTCTCTATAATGTAGGCTCGCGCGACGAAGACCCGGCCCACACGGGCTTTGCGCACTTGTTTGAGCACCTGATGTTCTCGGGCTCGGTGAATATCCCCAGCTACGACGAGCCCCTGCAGCTGGTGGGCGGCGAGAACAATGCCTTCACCTCCCCCGATATCACTAACTATTACCTCACGCTGCCCGCCGCCAACATTGAAACCGGTTTTTGGCTGGAATCTGACCGAATGCTAAGCCTGGCCTTCTCCGAAAACGGGCTGGAAGTGCAGCGCAAGGTAGTGGTGGAAGAGTTCAAGCAGAATTACCTCAACCAGCCCTACGGCGACGTGTGGCTGAAGCTGCGCCCCCTCGCCTACCAGGTGCACCCCTACAACTGGGCCACTATTGGCAAGGAAATCAGCCATATAGAAGAAGCCACCATGCAGCAGGTGCGCAACTTCTTTACCAAGCACTACTCGCCCGCCAACGCCATTCTGGTGGTAGCCGGGGCCGTTACCCGGGCCGAGGCCCAGCGCCTGGCTGAAAAATGGTTTGGCCCCATTCCGGGCGGCACCCGCTACGAGCGCAACCTGCCCCAGGAGCCGCGCCAGACCCAGGCCCGCACACTGGATGTAACCGCCGATGTGCCTCTGAACGCCTTCTACAAAGTGTACCACATGCCCGCCCGCACCGATGACGCTTATTACACCGTCGATTTGCTGAGCGACGTGCTGGGCCGGGGCAAATCCTCCCGCCTGTATCAGCAGCTGGTGAAGGACGAGCCGTTGTTTAACTCTATTTCTGCCTCCGTTACGGGCTCCCTGGAGCCCGGGCTGGTGGTGGTTAGCGGCCGCCTGAACGCCGGGGTTTCGCTGGAGCAGGCCGAGGCCGCCGTAGAAAAGGTAGTAGCCGAGCTGCGCACCACCCCGGTAGGCAGCGAAGAGCTGGAGAAAGTAAAAAATCAGGCCGAAGCCAGTATTGTATTCGGAGAAATTGAGCTCCTGAACCGGGCCATGAACCTGGCCTACTGCAAGCTGATGGGCAATGCCGATTTAATCAACCAGGAAAGTGCCCAGATTCAGGCCGTAACGCCCGAGGCAATTTTGGCCGCAGCACAGGAAGTATTGCGTCCCGAAAACAGCAGCACCCTCCGTTACCACTCCCAGGACAGCGTAGCCGCTACTTCCGATTCGGAAGAGGTCAGCGCATCGGTTTAAGAAGAGGAATACAGCCGCCGTATCAGCGCTTTTTAGGGGATTTCCGGGGCGTAGTGGTCGGACGTTTAACGGCGGGGGCACTTCCGGCTTTGGAGGATAAGCTGGAAGCGCCGGAAACGGGTTTGGCGGGCTTCTTTTTCAGCGGGCGGCCCATATAATCCGTGGTGGGCGGGCTGGGCATATTCAGCCGCATACCGGGGGCCAGCTGCAGGTGTTCTTCACCACGGCGTTTAGAAGCATCGTGGCGGGAGTACGCACCGGCCCGGGGTTTTGGGTGCGTGCTGCTACTGCGGTGATAGGCAGGTTTGGTAGCCTTCCGGGTCTGGGCCAGCCCAGACGGTGCAGTCAGCAACATAAACGCTGCTGGCAGGAATAGTAGGTTGCTGAGTTTCATCTGCGTGAAGGGTATAGGTGAAATATATAAGCCGATTTAAGCAGTGGGCAACAATTTTCTGTATTTTAACAGGATTTAATAGAGTAAATACCAGCAAATAGCAAGCCAATAGACTGTAAAACAAGAATGCCCAAATCATAAGATTTGGGCATTCTTTATAAAAGAATCTTAGTGCTTACCATCCGCCGGAATCCCAGCCGGAAGTAGTCTTCTTCTTTTTGGGCGCTGGCGCCGGGGCTTTTTTAGCGGGAGCCGCGGCGGGCTTCTTAGCGGTAGTGGAAGTACTGGTAGGAGCCATAGCTTTTACGGCGGGCTCCGTTGTTTCTACACTCTGACCACCCAGAGCATCACCAGCCTGCGAATTCGCATCAGAGGAAACAGCGGGGGCTGCTTCCGGAGCAGGTGCTGCCGGCGCCGGAACACCCCAGGGCTCGGCTACTTTACGCCGTACATACCGGGGAATGGGGCGCCCGCGGTAGTCGGTGGTTACCCGGGCGGCGGGGGCGGCGGTAAACCCAGGGGCCACCTGCATGCCGTCGATATCACTGGTGGTGGGGGTAGCGGCTCCAAAACCATCGGAGGCAGGTGGGGTGGTGGCGGGCGCCGGCGTGGTAGTAGCCGGCGTGGCAGGCGCGGGGGTTGCGGTTTGCTGCGCCAGGGCAACGGAGCTACTTACGGTAGTTGCTGCCAACAGCCAGAAGAAAACAGATTTTTGCATGGCAAATATGAGGTTCTACGAGTGAGAGTCTGGGGTGAAAAGCGGACGGGTAAACTACAAAAAAAGTGAAGTTATTTATTATATTAATTATATAATTTATCAAGTTAATTATATTTTTATATCAGCCCGATATGATGCAATACGCTTTTGCGTAAGGAAAGACCATCAAAAAGTGTGTGCCTGCGGTTTGCAGGGAGCGTGTACCTTTGTAACACTATGCAGGAGAATATCACGCGGCTGCAGACCGCCATTGAAGCCTACGACCTTACAACCCCGGAACAGCTGGAGCAGTTCCGCATTGCTTTCACGGGTCGTAAAGGACAACTGGCTGATTTATTTGATCAGCTGAAAACCGTACCCCAGGAAGACCGTCGGGCTGTGGGTCAGCAGCTTAACCAGCTCAAGCAGCTGGCGCAGGCCCGCTTTGAGGAGCGCCAGCAGCAGCTGGAGGCCGCCACCAGCAACGCCCCCGCCGACCCTACCTTCGACTACACCCTGCCCACCGTACCCAATGCCCTGGGTACCCGCCACCCGCTGAGCCTGGTGCGTGAAGAAATTACGCGCATTCTGGCCCGCATTGGCTTTAACGTGGCCGAGGGTCCGGAAATTGAGGATGACTGGCACAACTTTACGGCCCTGAACTTCCCCGAAAACCATCCGGCCCGGGATATGCAGGACACGTTCTTTGTACACCGCACCCCCGGCGAGCAGGAATGGGTGCTGCGCACGCACACCAGCCCGGTGCAGGTGCGCGTGATGAAGGCCCAGCAGCCGCCCATCCGCAGCATTATGCCCGGCCGCGTGTACCGCAATGAGGCCATTTCGGCCCGCGCCCACATGATGTTCCATCAGGTGGAGGCACTGTTCGTGGATGAAAACGTGAGCTTCGCCGACCTCAAGCAGACCGTGTACTACTTTGTGCAGGAGCTGTTCGGGGCCGATGTGCAGGTGCGCTTCCGCCCTTCCTTCTTCCCCTTCACCGAGCCCAGCGCGGAAATAGACATCACCTGCCTGATTTGCAAAGGCAAGGGCTGCAACATCTGCAAGCAAACGGGCTGGGTAGAAATTGGCGGCTGCGGCATGGTAGACCCCGCCGTGCTGGAGCAGTCCGGCATCGACCCGGAGCGCTACTCCGGCTACGCCTGGGGCATGGGTATTGAGCGCATTGCCATGCTTAAGTATCAGATCAAAGACCTGCGCCTGTTCACGGAAAACGACATGCGTTTCCTGCGTCAGTTTGAGGGCGTGCAATAAACCGGCTGGTTCCCTGTTCTTTTGAAATAACGTCTGCTTCTATGTCCGATTCATCTGCCCAGCCACTCAGCCCCACCGATCAGCAGCCCGGCATCAGCACCATTGCTATTGTTGGCGCGGGCACCATGGGGCTGGGCATTGCGCAGGTATGCGTGCAGCACGGCTTTCCCACCATCCTCTTCGATATTAATGAGGGGGTATTAAC
This sequence comes from Hymenobacter sp. DG25A, assembly GCF_001280305.1. NCBI lineage: Bacteria > Pseudomonadati > Bacteroidota > Cytophagia > Cytophagales > Hymenobacteraceae > Hymenobacter > Hymenobacter erythromyxa. The sequence goes on along the minus strand of NZ_CP012623.1, from coordinate 3,618,833 downwards.
GAAAGCCCAGCGGAGCATTGCAGCCGGCCTGAGCAAGCTGGTGGAGAAAGGCAAGCTGACTGCCGACGAGCGGGAAGCCGCCCTGGCCCGCCTGCGCCCCACCACCGACCTTTCCACCGTGCAGGCCGACCTGATTGTGGAAGCCGTGGTGGAGAAGCTCAGCGTGAAGCACCAGCTGTTTCAGGAGCTGGCGGCGCTCAACGGCCCATCCACCATTCTGGCGTCCAATACCTCGTCGTTGCCTATCACGCGGCTGGCCGCACCCATTCAGCACCCTGAGCGGGTGGTGGGCATGCACTTCTTCAACCCGGCGCCGCTCATGCCGCTGGTGGAGGTTATCAGCGGGGTGGCCACGGCTCCGGCCATAGCCGATGCCGTGTTTGCCTTGGCAGAGAAACTGAGCAAAAAGCCCGTGCGGGCGGCCGATGCGCCCGGCTTCATTGTAAACCGGGTGGCCCGTCATTTCTACGTAGAGGGCCTCAAGATTGTGGAAGAGCAGGTTGCGCCTTTTCAGGTGGTGGATGAGCTGATGGAAGCCACCGGTTTCCGCATGGGCCCTTTCCGTCTGATGGACCTGATTGGCGTAGATACTAACTTCTCCGTTACCTCCGCCATGTTTGAAGCCTTCCACTTCGATCCTAAATTCCGACCCAGCCGTATTCAGCAGCAGAAAGTAGATGCCGGCCAGCACGGTCGCAAAACCGGCCGAGGATTTTATGACTACTCCTGATTTTCGCCTTTTCAAGCGTTTTGCCTGCCTGCTGAGTGGGGCGCTGCTGCTGGCTGCCTGCGGCTCTAATGGCTCCGAAGCCGAGCCCCAGATTCCCCTGGCCGTAGTCAATGAGGTTATCAACCTGACCAACCAGGAGTACCAGCAGCTGCGCTTTGACCGCGGGGCCGTAGAGCACGATGGTGGCGTGCGAGGGCTGATTATCGTTCGGCAGAATGCCAGTACCTACCTGGCGTTTGAGCGCAACTGCCCCTATCGCCCCTTCGACTCCTGCGCCCGGGTGGAAATTGATTCCTCCCGCCTGTTTTTGGTAGATAAGTGCTGCGGCTCCCAGTTTGGGCTCGATGGCCAGTTGCAGGCGGGACCCGGTGCCCGTCCGCTCCGGCAATACAACACGGCCTTGTCCGGCAATCTGCTGACAATCACGAATTAGGCGGTTTTTGAAAATATTTTTCAGGCAAAAGCTTGTAGAAACCCGCATTCTGCCCTAATATTGCACCCGCAACGATAGATAATCGTCGCCATAACCGCTTCCTTAGCTCAGCCGGTTAGAGCATCTGACTGTTAATCAGAGGGTCCCTGGTTCGAGCCCAGGAGGGAGCGCCACCACAAAACCCCTCGTTCGCCCCCGCGACGAGGGGTTTTGTGCGTTCAGGCCCTTAGCATAGGTCAACTTTTTCGGGAATAAGGCAGTATCAGGCAGTATAGGGCGGCCCAAGGGGGCCGCTGCTCTCTCACTCTCTCCCGCAACTCCTATGAAACTGTATCGTCCTTTTCTGGCCATGTGCCTGGTGCTGCTCACCTTTTCGCTGAGCAGCTGCGAAGTAGTTGGCGACATCTTTAAAGCCGGTGCCTGGACGGGCATTATCGGCGTGGTGCTGGTAGTGCTGCTGATCTGGTGGATTATCGGCCGCGTACGTCGCTAGTCTTTACGTATAGCATATTATAGAAAAAGGGAGCCTTCGGGCTCCCTTTTTGTGCTTTACGGAACGGCAGGCGCTGCTATGCTTTGCGCTGCTTGGGCATGGTGCCAATAATGTGGTCCCACAGCGTGGTGCTCACGCCAAAGGCAATTTCATCTTGCTTGTAGTGGTGCTGAGCGTGGTGATGCCACCAGAACTTGAGGAAGTTCTTTGGCGGGGCATACATATGGATGGCGTAATGCACAAACAGGTACAGCGCGTAGCCAAACACAAAACCCGCCAGCAACCCAAACCCGGCGTTGCCGAACACGAACCGGAAGATGAAGAACAGTAGCGAGGCTACGAACACCGTCAGGATAGGCGGCATGGCCAGGCGGGTCTTATCTTTCGGATACTCGTGGTGCACGCCGTGCATGGTGTACTGAAACTTGGCCTTGCCGGGCGTATTGGTGTCCATGTGGTACACGAAGCGGTGCATCAGATACTCCACGAACGTGAACAGGAACCAGCCCGCCATAAACAGGCCCATGGCGCTCAGGCCCGACAGCAGGCCCTCGCTCAGGCCATAGTAGAGGCTGACAGCCGCTACGGCAAAGAAGATGCTGAGCGGCGCCGCAATGTGCGTGTGCGTGAGGCGCTCCAGCGTAGGGTTTTCGAATAAACGGGCCGATCCTTTGTGCTTGGGCTTAATGGCATCGGGCGTTTTCACCGGCGTCGTTTGGGCTTCGGCAGCAGAAGAGGAATTGTTCATAGTAAACGGTTAGCTCAGATTCAATAGGCAAAAGTACGCATCAACCCGCAGAACGGCATCCATTTTGGCCATAACCCTTAACTGGTAGTCAGAAAACGGGAAACTAAGTGGCTGACGGCCTCCGGTGTACAGCCGGAACCCGTGCAGCGCAGAGGCGCACGTTCATAAAACTGCTCCCGACGGCTCAGTGTTTCGAGAAGTTGCTGCTGCAGGGCAGTGGCATCGGGTAAATGCGAGAGCAAAGGTCGGGCCGCCATTTCGGAGAGCAGCCGCCGCGCCAGCTCTTCGACCGGCACGTGCAGGTAAAGCGGGAGGCCTTCCTGCAGGAGCACTTCCATATTGTTATGAAAGCAGGGCGTGCCGCCCCCCGTGGCCAGCACCAGTCGCGGATGCTGCTGCACCACTTCCCGCAGCACGGCCGCTTCGCGCTGGCGGAAATAAGCCTCCCCCTCGGCCCCGAATATGTCCGGGATGCTGCGCTGCTCCTGCCGGACAATTTCCTCATCCAGATCCAGAAAAGGCAGCTCGTACAGAGTAGCCAGCGCGCGCCCCAGCGTGGTTTTCCCGGCGCCCGGCATCCCAATCAGAAACAGACGCATAGGTGAAAACGGTTTTAGAGAACTACCAGTAGTGACGAGAAGCAGATTAACAAAAGCCAGACCAGCTGGCCCGCTACATTCAACCTAACGCTTACCCCAGTTTTACCCGCGGGTCGAGGACGGCATACAGGACATCTACCGCAATATTTACTACCACAAACAAGGCGGCAATAAAGATGGTGGAGCCCATGACCACGGGGAAGTCCAGGTTTTCTACGGCGCGTAGCGTGACGGTGCCCAGGCCTTTCCAGTTGAAGATATACTCAATGAAAAATGCCCCGGCCATGAGGGAGGCCAGCCAGCCGGACACCGCCGTAACGACGGGGTTCAGGGCATTTTTCAGCGCGTGGCCCATCACGGTTCGGTAGCTGGAAAGCCCCTTGGCCCGCGCCGTGCGGATGTAATCCTGACTCAGCACATCCAGCATGGAGCTGCGCGTGAGTTGGGTGATAACCGCCAGCGGCCGGATGCCCAGCGCGAAGGCCGGCAGCAGCAGGTTGCGCAGCACCAGGTGGCGGCCCGTGAAGGGGTCTGTTTCGAATAGCTGCCCGGTCAGGTTCAGGCCCGTCCAGCGGCTCCAGTAAAAGCCGAACGTCATGGCAATGAGAATAGCGGCCACAAATGAAGGAACTGAAATTCCCAGCACCGACGTGGTAATCAGCGTGCGGTCAATCCAGGAATGGGGGCGCAGGGCGGCCAGCACGCCAAACAGAATGCCCAGTACCGCCGCCAGCAGCATGGCGGCCAGCGCCAGCCACATAGTGCCGGTAAAGTGGTCCAGCAAAATCAGCAGTACCTCTTTGTTGCTTTGAAAGGAGCGGCGCAGGTAGGGCTTTTTCAGTACCACGGCCTGCTCGCCCAGCGGCACCAGCGTAACGCCGCCGTACTTGGCTACGCCCACGGAGTCACGGGGGTGCACGCCTACCGGCGACACATCATTGAGGTAGCCCAGCAATTGGGCCGGCAGGGGCTTGTCCAGGCCCAGGTCGGCGGCAATGGCCGCACGCGTGGCTTCATCCGAGCGTTGGCCGGCCAGCAGGGCTACCGGGTCGCCGGGCAGCACGTTAAACAGAAAGAATACCGTGAGAGCTACGCCGGCCAGTATCAGGAGGCCCTGCCCCAGACGGCTGAGAATAAACCAGATCATCTTGTTCAGTTGCCAGTTGCGGGTGGCCGGTTGTCAGTTGTCAGACACTCCTTGAGCGAATTGACGACTGACAACCGGCCACCCGCAACTGAATTATAGCAGCTCTTCCAGCTTTTCGCGGGTAGGAATATCGTGGTAATGAAACTTGCCTTTCACCACGCCATTTTCCAGCAGAATAATGCCGGGGTTGGAGCGAATCATGGATTTCAATACCGTGGCATCGGCGTAGTAGAAAGGTGCGGGCAGGTTTACCTCGTGGCGGAAGGCATCGTAGTCGGCGGGGTTGCTGCTGGTGAGCACCACCGTTTTGATGTCCCGCTTGGAAGAATCAGCGGCCAGAATCATGGTATTCATCTTGTCGAACCGGTCCCGGTCGGCGCTGTTCACATTCTGGATGATGAGCAGCAGCTTGTTGCCTTTCAGTATCTCCTGGGTATAGTCGCCTTCATCGTTCCACACCCGGAAGTCCGTGATTTTGGGGGCATCTTCGGGGTTCAGGGCCACCATCTGCTTGAATTTCCAGGTGGTATCCGTGGGGTACTCGTTGAACTCCTGCGTCTGGCCATTGCGCGCCATAATGTATTTGTAGCGCAAGGGGGCCGAGGACTGCATCAGCTTGCCAATGTTGTTGCCCACCTTGTAAGGCAGGAAATCGAAGTACGGCAGGTGGCCCAGCGCATACACGCCAATACCGGCCGCTACCGCGGCGGCAATGGTGATGTACATCACGCCCAGCGTACCTTTGGCAAATACCAGCCGCAGGTAGCGCTGTCCAAAGAATACCACCAGCCACAGGGCCAGCAGAATCATATCCTTGGTGAAGGAAGCCCAGGGCGTGAGTTTGATGAAGTCGCCGAAGCAGCCGCAGTCCGTTACCTTGTTGAAGGCCGCCGAGTAGAAGGTGAGAAAGCCAAAGAAGACCAGCAGGGCCAGCAGCGCCCACAGGGTTTTGCGCAGGTGCCAGCGCAGCAGCAGGGCCGCGCCCAGTACTACTTCCATGGTACTGAGAATAAGCGAGATGGTGCGGGCATGCGGATAAAACCACATGAAAAACTGCCCGAAATCCTGCGAAAACACCTCAAAGTATTCCTCCAGCTTCAGAGCCGTGCCCACCGGGTCATTCAGCTTCACCAGGCCGGAGAAAATAAACACCACTCCCAGCAACAACCAGCAAATGCGGGTAACTAACCTCATAAGAAAATCCGTGTACGTTCGTAGCCTTAAACTGTGTGGGCCGATTCTGGTTGGGGCGCAGCGGCCAGCCCGCGCTTAATAAGCGCAAAAACCGCGTAGTTGAGCATGTCCCGGTAGTTGGCCTCCACCCCTTCCGATACTTTGGTTTGCCCCGCCAGATCTTCAATCTGCTTGGTGCGGTGCAGCTTCATCAGAATGATATCGGTGATGCTTTCCACGCGCATGTGCCGCCAGGCCTCGCCGTAGTCGTGGTTTTTGGCGAAGAGTAGCTCCCGCGTGGTATTCACTTCCCGGTCATAGGCGGCGGTTACTTCCTCTACGGGCAGCTCCAGCGGCGCCTCCAGAGGCAGGTGTAGCTGCATAAGGGCAATGAGGCAGTAGTTGATGATGGCTACAAACTCCTCGTCGATGCCTTCGGCCACGCGCTGAGTGCCTTTCTCCTGAATGGAGCGGATGCGCTGCGCTTTGATGTAGATCTGATCGGTGATGGAGGGCAGGCGCATAATGCGCCAGGCCGTGCCATAGTCGTGGGACTTGGCCAGAAACAGCTTCCGGCAGTGCCCGATAACGGCGTCGTACTCGTGCTGGGTTTGGTTCTGCAAGATTTTCAGCCTAATTTGTTGGAATCTTGGGTATTTGGGGCCTTGGAAACCCGATTGCGCCCGCGGCCTCGTACCGCCCTGACGCAACCGTATGGAAGAAACCTGGTTTCTTTACCCCAAAACCTGGTTTTTGAGTACCTGAGCGCTTCCATTACTATGCTACCCCAGGCCGCGAAAGATACGTGTTTTTCGGTGAGGCAAACGCTGTGTTGCCCACGTGGCCGCGTGCTGGATTTGCGCCGCCCGCAGGTAATGGGTATCCTCAACCTCACGCCCGATTCCTTCTTTGCCGGCAGCCGCATAAGCGCCACCGATGACCTGCTGCGCCGCGCCGAAACCATGCTCGCGGCCGGGGCTGCCGTGCTGGACCTGGGCGGCTACTCCACCCGCCCAGGCGCCGCTGAGGTAAGCGAGGAGGAGGAAAAACGCCGGGTATTACCGGCTCTGCAGGCCCTGCGGCAGCGGTTTCCGGAGGCCTTTCTTTCCATTGATACTTTTCGGGCCAGCGTAGCCGCCGAAGCCGTAGCCGCCGGCGCCGACATTCTCAACGACATCAGCGCGGGCACCCTGGATGCCGATATGGTGGCCACGGTTGGCCGCCTGGGTGTGCCCTACGTGCTCATGCACATGCGCGGCACCCCGCAGGACATGGCCCAGCACACGCACTACACCGAGGACCTGGTGACGGAGCTGGTGCGCTTTTTCCGGGATAAGCTGGCGGCCCTGCGGGCTGCCGGCGTGGTAGACGTTATTCTGGATCCGGGTTTCGGGTTTGCCAAAACCTCGGCCCAAAACCACGAGCTGCTGCGCCGCATGGATGAGCTGCGCGTGCTGGGCCTGCCTATTCTGGCTGGGCTGTCGCGCAAATCCATGGTTTTTAAGCCGCTGGGACTCACCCCGGATGCAGCCCTTACCGGTACTGTAGCCGTCAATACCATAGCGCTACTCAACGGCGCCCGCCTCCTGCGCGTACATGACGTGGCCGAAGCTATGCAAACCATTCAGCTCGTATTCAACACATACTCAACTCCTTCCTCCCCGTGATTGGCTCCTTCACCATCGGCTTCCTGCGCATTGGCTGGCTGGACGTAGTGGACGTGCTGCTGGTTACGGCGCTGTTTTATCAGCTCTACAAGCTGCTGACCGGCAGCGTAGCGCTGAAGATTTTCCTGGGGCTGATGTCGATTTACCTGCTGTACCTGGTGGTGCGGGCCGCGGGCATGGAGCTGCTGACCACCATTCTGGGGCAGTTTATGAGCGTGGGCGTGCTGGCCAGCATTATCCTGTTTCAGCAGGAAATCCGGCGGTTTCTGCTCACCATTGGCAAGGCCACCACGCTGGAGCGCATGCGCGTGTTCTCCTGGCGGCGCGATTCTACCGCCGAGAAAATGAACATCATGCCCTTCATAGAAGCCGCTAAGAGCCTGGCCGGTAAGAATACCGGCGCGCTCATTGTGTTCAGCATGGGCTCTGATCTGAAGTTTTACGCCGACTCCGGTGACCTGATTGATGCCACCGTGAGCAAGCGCCTGCTGATGAGCATCTTCAACAAAACCAGCCCTCTGCACGACGGGGCCGTTATCATCGCCAACAACCGCATACAAGCGGCCCGCTGCATTCTGCCGGTAAGCGAAAACCCCGATGTGCCGGCCTCCCTGGGTTTGCGCCACCGCGCCGCCATTGGCCTTTCCGAGGTAACAGACAGCGTGGTGCTGGTGGTAAGCGAGGAAACCGGGCAGATTTCCCTGGTGCGCGCCGGCGAGGTGTACCGCAACCTGTCTACCTCCGACCTGCGGGCCCGCCTGAATGAAATGCTGTTCGATGCCGAGCCTAAAGCTTCCTCTCCCAAGAAGCTCTCCACCGAAGAAGTAGCCGCTTAATCTGGCTGTTAGCTGATGGCTGACAGCTCAGGTAGAGTTCATAAAAAAGGCCCGCCATCTGGCGGGCCTTTTTTATGAACTCTACCTGGCATTACGGGGTGTTGATAACCACCTGACCGGCTTCGGGCTGGGCGGCCGAACGGTCTTTCAGCGTGCCCAGTTCCTGGCCTACGGCTTTAAAGGCCGCAATGGCCTTGTCCAGATGCGCGCGGGTGTGGGCGGCGCTCATCTGCACCCGAATGCGGGCCTGTCCTTTGGCTACCACGGGGAAGTAGAAACCCACCACGTAAATGCCATGCTCCAGCATGCGGGCCGCAAACTCCTGGCTCAGCTTGGCATCATACAGCATCACGGGCACAATGGGGTGCTCACCGGGCTTGATGTCGAAGCCGGCTTTGGTCATTTCCTCGCGGAAGTATTTGGTGTTTTCCTCCAGCCGGTCGCGCAGCTCGGTGCTTTCCGTGAGCAGGTCCAGCACGCGGATGCTGGCACCCACAATGGCCGGGGCCAGGGTGTTGGAGAACAGGTAAGGACGGCTACGCTGGCGCAGCATGTCAATGATTTCCTTGCGGCCCGAAGTAAAGCCGCCCATGGCGCCGCCCAGGGCTTTGCCCAGCGTGCCGGTAATGATATCCACACGGCCCATCACGTTGCGGTACTCGTGGGTGCCGCGGCCGGTTTTGCCCAGGAAGCCCATGCTGTGGCACTCGTCAATCATCACCAGGGCCTCATACTTATCGGCCAAGTCGCAGATTTTGTCCAGCTGGGCAATGGTGCCGTCCATGGAGAACGAGCCGTCCGTAACGATGATACGGTGGCGGGTGCCTTTGGCCACGGCGTCCTGCAGCTGCGCCTCCAGATCGGCCATATCGTTGTGGACGTAGCGGTAGCGCTGGGCTTTGCACAGGCGCACGCCATCAATAATACTGGCGTGGTTCAGAGCATCGGAAATAATAGCGTCCTGCTCGTTGAACAAGGGCTCAAATACGCCGCCGTTGGCATCAAAAGCCGCTGCGTACAGAATGGTGTCTTCGGTACCCAGAAACTCAGCCAGCTTGGCTTCCAGCTCTTTGTGGATATCCTGAGTGCCGCAGATAAAGCGCACCGACGACATGCCGTAGCCATGAGTATCAATGGCTTCTTTGGCCGCCTTAATTACCTCCGGGTGCGAGGACAGGCCCAGGTAGTTATTGGCGCAGAAATTCAGCACTTCCCCCGCCTCTTCCGTCTCAATTTCGGCGCCCTGGGGCGAGGTAATGATGCGCTCCTTTTTGTAGAGGCCGGCATCTTTTATTTCCTGCAACTGCTGCTGCAGGTCGGGCTGGAGGGTGGTATACATGGGGGTGAGGTTGAAGGGTGAAGGGGAATTTCTAACCGTGGGATGAAGTGCAAAGGTATGAGTTTGTGTATCTGCAGCCGAAGCAGCGGACAATAGGGTTTACTTGCCTCGCGCCAAAAACTGCTGCACGCCCTGCTGGCCACTGTCCATCAGTTCCTTTTTTTGCGCCGTAGACAGGCGCTTGATCTTGGGGCTAAAATGCAGGGTGTTGATGCTGATGGTGCGCGACCAGTCGGTGGGCCGCGCCGGGTTCAGATTCTCAATGGCCAGGTTGTACAAAGCGCCTACGTAGGTACTGAAACTATTGATGGCGTAAGGCGCGAGTTGGTGCCGGCCGGTCGCCGTAGAATCATACGTAATCTGCTCTGCCCGATCCAGCCGCAACCCCAGCGTTTCAGGGTTAGCTACCGGTTGTGAGGCCAGCGCCGGCTTTTGCCCGGTGATATAGTTGGCAGAGCCGGTTTTGCGGGCCACCAACTGGTCCATCACCTGGGTAAACTTGTCGCCGCGGTACCAGCCAAACTGCTTGATCAGCCGGCTGCTGCCGCCAAAAAAGATGAGGCGGCCGTCGTTAAGCTGCTGCACGGGCATATCGTTTACCACGGCTATAATCTCATCGGGGGAGTAGCCTACGGCCAGCAAAGCCGCCTGAATGGCCCCGGCGGAGGTGCCCCCTACCCGCTGTATGCCCGGCAGAATCCCCTGCGTTTCCAACTCTTTGAGGGCCCCACCATAGGCAATACCCCGGATACCGCCACCCTCCATCACCAGGTTCCGGTACGCCTGCGGCGCCTTGGTCTGCGCCAAGCTCTCACCAGACAAACTACAACAAAGGCTCAAGCCAATCAGAATACGGCGCATAGCGGGGATATACATATCGACTAAAAGTAGGCAAAAGCACCTTTCTCCTGAACTGAGCGCACAACTAAAGCAAACCAGCTTGCTCTTACTGCCGCTTACCTATCATCCGGCCGATGGCCTTTACCCGGATAACCGCCCCATCCGTTTATATTTGTAGCCTTTTCTTCCCCCACCCACAGTCTTCTTTGCGCATGGCTACTTCCACCCCCGGCACCCCCGGCGACACAGTTCTCATTATCGGAGCCGGCGGTCAGCTGGGTCTGGAGCTCACCCAGGAGCTGCGCCAGCGCTATGGCGCCTCCAACGTAGTAGCCGCCGACGTGCGCGCCCCCAAGGATGCGGAAACGCACGAAGCGGGCCCCTTTGAGCTGCTGGATGTGCTGGACAAGAACCGCCTGACAGAAATCGTACAAAAATATAAGCCCAAGCAGGTGTACCACCTGGCCGCCCTGCTCTCGGCCACGGCCGAAAAGAACCCCAAGTTTGGCTGGCAGCTGAACATGGATGGCCTGTTTAACGTGCTGGATGCCGCCGTAGACCTGGGCGTGCAGCAGGTATACTGGCCCAGCAGCATTGCCGTGTTCGGGCCCGATACCCCGCGTGAGAACACGCCCCAGCTCACCATCATGAACCCCAACACCATCTACGGCATCAGCAAGCTGGCCGGCGAGCAGTGGTGTGAGTGGTATTTCCGCAAGCACGGCCTGGATGTGCGCAGCCTGCGCTACCCCGGCCTCATTGGCTACAAATCCTTGCCCGGCGGCGGCACTACGGACTATGCCGTGGACATCTACCACAAAGCCGTGGCCGGCCAGCCCTATGAGTGCTTTCTGAAGGAAGACACCTACCTGCCCATGATGTACATGCCCGATGCCCTGAAGGCTACCTTGGACCTCATGCACGCCCCGGCCGACAGCATCAAAATCCGCAGCAGCTACAACCTGGGGGCTATGAGCTTCTCACCTAAGGAAATTACGGCCAGCATTCAGCGCCACCTTCCGGAGTTTGAGGTGACGTATATGCCGGACTCCCGCCAGCAGATTGCCGACTCCTGGCCCGCCAGCATCGACGACAGCCGCGCCCGCCAGGACTGGGGCTGGCAGCCGGATTTCACCTTGGATAAAATGACCAACGATATGCTGCTACACCTCAGGCAGCAGGTAGCTGAAACGGCCACCGTAGCGCACTAACCGGCGCCAAAACCAGCACCAGATTCGACAAGCCCCGTCGTCTGTCCGTATAGGCAGGCGACGGGGCTTTTTCCGTTGTCTACTTGCTATGATTGTAAACCATACGCCCGATGGCTGGCAGATTATCTACCAGCAGGCCCACGCCCTGCTGGCGGCCCAGCTGGCCTGGCACTGGCAGCCGTTTGGCCCCTCCGACCGATGGGTGGGCCTGCTGGCCGCCATTGCCCAGCACGATGATGAGCAGCGGCCCTGGGACGGGCACTACAGCCTGACGCCGGCCGGGGCGCCGGCCAACTTCACCATGAAGGAATTCTCTCTGGAGCAGGCCCAGGGTGTGATGAAGGCGGCCCGCTTTCAGGGCCGCTGGCGCAGCCTGCTTACCAGCATGCACCTGCATACCCTTTATGAAGGACTGCGCCAAGAACAGAAAGTCATTGACACCTTCCTCACCGAGCAGGAGGCGCAGCAGAAGCAATGGCGCCGGGAGCTGAAGCTCAACAAAAAAGAAGCCCAGCAGGCCTACGACCTCATGCACTGGTGCGACCGGCTCAGCCTGATTTTGTGCCGGCAGGAGCTGCCGGAAATGGGCCGGGAGCTGGAAATATATGAGGGGCCCGATGGGCAATGCTACCACGTGAGCCGCCCAACGGCCGAAGGGCCCGTAACGGTAACGCCCTGGCCGTTTCGGGAGCAGCAGTTAACCGTGAGCGTGGAGGCCAGCCAGCTCCGGCAGCTGCAGTTTGCCGACGACCAGGAGCTGGCCGCTGCCCTGCGGGAAGCCCCGGTAGAAACGCTCCGCTGGGAGCTGGCCCGCTAGCCCAGCCAAACGGCAATTGGAAACTGCCCGTATGATACACCCTACCCGCTACCCTTCACCCTATGCCTATCCCGTTTTCCTTCTCTAATATTTTCACCCTGCTGAAATCGACGTGGAATTCCTTCATGGAAAACAACTCGTTTCGGCATGCCGCCGCGCTATCCTACTACACTATTTTTTCCCTGCCGCCGCTGCTGATCATTGTTATAACCGCGGCCAGTACCGTGTTAGGGTCGGAAGCTATAACGGGCCAGCTGTTTCACCAGCTGAGCTCCCTGGTAGGGGCCGAATCGGCCAAGTTCGTTCAGGATTCCATCAACGACTTCAACCGGCAGGAAAAGACCGGGGCCGCTGCTGCCGTGGGTATTGGCATCCTCATTTTTGCGGCCACCACCTTCTTTGTTACCCTGCAGGAAAGCATCAATGATATCTGGAATCTGAAGGTGAAGCCCCGCAACAACATCTGGCAGTTTCTGAAAGACCGGTTTCTGTCTTTTGGCCTGATTCTGAGCGTGGGTTTGCTGCTGCTGATTTCCTTTGTGATAAGCGCCGTGCTCACGTCTTTCACCGACTACCTCAAACAGCTGCTCCCGGATCTGGCCGTGGTGTTTATTCACCTCATTGACCTGACCCTTTCCCTGGCCGTCACCACCACGCTGTTTGCCCTTATCTACCGCTTCCTGCCCGATGCCATTATCCGGTGGCGCGACGTCTGGATCGGGGCTTTTATCACGGCGCTGCTATTCGTCGTCGGCAAGTATCTCATTGCCCTCTACATTGCCCAGGCCGACCCAGGCTCTACCTACGGGGCAGCCGGCTCAGCTATTATTCTGCTGATTTGGGTTAACTACTCGGCACTCATCATCTTCTTCGGGGCGGAGTTCACCCAGCAGTTCGCCGATAAATACGGCCAGTGCGTGCAGCCAAAAGCCAACGCCGTGCGCATAGAAGTGCGCGAAGTACCGGAAGGCGAAACCCACGAGGAAATTTCCTCCGGCCGCCCCCGGGCCGTGGGTCGTTGGCGGGCGTAAGCTAAACAGGATAAAACGGTCATGTCGAGCGCAGTCGAGACATCTAGCGTGCTGATGTTGTGGTAGTAATTACATTATTCACCACACTAGCGAGATGTCTCGGCTGCGCTCGACATGACCAGTATATAAATCAGAAATATTAAACTGCAGCCGGCTTTTCCTTCACGGCCAGCTGGCCGCAGGCAGCGTCAATATCCTTGCCGCGCGAGCGGCGCAGGTTGGTTTGCACGCCCCGGTCGGCCAGGTACTTCAGGAAGGCCATCAGCTTGGCCTCACCGGTGTTTTTGTAGTCGGCGTTTTCGATGGGGTTGTACTCGATGAGATTCACCTTGCAGGGAATCCACTTCGAAATCTGGAACAGCTCCTCGGCATCCTCCAGCGTGTCGTTAAAGCTCTCGAATACAATGTACTCGTAAGTGACTTTGCGGCCGGTTACCTGGTGGTAGTGCTTGAGCGCATCCTTCAAGGAGGCCAGGGAATTGGCTTCGTTGATGGGCATGATTTCGTTGCGCTTGGTATCGTTGGGCGCGTGCAGCGAGAGGGCCAGGTTGGCCTTCACGCCGTCATCGGCCAGCTTTTTAATCATTTTAGCAATGCCGGCGGTGCTGACCGTGATGCGGCGCGGGGCCATGTTCAGGCCGTCGGGGGCGGTAATGCGCTCAATGCTTTTTACTACGTTGGCGTAGTTCAGCAGCGGCTCGCCCATGCCCATGTACACAATGTTGGTAAGCGGTGTGCCGTACTGAGATTCGCACTGCTCCTTAATGCGTACTACCTGGTCGTAGATTTCAGCAGCTTCCAGGTTGCGCTTGCGGTCCATGTAGCCGGTGGCGCAGAACTTGCACGTGAGCGAGCAGCCCACCTGCGAGGAGATGCACGCCGTCATGCGCGTGTCGTGCGGAATGAGCACGCCTTCCACAATGTTGCCATCATACAGCCGGAACGCCGATTTGATGGTGCCGTCGTTGCTGAGCTGCTGATTCTGAACCTGTACCCCGTTGATAACAAAGTACTTGACCAGCAGCTCGCGCGTGGCCAGCGAGATGTTGTTCATCTCCTCAAACGTACCCGCCGTGTTCTTCCACAGCCACTCCAGCACCTGCTTGGCGCGGAAAGGCTTCTCGCCGTGCTCCACCATAAAGGCTTTGAGCTCGTCGGGGGTGAGTTTGCGAATGTCGCGCTTGGAAACTACAGGCAGGTCAATCATCATAGCCGCAAAGATACAACACGGAAGGCGCTTGAGTTCCACGGATTTGATTCTCGATGCCCGCTTGTGTTCCATCCACACGAAACCAAACGTTGTACTGCGCGCCGACAAGGCAATATGTAATCATTGACCGTCAGGCAGAGCGGCATCTGAGCATTTCTCCCGCTTCGCCTGTCATCCTGAGCTGTGCGAAGGACCTTCTCACGCTACAACGAGTCATTGTTACGATTGTCGTGCTAGCGTGAGAAGGTCCTTCGCACAGCTCAGGATGACAGATAGTATAATAACTTCAGTACGCGCAATGCTCTGCCTGATGGCATTATAGCTACCTACTCTCCCCGCAATTTCTGCGCGTACTCTTCCGTGAGGGGCAGGAGCTTGCGGGTGTTGTAATCAAAGCAGAGCATGCCGGTTTTGGCGCGGGCTACTTCCTTGCCGTCCTGGTTGCGCACCCAGTACACCAGGTCGAAGCCGTATTTGCTGAGGTCGTCGGCGGCGAGCTGGATATGGAGGGTGTCGCCGTAGAAGCCTTCGCCTTTGTATTCGATGGCTACGTCGGCCATGATGTGGCCGGTTTTAGTAGCGGGGTCGAACTCGGGGTGGCCCAGGTGCTGCAGGAACTGCACGCGGGCTTCGTGCAGAATGCTCAGCAGGGCATCGTTGCCAAGGTGGGCGCCGTAGTTCAGGTCGGTGATGCGCACGGGCACCTGCACCGTGAGGAGGAATGAAGCGGGGAGAGCTACTTTTACACGGGGCATAGACTCAAGCGGAAGTAAATGATGAGCAAGGATGAATTTGCGGCGACACCAAAGGTAGAGGTTCGGACCACCGGCGACGGTTCCAGCACCTTATACGTGCCCGCCCTGAACGAGCATTACCACAGCACCCACGGGGCAGTGCAGGAAGCCATGCACGTGTATCTGGGCGCGGGGCTGGAACCCGCACTAGCCAACGCTACGGCCCCGGTGCGGGTGCTGGAAATTGGCTTCGGCACCGGCCTGAACGCCCTGCTCACCCTCCAGCGCAGCCTTACGTCCCCGGTGCTCATTGAATACGATACCATTGAGAAATACCCGTTGCCGCCTGAGGTTATCAGCCAACTGGGCATTGAGCGCTACATTCTGAATCCGGAATTGCAACAGTACCACGAGCAGTTGCACGCTGCCGCCTGGAATACCCCGGTACGCGTTGCTCCGCAGTTGCTGCTCCGAAAAATAGTTGGCGCGCTGCAGGAAACCGAGCTAGCGCCCAACCACTACCACGTTATCTACTTCGATGCTTTCGCACCGGAAAAGCAGCCGGATATGTGGACGGAAGAGGTATTTGCCCAGCTCTACGCTGCTACCGCGCCAGATGGCTGCCTGGTGAGTTACTGCGCCAAAGGCTCCTTTAAGCGCAGTCTGCGGGCTGCGGGCTGGCAGGTGGAGAAGATTCCCGGGCCTCCTGGTAAAAGGGAGATGACGCGGGCGTGGAAGCGAGAATAGAAATAGAATTCACTGGCTAGGGCTTCATAATTTTGCATATACTATAATACTCGTCAAATAAATGAAACTACTTTCAAGTATTGCAATACTATTATTAATGGCAATCTTAAGCAGCTGCACTTGGATGGCACATTTTTATATAATAAATAAAACATTAAATAAAATAACCATTGAATATACACTAACACCATCTGCCGAAACATATGGAAACTATGCCCTCAAGAATGAAATATACTTCAACGAATTAAAGGAAATCGAAAACCAGAACCTTAACTCAAATTCGATAGATGACGACGAAATAATTAACAAATCATTTGAACATGAATATTTCAAAAAAATTTCAGCCAATCTTGAGTTTTACTCGATAACACTTTATCCAGGCACTTCAATGCATGGCGAAGGATTATCTGATTTTACATATTCACAAGTGAATGAAAGACATGAAATTTTTAACAATATTATAAAAATGAAAATTATAAGATTTGACACTAGAGATACAGTCATATTAAAGCCCGCTTCGTTGGCAGACTTCAGCAAACCATTCGGCAGAAATAATATTGCACTTATTTTCGATTAATTAATAAACTTATAGATGCCGTTTTTATTATTATTTAATTCATAAGCACAACTAAAAATATTATATACCCTGTTTAGATATCTGTGAAAAAAAATGAAATTATTACCCTCCCCATCCTTATTTCTGCGTAAGTTCAACCTATTATGAGTCGAAAGCTGCTGGAAACAGAGGGCCCAGCGTGGGTGCAGAAAGGTATTATTAGCCCGGAGCAGCATCAGCAACTTCTGGACCTCTACCCCATCGATAAACAAGCCATTGGCCTGCTGCCACTACTGGGCAGTTTGCTGGTGGGTTTGAGCGCGCTTAGTCTGGTAGCCGCTAACTGGCAAGGCCTACCGGAGTTTGTCCGCCTGGGACTGCTGCTGCTTTCCATGATTGCGGCCTACGCCACCGGCGACTATTTCCTGCGCCGCGGCAACGGGGCCGTAGGTATTGGGCTGACGGGTTTGGGGTTGATTCTCTTCGGAGCGGGCATTGTGCTGGTCAGCCAGATGTACCAGCTTATCGGATACGATGTGACGGGGCTGCTGGCCTGGGCCGTGGCGGGCGTGGCCCTCACGTTTCTGTATCGCAGCCGGTTTCTGTTCATTCTCACGGTCGTTATCGGGGGCATTGTGCAGGGCTATAACACCGGCGAGCTGGGCGCCTTCAGCGTAGCGGCGGCCGTGCTCACGGCCGGCGGGCTGGGCTACTACTGGTGGCGCCACCCCGATGCCCTGCTAGCCGGCGTGCTGGCCACCGGCATTCTGTGGCAGGCCGGGTTGCTCATTGGGCTGCTGCACGTCAAAATCACCTGGTTCTTCGTGCCCGCCATGCTGATTTATGCGGCCGGCGACTGGCAACCCGACCGCCCCGCCGGCCGGGCCCTGCAAGGACCGCCGCTGGTGGCTGCGTTTCTCTTTATGCTGGGGCTGGCCCTGTACGGCGAGGCCGGGAGCTACACCGAACTGCTGCGCCCGCCGCTGTGGGCGTACTTGAGCGCTATGGGCGTTGTGCTGCTGATTTCCCTGGCCGGCAAGCGTGCCCGCGGCCGCCTGAGCAGCGCCACCGACTGGCTGCTGCTCCTGCCGGGCTTTTACTTTCCCGGCGGGCTGCCACTGGCCGTGGCCGCGCTGGTGGTGCTCTACGCGTATTCCGGCAGCCTGCTGGTGCGCGCCCACCAGGAGCGAAACCCCGA
Organism: Hymenobacter sp. DG25A; assembly: GCF_001280305.1. Lineage (NCBI taxonomy): Bacteria > Pseudomonadati > Bacteroidota > Cytophagia > Cytophagales > Hymenobacteraceae > Hymenobacter > Hymenobacter erythromyxa. Next base: position 3,601,324 of record NZ_CP012623.1, on the reverse strand, counting down.
CCGCATCAGTCTGGGTACCATGCTGTTTATTCTGACCACCATGGTGGCCTACTTCAAGCTTACCTGGGAGTTCATGGATAAGTCGTTGTTCTTCCTGATTGGTGGTTTGCTGCTGCTGGGCCTGAGCTGGTACCTGCGCCGCCGCAACAAGCATACGCTCAACTCTGACTCTTCGCGCTCATGAGAAAGTGGCTGTTTCGGAAGCGGGCGGCGTTTACGGGAGCCCGTCACTGGCTGCTCCTGCTGGTAGCCGTACAGGTGCTGTTTCTGCTGGCCGTGGCGGCGGCCGGCTACGCTACCCGCGCCTATGGCCAAACCATAGTGCTACGCACCACGCCCCTGGATCCGCGCGACTTCCTGTACGGCGACTACGTGCGGCTGCGCTTTACCATCAGCCAGCTGCCCCTGAGCCTGTGGCGCGAAGCCGGGCCGATACCACGCCGGGGCAAGCCCGTGTACGTGCTGCTGCGCCCGGCAGGGGCAGCCTATGAGGCCATAGGCGTGTATGCGCAGGCGCCCGCCACGCCGGCCGGCACGGTGGTGCTACGTGGCTGGATAGGCCATAGCCGGCGGCGCAAGCTGGTACTGCGCTACAACCTGGAGAAATACTACGTACCCGAAGGCACCGGGCGCACCCTGGAACGGCTGGGCGCCCGGCACCCGCTTCTGGTGCACGTCAGCATTGCGCCCTGGGGGCAGGCGCGCATTACCCGGGTGGCAGAGGACTCCACCACCCGGTTTAGCAACTAGAAGCCGTGCTTCTGCAGCAGGGTGCGGTCGGCGGGGCTTAAATCCACCAGGGCATATTTCTGCTGATTGGTGATATTCATTTCGTCCAGGGCATCAACCATATCCCGGTATTTGGCATCAGCAGTGGTCTTAATCAGGACCACCGTAGCGGGGTCTTGCTGCTGCCGCTGGAGCAGCGCCTGCCGCAGCCCGTTAGCCCCGAAGTCGGTGGTATGCAGCTTGGTTTTGGCTACGGTAGGGTCGGTTTCTGAATTCAGGCCGAAAAAATAGTGCACCTGGCTGCGCTTATCCAGAATCAGCGTCATTACCCGGCTTTGTTGGAGGGGCGTTTCTTTGCCTTTGACGGGCATGTGGAGCTGCATCACCGTGGGCTTGTTGAAGGTGGTGGTCAGCATGAAGAACGTGAGCAGCAGGAAAGCCAGATCCACCATCGGGGTCATATCGAGACGGAAGGCATTCTTCTTCACGCGGGGTTTGCCACTACGGGCAGCGGGAGCAGCTTGAATTTCGGCCATGATGGTGGATTGGTTAGAGGTTGTCTCCGGCCAACGCCCCGCTTTTCCTGGTTATTGTTCAGGCAGCCAGCTGGTTTGCGCTTTTATTTTTGAGTTTGTTCCGCCTAGGCATCAAAACGCCATACCTGCTCCGGCGTGAGGCAGGCGTGCAGCGGAATATCGCCCGCCCAGCTGTCCGTAATGCGGGCAATGGGAGGCTCCATGCTCACCCCGATGCGCAGGGCATCGGGGCGGCACTGCTGCAGAAACCGGTCGTAGAAGCCTTTGCCGTAGCCTACGCGGTGGCCCTGCTCATCAAAAGCCAGTAACGGCACCAGCACGGCGTCCAGCTGTGAGGGCTGCACTTCCGGGGCAGCTACCGGTTCCGGAATGCCCCAGCGGTTGGTTTGCAGGGGCCTACCGGGCAACAGCTCGTAGTGGCGCAGGCTCTCGCCATCGGGCTGCACCACGCCCACGGCTAGGCGCACGGGTAGCTGGTGCTCCCAAATCCAGTTGACAATTGCCCAGGTATCGGGTTCCTGGTGGTGCGGAATGGGCAGGAACAGATGCAGCCACCGCCACTCCGCTACCGGAAAATGCTGCAGTAACTGCTCGCGCAGGGCCAGGCTGCGCCGCTGCACCTCTGCCTCGGGCAGGGCACGGCGACGTTCCAGCATCAGGCGGCGCAGATCAGCTTTCAGCATGAGCTCTTACTCTTCCTCAATCACCGTGAACTCCAGTGCCAGCGGATCAAACGCCTCCAGCAGCTGCTGAATAAAGCCGGGGTTGTTGATGAGGATGCTCAGCACGTTATCCTCCCGTTCCTGCAGGTGCCCGTTGGGCATCAGCTTTTCCTTTAGCGCCGCCAGCTGGCTGTAGGCCGTTTCGTGCTTGGCCTCGGAGGCTTTGCTCAGGCGCTTTTCCAGCCCGGTTACAATACCCGATACCTTCTGCTGCTCGGCTGCCACGGTGCGCACCAGCGTGGGGTCCAGGCGCTGGGCCAGGTCGGCAATGCTTTGGAAGGCCGCGGCCAATTGCTCCTGCTGCTCTTTCAGGCTGATTTCTTCCTGACCCAGGGTAGCGCCCACCTGCTTTTTCAGCTCGGGCAGCGGCCGGAAAATATCGGTGGCCGTGAGGCCCAGCTTGCGCAGCTTGCCCGCGTTGGCCTTGCTGATGTACTGTGCCGAGTTGCGGAGCAGTAGAATAGGGAATGGCACGTTGTTCTCCGCAAATATGCCTTTCAGCTGAAACCAGTAGGCTACTTCGGCCCCGCCGCCGATGTAGCAGAGGTTGGGCAGTAGAATTTCCTGGTACAGGGGCCGCAGCACCACGTTGGGGCTGAACTGCTCGGGGTGCTCGCGCACCAGCGCCAGCAGCTCTTCCTGTGTGTGGCAGCGGCCGGTGTTGCGCACCGTAATCTGGGCGCAGTCCTGGGCGGCATCATACTCCAGCCGCTCCCGCTTGCCGGTATCCGTCAGGAAGAACAGGTTAAGCGGGCGCGAATAGATCTGGGGTTTGTAGCCGGCGGCTTCCAGCTGCGCATTGGCGGCCTGCACGGTCCGGTTAGAGGCCTGCTCCCGGATTTCCTTTTCCAGCACCGGCACCAGGGCCTGCTTTAGCGCGGGCATATCCCCGTCGATGCTCACCAAACCCAACTCCCCAAACAGGGCGTGCGTAAGGCGGCGCATAGCTTCCGCCAGCGTAGCCGACTGCTCATACGCCTCGCGGAAGGCCGCGGGCAGGTCGGCGGGCAGGTGATCCAGCAGCTCTTCCTTTAAGCCATCCAGCGCCAGGCGACCTACGGGGCCACCCGTTTCCGGGGCGTTCCACTCGTACTTCTTGCCAAACAGGTTGAGGTGGTTGATTTCGGCAAAGTCGTGATCCTCAGTGGCCATCCAATACACCGGCACGAAATCATACTGCGGAAATTTCTCCTTGAGTTGGCGGGCCAGCTTCACGGCCGTTACAATCTTGTAGATGAAATACAGCGGCCCGGTAAGCAGGTTGAGCTGGTGGCCAGTGGTGATGGTGAAAGTGGTTTCCTTAGCCAGCAGGTCCAAATTGGCCTGTACGGCGGGGTGCACGCTGGGCAAGGAAGCATACTGTTCGCGCAGGGCCGCTACCAGGCGCTGCCGAGCTTCGGGCGTATAAGAAGCGTGCTTTTCTTCTATCTGAGCAGCAAATTCATCCAGCTGTGGAAAGCGGTTATAAAACGGCGCCAAGGCTTCGTGATGCGCCAGGTAATCGGTCAATAGGGGAGAAAACGCGCCGGTATTGGCGTAACTAAGGGTCGTAACAGACATACGCAGGGAAAATATTCGGCTATAACCAGCCAGCCGCTACAAAGTAACTGGCAATTTTCGACCCACCACTTTTCCCATGCCAATACGCTCTTGGCCAGGCAGTTTATTCCGCCGACCAAAACCGCATTTCCAGCGAAATGCGCGTTTCGTCCGGATTCAGGTTCACGGCCCCGCCATGCAGTAAATAAGGCGAGAACACCAACACCTCATCCGGGCCCGGGTTGGGCCGAATGATTTCCAGGGGCTCGGCGGCAGCCGTTACAGCCGGCACAGTGAAGGCAACCCCGTTGTATACGGCCCCACCCCGCGTACGCTCCGTGCGGTTTTCCGGCCACCAGTGGCTGCCCGGCACCAGCGTGAGGGAGGAATCCGGGGTGCTGCCCGTTACGGGCACGTAAATATTGAGGCAGTCCCGGTAATCCGGGAGCCACACGTCGCGGTGCAGGGGGTTGTTGTCGGCGCGGTTGGGCCGCACAATCCGCAGATGAAAAAACCGCTCCCCGTCCCAGGGGTTCAACGCCCGTACCGGCCTCCCGCACAGCTCCGAGACGCGCGCTTCCAGCAAAGCGGACGGCACGGGCAAGCGCTCCTGGCGGTATTCTTTGGTTTGATGGATGACCGCTAGGTGCAGGTCCCGGTCATCCCCGACAATCTGATGATACTGGTTGACCGGGAAATCCGGCGCTACCGGCCGGCCGGCGTTAGACAGCGCCTCACGCACTAAGGCTTCCAGCCCTTGCTGCAATTGGCGCTGCTCATCGACAGACAGAAACGGAGCCACGGTGTAGCCCTGCGCGGCCCAAGCAGTACCGGCGGTCAGGTCAACGGCATCGGCCAGCAGCACCTGCGCCTGCTGGGGGCCGGTTTCGCCTTCGATCCGATATTCTACCTCCCGCTGATTTATCTGCGCTTTCATGGCCGCAAGCTACTAATTAGACGTCATGCAGAGGCGGAGCCGAAGCATCTCGCTAGTGTGGTGATTATTGGTTAGGACCACAACATCAGCACGCGAGATGCTTCGGCTCCGCCTCTGCATGACAGAAAAGATCTTTTTTGCTTAGCGCACCAGCTCGCCGTAGAGGTCGAAGTCAGAGGCTTCGTTGATTTTCACAGTGGCGAAGTCGCCGAGGCGCACGTGGGTGTCCTTGTTGGCAGGCACCAGCACTTCGTTGTCTACTTCCGGCGAGTCGAACTCGGTGCGGCCCACGAAGAAGCCGCTTTCTTTACGGTCGAACAGCACTTTGTAGGTCTGCCCTACTTTCTGCTCGTTCAGCTCCATGGAAATGCCCTGCTGCAGCTCCATAATCTGGTCGGCGCGGTCCTGCTTTACGTCGGCGGGCACGTTGTCTTCCAGGGTGTAGGAGTGCGTGTTGTCCTCGTGCGAGTAGGTGAAGATGCCCAGGCGGTCGAAGCGGGTTTCTTCTACGAAGTTGTAAAGGTCTTCGAAGTCCTGCTGCGTCTCACCGGGGTGGCCGGCAATGAGCGTAGTGCGCAGGGCAATGCCCGGCACGCGCTGCCGAATGGTGTCCACCAGCTCCACGGTGCGGCGCTTGCTGATGCCGCGACGCATGGTTTTCAGCATGTTATCCGAAATATGCTGCAGGGGCATATCCAGGTACTTGCAGATGTTGCTGCGCTCGTTCATCACGTCCAGCGCATCCAGCGGGAACTGCGAAGGATAGGCGTACTGCATCCGGATCCAGTCGATGCCGTTCACATCGGAGAGGTTGCGGAGCAGGTCGGCCAGCTTCCGCTCGCCGTAGTGCTGCAGGCCGTAGTAGGTCAGGTCCTGGGCAATCAGAATCAGCTCCTTGGTACCCATGCTAGCCAGGCGCTTGGCTTCCTTCACCAGGTCTTCAATGGGGCGGTCTACGTGCTTGCCGCGCATCAGCGGAATGGCGCAGAACGAGCAGGGCCGGTTGCAGCCTTCGGCAATTTTAAAGTAGGCGTAGTGCTTGGGCGTGGTCAGCAGCCGCTCACCCACCAGCTCGTGCATGTAGTCGGCCTCCAGGGTTTTCAGCAGCTGGGGCAGTTCCAGGGTGCCGAAATAGGCATCTACCTGCGGAATTTCCTTTTCCAGATCATCCTTGTAGCGCTGGGAAAGGCAGCCCGTTACGTAGAGCTTTTCCAGCTTGCCAGCCTCTTTTTCATCGGCGTAGCGCAGGATGGTGTCAATGCTTTCCTGCTTGGCGTTATCAATGAAGCCGCAGGTATTGATGATGACGATGTTGGCGTCGCTCTTGTCGGCTTCGTGCGTTACCTCAAACTGGTTGGCGCGCAATTGGCCCATCAGTACTTCCGAATCGACAACATTTTTGGAACAACCGAGGGTAATGACGTTGACTTTATTGGCCTGCTGGCTTCTGACTTTCATGCAAATAGTATAAACGAGCCGACGGGCAATTTCTTCTGCATGAGAAGGTTGCCGGTTCTGGCTCGCGGCGAAAATTGGACCGCAAAGGTACGAACGAGGCAACGCCTTTTCCTACTGCGAACGTTCCTTTGCTTGAGAGCGGCAATTTCCAGCCTCACCGAAAGCCTATGGGCAGCCGCCTGCTCTCCCCGGGCGCAGAGCCGAAGTTAAAAACCGGCAATACCAAGCCGCTACAGCCCCCGCCCACCCGTGAGCAGCCCGTACACGGCCGGCATGGTGCGACGCAGCACCGCCCCCACGAGCACCGCAACCAGCACAATAGCCAGCGGCAGCAACAGGAAGACCAGTAGGTTCTGCTGGGGCCATAGGCGCAGCGCCGCTTCGGTGGCGTAGTTTACCAGCGGCACGTGCAGGACATAAATCATGAAGGAAAAGGCCGTGAGCCACACAAACCAGCGCTGCCGCATAGCCACCCGCACCAGCCCATCGGCCCCAAACCACATAACCAGCACGCCCAGCGCTTCGGCGGTTTTGTGCAGCAGCAGCATGGGCAGGAATGGGGGCTGTTGCAGGTAAAAAGCCAGCCAGGTTTTCAGGGAAACAATGCCCAGCCACCCGGCCGTCAGCAGACCCAGCCGGAACCAGCGGGGCGGCGTGAGCATATCCACCTGGCGCTTGCGCAGCCAGATACCCAGCGCGAAAAACAGTAAACCGGTGCCCTCAAACAAGGGTGGCACTCCAATATCCAGTAGCCACAGCAAGCCCGCCACCGCAAAATAAATCTTCGGGCCGCGCTCCACCGCTTTGCGCAGCCAGGGGTACGCCAGGTTATACACCAACAGGCTGCGCAAAAACCACAGCTGAAACGGCACCGGCAGCAGCAGCCAGCGCAACAGCAGCTCGCCCGGGCTGTAGCCGCTCACCAAGGGGTTTTGCGGGCCGAAAATACTGAGGGCGGCATCCAGCACCAGCTGCCGGGTATAAGGGTACTGCTCCATAGCCCATGTCATGCCCAAGCCAATGGCACTCCACAGCAGATAGGGAACCAGCAGCGTGCGCAGGCGCTTTTTCACCCGCTCTTTATGCGGCGTAGCGGCATCGTGGTGGGCAAACAGGTAGCCGGAAATGGCAAAGAGAATAGGAATGCGGAAGCGCAGCAGCCCATTGGCCAGAAAATACTGCAGCAAGGAGCCCACGGTCAGCGGCTCGTCTACCGGCGTCCAGGGCTGCAGGTAGCGCGGATGCAGGTTGTACCCGTGCACGTACACCAGCAGCACCATGGCCACCAAGGACCAAAAGCGAAGCTTCTGGCTTAGAAAAGGGTCGAGGCGGGCAGTGGTGCCGGGTTCAGCGGTAGAAGGAGTGGAAACGAGCTGCATATAGGCTGAGATGCCTTTAAGGTAGCTAATCGTTGCCTGCACCGGCACAAAAAAAGAGCCTCCCGAACGTTGTCGTTCAGGAGGCTCTCTATGCTAGAACCTTTGACTACTCAGGCGGCAGCCAGCGGGGTATTTTTACTTCTTAAACAGCGAGTTAACGAACGTATGGCGGTCAAACAGCTGCAGGTCCGTCATCTTTTCCCCTACGCCGATGTAGCGCACGGGCACGTTCAGCTGGTCACTGATACCGATAACCACGCCGCCTTTGGCCGTGCCGTCGAGCTTGGTGATGGCCAGGGCCGTTACCTCGGTGGCTTTGGTGAATTCCTTGGCTTGCAGGAAGGCATTCTGGCCGGTGCTGCCATCCAGTACCAACAGTACTTCGTGGGGCGCATCGGGAATCACCTTCTGCATCACACGCTTGATTTTGGTCAACTCGTTCATCAGGTTCACCTTGTTGTGTAGGCGGCCGGCGGTATCAATAATGACTACATCAGCCCCCATTTCCACGCCTCGCTTCACGGCATCGTAGGCAACGGAAGCGGGGTCGGTGTTCATGCCGTGGGAAATAACGGGTACGCCCACGCGCTGGCCCCAGATGATGAGTTGGTCGACGGCGGCGGCCCGGAAGGTATCGGCAGCGCCCAGCACTACTTTCTTGCCGGCAGAGTGGAAGCGGTGGGCCAGCTTGCCAATGGTGGTGGTTTTACCCACTCCGTTCACGCCCACCACCATAATTACGAAGGGCTGGCCGGTATTGTCAGGGCGGTCCAGGATGGCGCGGGAGCCGGTGGCGCCGCTGTTGGCGTCCAGCAGCTCCACAATTTCCTCGCGCAGGATGCGGTCCAGTTCGGAGGTGCTCACGTACTTGTCGCGGGCTACGCGCTTCTCAATCCGGTCAATCACCTTCACGGTGGTGTCGATGCCCACATCGGCATGCACCAGCATCGTTTCCAGGTCATCCAGCACGGCTTCGTCCACGGTGGCTTTGCCCACCACGGCTTTGCTTAGCTGATCAAAGAAGTTGGTTTTAGTCTTCTGCAGGCCTTCATCGAGAGCCTGCTGCTGCTCCTTGCTTTCCTTGTCCTTCTTGAAAAAATCGAAAAGTCCCATGCGGTCAGGATGTTGCGCGAAGCTCCAGCTTCACGCGTCGGTGCGGAAGTTGAACAGCCGGCGCGGCCGGTGGGCCGCCTGGCTTGCTCAACGGGACACGAAGCTGGAGCTTCGCGCTACTACAACGCAAAAAAGTCCCACGGTGGCGGGACTTCTTCACTTCGGTGGGTATGCCACTGGGGCGCCGGATTACTTAACGCCGGTGGCGAGGTAGTCCTGCACTTTATCCACGGGCACCATTTCCTCACGGAAAGTATAGGCACCAGTTTTCTCCGATTTAACGGCACGAATCACTTTAGCCCAATCCTTACCGCCTGGGGTTTTCAGGGTTGCTACTACTTTCTTAGCCATTGCTCAATTACTTGATTTCCTTGTGAACGGTCATCTTCTTGAGCACAGAGTTGAACTTCTTCAGCTCAATGCGCTCAGGAGTATTTTTGCGGTTCTTGGTGGTAATGTAGCGCGAGGTGCCCGGCTGACCCGAGTTCTTGTGCTCGGTGCACTCGAGGATTACCTGCACCCGGTTTCCTTTTTTAGCCATCTCGACTTAGTTTTTGGATTAAGGACTGCAAAGGTACACGGCTTTTTGGAATTGTCAAACACTCCGGCGAACAATAAGCACAGGAATATCTTTTTGACTTTCATGCTGCTACGCCCCCACCAGGCGGGCATTCCGCCGCTGCAGGCTAGGCAGAGGCGAAAAAGGGCACTCAACGGCCGCCACCTTTCCTTCCTGCCCAGGTCCGTAACGCAGCTTAGCGCAGCTCCATGTTGTGCAATACTATCACATATTCCTTCGTCGCTGCGTCGTAACCGATGGTGTACTTGGTAGGATAGTATACCCCGGTTTTCTCTACCACATCCGGGCGGGGCAGCGTGAAGGTTTCGGTTTTCTTTTCTGCAAGGTAAGCCTTGGTAATCATGGGCTCCAGGAAAATAATCTTTCCGTTGTAGGAGCCATAGATAAACGTTTGGGTGAAGTCTTGGCCGTGGTACTCATGGCTGCTGGGGTCTACCCAGTGGCGGCCCATCATGGGTATGGTGCGGAAGGGCGCTACGTTGGGGACCGTTTGGTAGCCGGCCGGTAGCAGGTTAGCAGCGGGCAGCACGTCTCCTTTGGCGTCGTCCAGGCCAATTTGAGCACGCTCAGCCATGGTAATCATGTAGAAATGAGCATCAAAATGGGGCTTGCCATATACCGCTTCCGGTTCGTGACCATTGGGGTTCCAGTCCAGAGAAAGGTGATTGAAGGGCAGCTTAGCAGTAGAATTTGCCGGGAGGTTGAGCATATACCAGGCCGGGGGATTAGTATTAGTAGCGGGCAGGCCGGTGAGGGCCGCCTCGGTCAGGCGCATGCCTATTTCCGTTGGGTTCCCGTTGGCATCCACCGTTACAAAGCTGCGAGCAGTACCGTTGCCTACCGTTACGGCATCACCGAAGGTGGTGACGGGCGTGGCAGGGGGAGTGTTGTTATCATCATCATCGTTGCAGGCGGTAGTAAACGCCAAGCTACCTATCATGAAAATAGCCAGCCAGAGACGCACCCCACGGTGCACCCCAAAAAGAAGAGAATGAAGCATAAAATGAAGGATTAAATAACAGCAGAATGTTTCCTGCAGAGCAATCAGACTCCAGACCAGCTTTGCTCTAACTGATCTGTCAGGGCATCCCCTGGTATGGACAAAGCCATACCAGGGACCCGGCGTCTGCGCAGCCTAGTGCTCCGGAAAGCATCGGCAGCACCTAAAGACACAAATATTAATGATAATAATGCAATATATACAAAATCATGGATATAGCCGTGCAATTTTATGATGCCTGCATTTAGAGGCTGACCTATTTCAGCACTGGCAGCTTAAAGGCTTCCAGCACACTGGATTTAGCCATCAGCTTCTCAATATCCGCCACGGTGCGCGGCGCTTCTTTGGAAAGGTTTTCGTAGCCGGTGCTGGTCAGGAGCACATCATCTTCGATGCGCACGCCAATATTCCACCACTTTTTATCACAGGGGCTGCCCTCCGGGATATAGATGCCGGGCTCCACGGTAATAACGTTTCCGGCGCGCAGGGGCCCGTAAGTGCCCCGGTCGTGCACATCCAGGCCCAGGTAGTGGGAGGTGCCGTGCGGGAAATAGCGGCGTACATCCTCGGGCTTGGTAATGATGCCCAGCTTCAGCAAGCCGGCCGTAATGACATCCTGGGCGGCTTTGCCCGGGGCGCTGAAGGCATTGCCGGGCTTGCACTCCGCAAAGCCGGCTTCCTGCGCAGCCAGCACCAGCTCGTATACCTGCCGCTGCTCGGGACTGAACTTGCCGCTGGGCGGAATAGTGCGCGTTACATCGGCGGTGTAGCCGTGGTATTCAGCCCCGCAGTCCATCAGGAGCAGGTCGTTTTTCACCTGCTGCTTGTCGTTGGTTTCGTAGTGCAGAATGCAGCCGTTGGCGCCGGCGCCCACAATGCTGGGGTAGCCTTCAAACTCGGCACCGTACCGCTTGTACACATACTCGTGCAGGCCCTGCACCTCCATTTCGCCCATCTCCGGCTTCAGTGCCTTCATCACCTCCTGCTGGCCTACGGCGCTGATGCGGATGGCCCGGCGCAGGTGCGCCAGCTCTTCCGGAGTCTTTATCTCGCGCAGCTGGTCCAGGGCATTATTAAGCAGGCTGGCGTCGTGCCGGTCCACGGGCCGGGCAGCCAGCGCCTTCTGGCGCTCGGCATCGGTGGCGGCCTGCAAATACCCCTGAATGTAGGTATCGGCGGCCAGGGCCGGCTGTTCTTTCATCAGCCTTTCAAGGTAGCCTTTCATCTGCGGGGCGTTGCTTACCCCGGAGCGCTGCAGCCGGTTGTACAGCTCAGCGCGGGCCGGGCTGTAGTCGGCGGGCACAGCGACCTGCTGCCGGAAGTCGGCTACCAGGTTGTAGAGGTCGGCGGGGTCGCGGCGGTCATCCCGCACATCGGCAGGCAGACTGGTGAAGAGCACCTGCCCGAAATCGGCCCAGCGGATACCGGCTCCGGCAAAGGCCTTGTTCTCGGCGGTGTACTGGAGCTTAAGCTGGTCTTTGGCGCCGGCACTGCCCAGGCGGCGGCCGGTCCACTGCTCGGCCTGCGGGTCGCGTGGCTGCACAAACAGCGCCTCCGTAACCCCGGCCTGCCCATTGATGGTTTGCGGCTCTTTGAAGAGCACCAGCACGGCATCGGGCTCATCGTAGCCGGTCAGGTAAAAGAAATCCGGGTCCTGATGGTAGAGGAAGTTGACATCGTTGGCGCGGTTGCGCACGGGGGCCGCAAACAAAACGGCAACGGAGCGAGCCGGCATCTGTTGACGCAGTAGCTCTCTCCGTTGCCGGTGAAATGCGGGGTCCAGAAAATCGGCCGGCCGGTCGGGACCGGCGGCGCGCTGGGCAAAGGTGGCAGCCACAGGGGCGGCCAACAGACCTGAGAGCAGCGCGAGCTGTCCCAGGCGAAGAAGTTTGGCTGGAAGCACAGAAAGGAGGTTTAGTCGGCGAAGAGACCCACATGACACGGAAACGTTGCGTTCCGCTTAGTGCAGGCTTCACCCAAGAAGCTCCTAAACTTCCAAAAAAACTAGTAAACGATGAAGCCCTGCTCTTTCGCCTTCTTCAGGACCGACATGATGCCGTTCTTGTTGATAGTGCGGATAGTGCTGGTTGCTACTTTCAAAGTAACCCAAGCATCCTCTTCGGGGATGTAGAAGCGCTTCTTCTGCAGGTTCGGATAGAACTTGCGCTTGGTCTTGTTGTTGGCGTGCGAAACGTTGTTGCCTACGCGGGTACGCTTGCCGGTCAGATCACAAACTCGGGCCATGATATAGAGGGACTTGAAGGTTTCAGTGCTTGAAAAAGGGACGCAAATATCGGTATAACTTCGATAGTAACAAACCCAAAGGCTGAAAAATAGCGGGTTAGCTCTGTTTTGGGCCGCTGGAGGGCTTCTTGGCGCTGCCGTCGGCCTTCCAGGGGCAGTGCCGGCAGCCGCTGCCGCAGCAGGTGCCGCGCCGCAGGTGATACTGCTCCGTGAAGACCATATAGCCCTGGGGCGTGAGATAATAGTCGCCGGGTTGCAGGGGCTGAGGGGCAGAAGGCGCGGCCATTTACTTGTTACCGGCCAGCTCGGCAATGCACTCAATTTCCACCAGGGCATCCAAGGGCAGCCGCGATACTTCCACGGTGCTCCGGGCCGGGCGGTGCTCCCCAAATACGGCCGCGTAAGTGGCGTTCATGCGGGGAAAATCTGCGAAGTTTTTCAGGAAGACGGTCGTCTTTACCACGTTGGACAGGCTCAGACCTTTGGCCGACAGCACCACGCTTAGGTTGTGCAGCACCTGGCGGGTCTGCTCCTCAATGGTGGTGGCCTCAATGCGCATGGTTTCCGGTACCAGGGGCGTTTGGCCGGAGCAAAAAACCAGCCCGCCGGCTACTACTGCCTGGGCGTAAGGACCAATAGCCTGCGGGGCAGCCGGGTGATGCAGTGTTTCCATAGCGCACAAAGGTAGGCCACTTTGTCTGATGCGCAGTGTTTTGTTGTACTTTGGCCAGCCGCTGGGAGCCGGTAAATTCCCCTGTTTCCCCTATCTATTCTATCCTCTATGAATTCCTCCTCACTTCCACGCTTCCTCTTCTTTAGCGTGCTGGCGGGCAGCACGCTGCTGGTGCCTGCACAGGTGCAGGCCCAGAAAAAAGCCGCCCCTACCGAACAGCCGTCTGGCTTGGCCGGGACAGAACAAGCAGATGTGTTGCGCGAATGGGATAAGACGATTGCCAAACCGGTGAAGCAGGCTCAAAAAACGCTGCCATCGGTTAAAAAGCGCTACGCCGCCGGGCTGCCGGCCGGACAAACGCTCTACCTGACTACGCGCCTCTTCGACTCCAACGGGCAGTTTGAGCAGGTATTTGTGCAGGTAACCAGCTGGCAGGGCAATGAGGTAACCGGCACCCTGGCCAATCATTTGGAATTAGTGCAGCAATATCAGCCTAACCAGGCCATTACGTTTCCCGAGCAGGCCGTGCTCGACTGGACCATTACCACGCCCGACGGGCGGGAGGAGGGGAATTTTGTTGGTAAGTTCATTGACCAGTTACAGCAGAGCAGCGGCCAATGAGGGATGGGCCGCCCGGGCTTTTTTCGTAATTTCGGGCAATTCAGGCCTGCTATCTTCCAAACCCCACTACCTGTATGGAAACCACCTCCCCTACCGCCACCCAGACCCGCAGCCAGCAGCTGATGGCCCTCGAAGACCAGTATGGTGCCCACAACTACCACCCGCTGCCCGTGGTGCTCAACCGGGGCGAGGGCGTGCACCTGTGGGATGTGGAAGGCAAGCACTACTACGATTTCCTCTCCGCCTATTCTGCCGTAAACCAGGGTCACTGCCACCCGCGCATCATCGGGGCCATGACGGAGCAGGCCCAGAAGCTCACGCTCACCTCCCGCGCCTTCTTCAACGACCAGTTGGGCGCCGCCGAAAAGCAGCTTTGCGAGCTGTTCAACTACGACAAGGCGCTGCTGATGAACTCCGGCGCCGAAGCCGTAGAAACCGCCCTGAAGCTGGCCCGCAAGTGGGGCTACCAGGAAAAAGGCATTGCGCCCAACATGGCCCGCATCATTGTGGCCGAGCATAACTTCCACGGCCGCACCACCGGCATCATCTCCTTCAGCACCGACCCCGACAGCACCGGCGGCTTCGGCCCCTACATGCCCGGCTACCAGGTAGTGCCTTATGATGATCTGGCGGCGCTGGAAGAAGCCGTGCAGGACCCGCACGTGTGCGCTTTTCTGGTAGAGCCCATTCAGGGTGAGGCCGGCGTGATGGTGCCATCCGAAGGCTACCTGGCCAAAGCCCACGCCATCTGCAAAGCCCACAAGGTGCTGTTTATTGCCGATGAGATTCAGACCGGCCTGGGCCGCACCGGCGCGCTGCTGGCCACTTGCTACGAGGGCGTGCACGCCGATATTCTGGTGCTGGGCAAAGCCCTGAGCGGCGGCATGCTGCCGGTTTCGGCGGTGCTGGCGCGCGACGAGATTATGCTCACCATTCAGCCCGGGCAGCACGGCTCCACGTTTGGCGGCAACCCGCTGGCCTGCGCCGTGATGCGCGCCGCGCTGGATGTGCTGCTCGATGAAAAGCTAATTGAAAACGCCCGCGCCATGGGCGAGGTATTCCGGGAGCGGATGCGCCGCGTGCAGGCCAAGCGCCCAGAAGTAGTAGAGCTGGTGCGCGGCAAAGGCCTGCTGAACGCCGTAGTCATCAAGCCCCACGCCGACGGCCGCACGGCCTGGGACGTGTGTGTAACCCTGATGGAGCGCGGCGTGCTGGCCAAGCCCACCCACGGCGACATTATCCGCTTTGCCCCGCCGCTGGTGATCAATGAAGAGCAGCTGCACGAAGCCTGCGACATCATTGAGCAGACTATTATGGAGTTTTAACCCGAGAACTTTTTTCGGCTTTCACGTAAGAAGCGGGCCACCCTCTCCGGGTGGTCCGTTTGTTTTTGCTGATGAAATCAATAGCTACCAAGCATTTCCTGTTGCTGCCCCTGGCTCTATTGCTGAGCTGCCGCAGTGAGAAGGCCGCTTTTCAGTTTCAGCCTTCTGCCACAGTAGTTGCCGTATCCGCTCCGGAAGATGTTACCGCCACCGCGGATAGCGGGCCCGCTACGCCTATGCTCCCGGTCACTCCCGCGGCCCCGGCCGCAGTGGCCCAATCGGCTCCCGTAGCAGCTTCACCTGTTCGGGAGGCAAGCCAGCGGGTGAGCCGCTCCCAACCGCTCCAGCCACAGGCTGTCCGTGCTGGCCTGCGCCGCACTGCCCGCCCTCAGGGTGAGGGCGAGCCGGAAAATAAAGTATGGCATCTGGTAGTGGGCTCGGTGCTGGTGGTAGGCGCCGTGGTAGCCGGGCTGTTGCTGGGCGGCTGGCTGGGCCTGGGCGTGGGCGCGGCCGGGGTTATGCTGGGCTACTACTTCCTGGTATTGGGCATTGGTGGCCCGCACGCGTGGCTGGGCGTTTTTCAGGAGTGTTTTAATATGTAAGCGCCTACATTTAGGCGATGAGCTATTGGACGTATTCCCGGTTAGTTATTGGCCTGATGGGCTGCGTAGCATTAGGTTGCCGCAGTGAGCAAACTGCTTTTTCATTTAGCGCTCAGCCACAATTTTCAGCTGCTCCATCCTACCAGCCGGAATTATCGGCTGCGAGTCCGGTGCAACGGGAGCCTCATTTCTCAGCGCGCTTTCAGCCCGTCATCCGGCCAAAAACTTGGGTTAAGTCCACTTCTTCAGCAGGTAGAATCGCCAAACCACTCGGGCAAATTTTGCAAGCGCCTACTACTTTCCAAGTGTTGCCGGTGCACAGATCCAAGAGGCTCAACACTATCAATTCTCAAAAGAAACCTGTCCACGCCGCTTCTCCGAAAGGAGACTTTTTTCAAATCCTCGGCACCATTGTATTTATTGGAGGCATTGTGCTGTGGGTAGTCATGGGCGGTTGGGCTGGATTTGGGCTTTTTGCATTTTGTAGTCTGGCAGCGTTGATATTGTCTTTCTGGGGCAGCTACATGATTGATGGCAACTTACCCTAAGGCCCACGGCCGCAACCTTATCTTTGCGGCCGTTGTTCTGCTCTGATGTCATTACTGAACGAAGCTATGCCTATTCTTCCCTCGCACCGTCCGCGGCGCAACCGTAAATCCGAAGTTATCCGCAATATGGTCCAGGAGACCAACCTGGCGGTGCAGGATTTCATTTACCCGGTCTTTTTGATTGAAGGCCAGAATCAGCAGATTGAAATTCACTCCATGCCGGGCATCTACCGGCACTCCGCCGACCGTCTCATCGACGAAATCGGGCAGTGCGTAGAGCTGGGCATTAAAGCATTTGCCCCCTTTCCCGGCATTAACGATGCCCTGAAAGACCGGCTGGCCCGCGAAAGCGCCAACCCGGAAGGCCTCTACCTCAAAACCATAACCGACATTAAGCGCCAGTTCCCGGATGTGGTTTTGATGACCGACGTGGCCATGGACCCCTACTCTTCCGACGGGCACGACGGCGTTGTAGACCCGGAATCGGGGGAGATTCTGAACGATGCTTCCCTGGAGGTGCTGGGCCAGATGGCCCTGGCGCAGGCCCGCGCCGGTGCCGATATCATCGGCCCCTCGGATATGATGGATGGCCGCGTGGCCTGGATCCGGGAGGTGCTCGACAGCAATGCCTTTACCAACGTGAGCATCATGAGCTACACGGCCAAGTACGCTTCCGCTTTCTACGGCCCCTTCCGCGACGCGCTGGACTCGGCCCCGAAAAAAGGCGACAAGAAAACCTACCAGATGAACCCCGCCAACCGCCGCGAAGCCCTGCGCGAGCTGGCGCTGGACGAGCAGGAAGGCGCCGACATGGTGATGATAAAGCCCGCCCTGAGCTACCTGGACGTGATTCGGGAAGTGCGCGACCATACGCAACTGCCGGTCACGGCTTACAACGTATCGGGCGAGTATGCCATGATTAAAGCAGCTGCCCAAAACGGCTGGCTCGATGGGGAGCGGACCATGATGGAAGTGCTGCTGAGCATTAAGCGCGCCGGGGCCGATGCCATCCTGACCTACTTCGCCAAGGAAGCCGCTGCGGTGCTGCGCCGCGGCTAACAGTTCTGTCTGCTACTTTGCTTATCGAAAAAGCCCACGTGAAAACGCGGGCTTTTTTCATGGGCTACAAGATGTGAATCAATGCGTACCAAAGAGGAAAACGGCAATCTGCCGGAACTCCTCAAACATGGCCCCTACCTGATAGGTGATGATAAACAGGCCCACATAAAACACACTGGGGTACTGCTTGCCCAGCGTGAGCAGGGGCGCAAATAGCCGGTTGAGCACGTAGGGGCGTGTGGTGAGCAGCACACAGGAGGCCCCAATAAGCCCACCCGCCAGTATATCCGTGGGGTTGTGCACGCCAATATAGATGCGGGGCAGGCACACGAAGATTAGCACGTACCCCAGCACCAGCAACCCAATGCGCCGGTTAATCAGCAGAATGCCGGTGGTTAAAGCCAGCACCAGCGTGGCCGTGTCGCTGGGCATGGAGTTTACATCGTTGAAGGAGGAAGAGGTCTTGCTGCGCCAGTCGGCAATGGGGTTCACAAACTTTAGCTCCTTGTTGTACAGGGGGCGCACCCGAAAGGGCAGCACATGCACTAGTACCCGCGCCACAAACATGGCCAGCAAACCACCTACCAGCGTGGCCAGCAGCATCTGCCGGACATGTACCCGGTTGGGCGTGTGCTGATAAAACCAGAGAAACCAGAACGTCATGGCCACAATGCCACCCTTCAATAGGTTATTGAACACGAACAGGTTAATCAGCGAGTCGAAGAAATCGGACTGGCGGGCGAACTGGTTTACAAAGGTGATAATGTGATAATCAAATGCGTTCATGGGTTTTAGGCTAAGTAGCTCCAATAACACTTAGCACTAAAATAGTGATAGTAATAATTTTTACAAATAAAATACAATAAATTATTTCTATTTCCCATGTCTAGGTGCCGGTGCAAAGGGCCAGCGCTGCAGCTTGCGGCTCCACAGCAGAAATGCTACGCAGCCCGCAGCTATTACTACCAGTGCCGAGGCTATCAGCTGCAGGCCGGTGCTCCAGAAAATCAGCAGCCACACGGCTATAGCCAGCACTACGGGCAAAGGGTATAGGGGCATGCGGAAGGGTAGCCCTGTAGTACCGCGCCGGCGGCGCAGCAGCACCAGGCCAATAGCCTGCCCCACAAACTGTATCAGAATGCGCATGGCCAGAATGGCGCTGATGACCTCGGCCAGCCGGAACAGCAGGCTGAACACAAACCCCAACCCGCCCAGAATCAGCAGCGAAACGTAGGGAAACTGCTTGGTAGGGTGCAAACGCCCGAAGATGGGTAGAAACTCCCCATCGGCCGCGGCGGCGTACGGAATACGCGAGTACCCCAGCAGCACGGCAAACAGGGAAGCAAACGCTACCCATAGCACCAAAGCCGTAGCAGCCTTAGCCGCCATAGCCCCATAGAGCCGCTCTACAAACGTGCTGACGATAAACTCCGAATGCTGCGCTTCCTGCCAGGGAATAACCGTGCCCACGCTCCAGTTCAGCAGCAGGTACAGCGCCGTAATGCCCAGAATACTCAGGAAAATACTGCGCGGTATCAGCTTGTGCGGCTCGCGCACTTCCCCGCCCAGGTGGCACACGTTGTAGTAGCCCAGGTAGCTGTAAATGGTTTTCACGGCTGCCTGCCCCATAGCCGCCGACAACAGCAGGCCCGGCACCGCCGACCACCCCCCGGCCGGCAGCCAGGCCACCGGGTGGGTAGCATGCGTGATACCGCCAAAAATCAGCCAGGCCATGAGGCCCAGCACGCCTACCCACAGCATCACGCCCAGGCGGCCAATATCCTCAATGCGGCGGTAGAGCAGCAATACCAGCAGCAGTACCACCGCGCCGCTAACCAGCTTTGGCTGCCACCAGGCCGTGAGCGGCACCAGGTAGCCGAAATACTGCGCAAAGCCAATGGCGCCCGAAGCCAGCACCAGCGGCGCCTGCACCAGGGTTTGCCACACGTACAGGAACGACATCAGTCGGCCCCATTTATGCTCGCCATAGGCCAGCTTCAGAAACCGGTAGGAGCCGCCGGCTTCCGGGTAAGCGGCGCCCAGCTCACTCCAGATCAGCCCATCTACTACGGCCAGGCCGGCCCCTACCAGCCAGGCCAGCAGAAAGTAGGGCCCCATCAGACCCATTACCAGCGGCAGCGTGACAAAGGGCCCAATGCCCACCATGTCAATCATGTTAAGGGCGGTGGCCTGCACCAGGCCCAGGCGGCGACGCAGGGCGGGCTCGGGAGCGGTGGTGGCAGCAGCTGAATCCGTGGAAGTAGTGGGTTGGTGCATAGAGCGAAGTAGTTGCAGGCTTAAATGTCGGATAAAGCGCGAATGTTTGACGGGTTTGGGCAAGTTTGGCTTTATTTCCTGCCGACGGGAGAAAACAGGGAGGGGTGCTGATGGGAAGCCGCGTCTGTATCCGCTTTTCAACCCTGCTTCCACTCCCTGCGTAAGGCTCTACTTCAACCTCAGCTTTCATGGCAAACCCAAATTCCTCCAAAACAGCCCTTTACGGGGGGTTAATTGCAAATATTGGCATTGCGCTCAGCAAATTCGTGGCGGCCTACTTCACCCGCAGCTCGGCCATGCTCTCGGAGGGCATTCACTCGCTGGTAGATAGTGGCAACGCCATACTATTGCTCTATGGGGTAAGCCAGAGTCAGAAACCCGCTGATGCGCGCCACCCCTTCGGGCGCTCCAAAGAGCTGTATTTCTGGGGGTTGATTGTAGCCGTACTGATCTTTGCCATTGGTGGCGGCATGTCTTTCTATGAAGGCATTAAGCACATTGAGCACCCCGAGCCCCTCACCGATCCGCTCTGGAACTACGTTGTGCTGGGCGTAGCTATCGGCTTTGAGGGCTGGGCCTGCTGGCTGGCGGTAAAGGCCTTAAAGGCCGGTGCCAACGGCAGCAACACCGGCTTCTGGACTATGCTGCGCCAGAGCAAAGACCCGGCAGTATTTGCCTCTGTGATGGAAAACCTGGCCGCCCTGCTGGGCCTGGTGTTTGCGCTGGCCGGCGTGTATTTAGGGCATCAGTTCAACAACCCCTATCTGGACGGCGCTGCCTCTATTGCCATTGGGCTGCTGCTGATGCTGGTGGCCGTATTCCTGGTAAGCCGCACCAAAGGCTTGCTGGTAGGTGAAGGGGTGGATGCGGAAACCCTGGAGGGCATGCAGGTGATTGCCCGCAGCCAACCCTATATAGAGCACATTGCTCCTCCCCTGACCATGTACCTGGGGCCGCAGGATATAATGATGGCCCTGGATGTGGAGTTCCGGAATGATCTGACCGCCGAGGAAGTAGAAGAGGCCATTGACCAGCTACAGGATGCCATTAAGGCGCAGTACCCATACGTGAAGCGCATTTTTGTGGAAGCCAAAGCCGTATCGGCCCGGGGGCGGCAGGTCCTGAAATAGGATTGGGTTTAACCTTCTGGCTTCTTTCCCGGTAAATAGTCACTAATGCCCGCGACTTTACTGGCGCGGCGCTTCTGTTCACCTAGAGTAAAGCTATGTCTGTTTCTACGTTTGCTACCAGCCCGTTTCAATCATTCTGGATGGGCGGGTACGAATGCACCGACCAGCTCAACGCCTTCGGGCACCGCGTCGACTTCCTGGCTACCACCGGCCATTTACAGCTGATCAACGAAGACTACCAGCAGCTGGCCCCGTTCGGCATTCGCACCGTGCGCGAGGGCATCCGCTGGAGCCAGGTAGAAAAAACCCCGTACACCTACGACTGGAGCACCGTGCAGCACCTGCTTGAAGCCGGCCGCCACCAGGATGTTCAGCAGGTGTGGGACCTGTGCCACTTCGGCTACCCCGACGACCTCACCCCGCTCCATCCCTTGTTTGCGCGGCGCTTTGCCCACCTGTGCCGGGCCTTTGTGGCTTTCTACCGCAGCGTGCGCCCCGAGGGCGAGCTGATCGTAACGCCTATTAACGAAGTAAGCTTTATGTCCTGGCTGGGCGGCGATGCGCGCGGCACCTCGCCTTATTGCGTGGGGCAGGGCTGGGAAGTAAAGTACGGGCTGATGCGCGCCTACATTGAAGGCGTAGCGGCCCTGCGGGAAGCTGACCCGACTATCCGGATTCTGACCACCGAGCCACTGGTAAATGTGGTACCTCCCCTGAACGCCACACGCCAGGAACTGCGTCGGGCCCGGGAAATACATGAGTCGCAGTACCAGGCCATGGATATGCTCACGGGCCGCATGTGCCCCGAGCTGGGCGGCCGGCCAGAATACCTGGACGTACTGGGCCTTAACTTTTACTATGATAACCAGTGGGACTCGCACACCAACCAGCGGCTGGGCTGGGTAAATGAGCCCTACGACCCGCGCTGGCGCCCCCTCCATTATCTGCTGGGCCAGGCCTACGCCCGCTACGGGCGGCCCCTGGTACTCTCCGAAACCAGCCACCCCGGCCTGGACCGCCCCCACTGGATCCGGATGGTAGCCGAGGAATGCGCTGAGGCTCTCCGGCAGGGCGTACCGCTGTGGGGCGTGTGCATCTACCCTCTGCTGGACCGGCCCGACTGGGACTTCCCCGAGCGGGAATGGCATCGTTCCGGTCTCTGGGACGCCGAGCTGTGCCCCGATGGCCCACCCCGCCGCATTCTGCACGAGCCGTATGCGGCCGCCCTGCTGGAGTCTCAGCAAATTCTGGCACCGGAACTTCAGATGGCTGATCTTCCGAAATCTGAATTTACTATGGCCTAGGCCCTGGCGCCTCGTTACTTTTGCTTATGTCCTCTCTCCCGTCTTCGTCCGCTGATCTGCTCACGCTGTTTCACCGGTCCTTTGCCGATAACACTCTCTCTTCGGAAGAGGCCCAGCGCCTGCGGGCACAGCTGGCCGCCCACGGCCCGCAGGGCGAGGCCCTGGAAGAGTTTCGGCACCAGCTGTTTTCAGCTGTACGGGAGCGGTTTAACACCTTACCGGATAAAGCTGCTATTGAGTGGCTGGAGGCAGCCAATGCCTTGCTGATGCCGCCGGCAGAAGCCCCCAGCATCCATTCTGAAGTATATTTTAGCCCGGATGATGACTGTGTAGGCGCAATTCAGCGCTTTATCAAAGGGGCCAGGCAGCGGCTGGAAGTATGCGTGTTTACCATCTCCGATGACCGGATAACCGATGAGCTGCTGGCAGCCCACCGGCGCGGCGTGCAGCTCCGCCTGCTCACCGACAACGATAAGCTCTTTGACCGGGGCTCCGATGTGCGCCAGCTACACGCCGCCGGTGTGGACATTCATGTGGATAATACTACTAACCACATGCACCACAAGTTTGCCGTAGCCGATGGCCGGGCAGTGCTGACCGGCAGCTATAACTGGACGCGCTCGGCCGCGCTCTATAACCATGAAAACCTGCTTATTACGGCGGACATCACCATTGTGCGGCGCTACTTGGCAGAGTTTGAGCGGCTATGGTCTACCCTGGGAGCTTACCAGAGTCAGTAGGCCTTACAAACCCACGAAAGGGCGGAGCTGCCGGTAAATAATGTTGTTGTGCCAGAACAGCTGCAGCACCATGGGAATGTGGTTTTTGCCCGGCTGCAGGGTATAGCCGGGCTTCTGGCCCAAAGCCTGCAGTCGCTGCCGGAAAGCCTCACTACTGTGCAGAATGGAGGGATAAGTTTGGCCGCCCACAAACAGCAGGAAAGGCGGGCTGGCTGCCGTTACGTGGTGCATGGCAGATACCTGCCGCCACCCTTCCGGATTCTTCCCAAACGATGTCAGATATTGCCTGTCGCCGGGGTATTGCATCTTTTTCAGGTAGTCATACATATCCAGCCCGGCGGGGTCGTTCAGCACGGCGCCGCGCACCGGGTTTGCCGGTAAGCCCAGCTGCGTGAACAGCGTATTATCGGTAGCCAACAGAGCGGCCAGTCCGCCGCCGGCGGAGTGCCCCATCAGGAAAATGCGGTTAGGGTCGCCGCCGTATTCGGCAATGTGCGCTACCGTCCACTGCACGGCCCGGGCACAGTCGGCGGCCATGGCCGGCACCTGTACCGCCGGCGAGAGGCGGTAGTCTACGATGACGGCTACCATGCCTTGCCGGGCCAGCTCGCGCCCAATAAAACCGTACTGGCTTTTGCTCCCACTGTTCCAGTTACCCCCATGGATAAACACCACCACGGGCTGCCCGGCCGGCTGCTTTTTCCGGGGAGCATACACATCCAGCTGCTGATGGGTGGCATCGAAATCCGCGGCGGCGGAAGCTACATAGGGAATATCCTGGGTGCGGAAGCTGGCGCAGGAGTTGGTTAAAAAGCTGGTCAGCAGCAAAATCAGACAGGCACTAACCGCCCGAAGGCGAGAATAAGAAACAACCATAGAAGAGGCAAAAGCCCCCGGTAGAGGGGCGCGGCAATAGCAAGTGTGTAAGCCTGTACGTACGGGGCCAACAGTACGGTTTGCTGCTGAGCCCGCCAGCCCGTTTGCCAGGCGGGATAAAGCGGCCGCTGGGTTGGCCGGAAGCCGGGTTTTTGGGCGTGCCCATCCACCCTAAGCCCCAGCCAATAAAGCCGCGGCTCCCAACGTTGGGCAACGACCAGCGCCCGGCTGGCGTATGCCGGGCCAGTACCCTTGCCTTTTGCCCGTGAGAATTTCCCTGTTGCTTCTTAGCTCTTTCTGCATTCTTTTGCCCATTTCGGCCACGTATGCCCAAAGTCCGGGGCATAGCAAGCGCCATTATAATGCCCAGGCCCGCCCCTACTACCGGGGCCCGGTGCGGTTTACAGCCGGCGGTGGCGTGGCCTTTTACAATGGTGACCTGGGCGGCCTGTCCCAGAATTTTATCGGGCCGGCCGGCAGCATCGGGGTGCTGTATATGTGGCACCCGGGCCTGCAGGTTGGGGCCGAATTCTCCGGCTTTCAAATTGGGGCGAAAGACCGGCTGGCTTCCCGCGGCGAGTTTAATAACCTGGCCTTCCGCGGGCGCAATGCTTCACTCATTGCCCAGGTCCGCCTGGGCCTGCTGCGCGACAACGGCGAGTTTGCCGATTCCCACGGTAGCCCGGCGGTGCTGAAACCGTATCTGCGGCTGGGCGTAGGCGGCCTGCTCTATAGCCCCGAAGCCTATGAAGGCACTACTCGTCCGGATAATGGCACCACCTTCATCAGCCCCGAGCGCAACGACTACCCAGCAGTGGCTTTCATCGCGCCGGTGGGGCTGGGCCTTACCGTGCGGGCTTCCCGGCGCGTGAACGTTACCACGGAAGCCACCTATTTTTTCACGTCTACCGATCAGCTGGATGATGTGAGCACCATCCATAGCGGCAATGCCCAGCACAATGATGGCTACGGTCTGTTGGAGCTAAAACTGGAATATGCCCTTCGCCCCTAAAATCATCCTTCGTAACCAGACGCCCAATAACAAAAAGGCCCGCTGCTGATGCAACGGGCCTTTTTTATTCAGGAAGAAACAGTCGAAACTATTCTTTCACGAAACGCTGGTGGAAGGTTTGCTCCCCGTCGCTGGCTGATACCATGTACAGGCCTTTAGCTAGGGTGCTGATGTCCAGGACACCATCTCCCTTGTAGCGGGCCGAGGTTACGGTAGCACCGCGCATATCGATTACGCGCACGTTGCTCAGGGTACCTGCACCGCGCAGGGACACCGTCAGCTCGTTGGTAGCCGGAACCGGGAACACATCAACGCCTTTTGCTTTGTTTACCGTGAAGCCGGTGTTGATAGCAGTAGTGCCTGCAGGAGCAGCCACGTTGGCTACTGCGGCCGAGCCTACTCCTACGGCATACCAAGCATTGGTTACCGACTGCTCCTGTACGGAACCAACGCCATACAAATCCTGCGCAGCCTGAATGCTGGCGGTGCGGGCGTTGGCGTAGGTAGAGGAAGCCGTCAGGTATACGCTTTCAGCGCGGAAGGCAATTTTGCCGGCCGCATCCATGCCCAGACCCGTTACTGAGAATGACTGGCCTTTTTCATTGGTGCCGGTTTTGCCATCAGCAATCAGGTAGAACCAGTAGTTCAATACACCTGAGTTGGTGTGTACACCGCCGTTATCGGAGGTACCGGTGTACCACTTCAAACCTTTGTAGTAAGCGGGCTGACCCAGCGAGTTCGGGTCGCTCATAGAGCGCAGAGCGGCCTGCTGCTTGTCAATCTCCTCGCCAATCAGCCAGGTAGACTTGGCCTTTGCGCCGGAAGAGGTAGCACCCAGGTTCGAAACAGCGTAAGCTTCTACGCAGGCACCCCAGATATCAGAGAAGCCTTCGTTCATGGCGCCCGATTCGTTGGAGTACACCAGGTTGGCGGTTTTCTCGCACACGGCGTGGCCGATTTCGTGGCCGCACACGTCCATGGCGGTCAGCGGGCGGAAACGGGTAGCGCCGTCGCCGTAGGTCATCACGGAGCCGTTCCAGTACGCATTTTCGTAGCTGCGGCCGTAGTGCACGTAGCTCTTGATTTTAGCACCGGCGTTATCGAAGGAGTTACGGCCGTGTACGTTCTTCCAGTAGTCGTAAGTGGCCTGCGCACCGAAGTGCGCGTCGCCGGCTACGTTATCGAAGTTGGCATTATTGTATTCAGCTGCCGTCCAGTTGTTGTCAGCATCAATGAAGTCGACGGCGCGGCTATACTGCTGGCCCTTCTTCATATTGTAGGTTTCGATACCCAGGCCACGGGTCAGCTCCCGCAGACGATAGCCGCCAGTAGCGGTTTCATCAGCAAACGAGCGGGTACCGCTGTAGGCGGTAGCAAAGGTAGCGGTAGCACCGGCGTGCTTGATGATATCGTTCTTGGAAATCACCTCGCCCGACTGCGCATCCACATACAGGAAGGCGCGGCTTACAGGAGCCTGGGCATACACATCAAACTTGTAGGCCAGGGTGGCTTTGCCGGCGGCAGCGCCTTTGCCCAGCGTGTTGCGCACAATCACCAGCTCGCCCTTGGGCTTGTAGCTGGCGGCGGCATCTTTGCTGGTTTTTTTGAGGAAGGCTTCTTCCTCGGCATCCTGCCACATGAACTTGCTGGCGCCTACAAAAGACATAGCGCGGCTGAGGGCCTGCTCTTCGCTCAGGGAAGGAGTCGTTTTTACTTGCTCCATGCCCCGCACCAGGCGGCCATTAATCAGCTGCACATCTCCCTGGCGGGCGTGCAGCAGGTAAGCACCATTTTCAACTTTGATGCCTTTGTAATACTGCTGGTAGCGCTCATTCACCATGCCCAGGTCATCCTGGCCAGACTGGGTGCGTACCAATGATTCTTCTTTGGAGAGAGCCAGCTGCTCGCGGAACATCTGCTGGGCATCACTCATTTTGTAAGACCGGCCGGCCCGGAAACTAATCAGCTCCGGTTGACCATCTTCCGAAGTAATACGCTGCTTTACGCGTGAATAATCCTGGGCCTGGGCCGAAAATGAAAGCAAGCCGCCCAGCATAAGAAGGGTAGCTACCGAGTACTTTTTTTGCATACAAATGGGGTTGGGGTGATGAAAAAAAGATTTTAAGCGAAGTACAGTGCTCTTAAGAGAGGCATACTGATAGTTGGCTCATCAATTTAGATATTGTTTTAATAGGTTCATTAAAATTCCATTAAAATCCATCGAAATTTTTATAGAAGCATTCCTTTTATTCAAAAATCAACAATCAACAGGCCGGGCAATGCACCTAGTGGCATCCTTGCCTTAAGCGCACTTAAAATGAAAAAGGCCCGGCGCATGCGCCGGGCCTTTTTACTTAGCATTACTCTCCGGTGGAGACTATTGCTTTACGAAACGCTGGTGGAAGGTCTTCTGACCGTCGCTCACCGTTACCACATACATGCCTTTAGCCAGGTTGCTGATGTTCAGCTCACCGTTGCCATCGTAGCGGACACCGGCTACGGCCGCGCCGCGCAGGTCTACTACTTTCACGTTGGTAGCTTTAGCACCGCCGGGCAGGGCTAGGCGCAGCGACTCCGAAGCCGGGTTCGGGAATACTTCCAGACCACGGGCGGCCGATTTGCTCAGCTTGTCGCCGGTGATGGTCGTCAGGCCGGCCACTGGCGTGGCAGCCAACGTACCGCCGGTGATGTTCAGCGAGTAGTCTTCGGTTTCGCCGTAGCTGTAAGAGCCGCAGCTGGTAGTAGCCGAGTTGTCGCTCATCACAATGCGCATACGGGTTGTGCCCGATTTAGCCGTGGTAGGCACGGTGAAGGTGCTGGTCAGGTTGCCGCTGCTGGCAGCCGAGCCACCATCTACTTTTTCACCGGCATCGATGAAGTCACCATCCTGGTTCCAGTCAACATAAATACCCCAGTACTCGGTGTACACCGTAGAGGCGAAGCCACCGCTGATGGTCAGCGTCTGCGAAGAGCCGGCCGCAACTGTTGTGCTCAGAGCCGTGCCATTGTAGTAGCCGGCATCCTTGGAGGAAGTACGGGTGATGGAGCCCAGCTGTACATAGTCAATCCACTCATAAGCTACGCTGGTGCCCTTGGAGGCGCAATACGTAACGGTGGTGGGTGGAGGCGTGGTACCACCGCTGTAGGCGGCGCCCACCCCTACGGCATACCAGGCATTGGTTACTGCCTGCTCCTGGGTAGAACCTACACCGTACAGATCCTGTGCGGCTTTGATGGTGTAAGTACGAGCCGAAGCGTAGGTAGACGATGACGTGAGGTATACACTCTCAGCGCGGTAAGCAATTTTAGCGGCCGTGGTGATGCCCAAAGCCGATACCGAGAAGGACAGGCCTTTTTCGTTGGTGCCGGTTTTGCCCTGGGCAATCAGATAGAACCAGTAGTTCAGTACCCCTGAGTTGGTGTGCACACCGCCGTTGTCGGCAGTACCGGTGTACCACTTCAGGCCTTTGTAGTAAGCGGGCTGACCCAGCGAGTTCGGGTCGCTCATAGAACGCAGAGCGGCCTGCTGCTTGTCGATTTCCTCGCCAATCAGCCAGGTAGATTTAGCTCTGGCACCACCGGACGTAGCGCCCAGGCTGGCAACTGCGTAAGCTTCCACGCTGGCACCCCAGATATCAGAGAAGCCTTCGTTCATGGCGCCAGACTCGTTGGAGTACACCAGGTTGGCGGTTTTCTCGCACACGGCGTGGCCAATTTCGTGGCCGCATACGTCCAGCGAGGTCAGGGGACGGAAGCGGGTAGCGCCGTCGCCGTAGGTCATGACCGAGCCGTTCCAGTAGGCGTTTTCGTAGCCTACACCATCACCGGGGGTATCATCAAAGTGCACATAGCTCTTGATTTTAGCGCCGGCGTTGTCGTAGGAGTTACGGCCGTGTACGTTCTTCCAGTAGTCGTAGGTAGCCTGGGCACCAAAGTGCGCATCGCCGGCTACGTTGTCGAAGTTGGCGTTGTTGTACTCCGTCCAGCTGTTGTCAGCATCGGTGAAGTCAACGGCCGCGGTGTAGCTGCTGCCTTTTTTGCAGTTATAGGTTTCGATACCCAGGCCGCGGGTTACTTCGCGCAGGCGGTACGTAGCACCGGTGTAGTCATCAGCCAGCGAGCGGGTACCACTGTAAGCGGTAGCGAAAGAAGCCGTGGCGGCCGTGTGCTTGATGATGTCGTTCTTGGAAATCACCTCACCCGACTGCGCATCTACATAAATGTAGGCGCGGCTCACGGGCTGCTGGGCGTAAACATCAAATTTGTAAGCCAGGGTAGCTTTGCCGGCAGTATTTTTACTCAGGGTGTTGCGTACAATCACCAGCTCGCCCTTGGGCTTGTAGCTGGCATCGTCCTGCCACATGTACTTCTTGGCGCTTACGAATGAGAGGGCACGGCCTAGGGCCTGCTCTTCGTTCAGGGAAGGCGTGGTGCTGATTTTACCAAGGCGCTCCAACTTACCGTTGATGGCTTCTACCTCTCCCTGACGGGCGTGCAGCAGATAAACACCATTTTCAACTTTAATGCCTTTGTAATACTGCTGATAACGCTCGTTCAGGAAACCAAGCTCATCTTTATCTGCCTGGCTGCGTACCAGCGCCTCTTCTTTCGAGAGGGCCAGCTGCTCACGGAACATCTGCTGAGCTTCCGCCAGCTTGTAGCCCCGACCAGCATTAAAGCTGATCATCTCAGGCTGACCATCCGCGGAGGAAATACGCTGCTTAACACGCGCATAATTTTGGGCCTGGGCAGGCATGCAGAGCATGCCACCCAGTACCAGCAGCACAACTGCCGGGTACTTCTTTTCCATAAAGGGTTTGGTTGGGGTAGTGAAAAAAGAGAGGGCCATTTGCGAAGCCAAGAGAGGTGGCTTTTTGCATAATGGTTGGCCAAACTAGTTATTTTTGCAATATCCTGTATGTTCAATCCATTTTTTTGATAAAATTTTATTTTAACACGCTATATTTTCAAATTCTATATTTTGTATTATTTGAATTTTATATTAATAATTTACCCGACCCGCCACCGGTTCGGGTAGCGGGCCAGCGCCATTTATCTCCGCTATTCCCGTTCTTTGCGCGCTATGATTACTCGCTGGAAATTAGATAAAAACGTTGCCGTAGTTACGGGAGCCTCCAAAGGCATTGGCGCAGCCATTGCGGAAGAATTATTGCAGCTGGGCGCTACGGTGCTGGCCGTAGCCCGCCAGCCGGAGGCCCTGCAGCAGCAGGTACAGGCCTGGCAGGCGCAGGGCCTGGCCGCGCACGGTATTGCCGCCGATGTAAGCACGGCCGCCGGGCACACGCAGGTGCGGCAGGCAGTAGCCGACTTACAATTACCCTGTGGTATTCTGGTGAATAATGTGGGCACCAACATCCGGAAGCCCACCGCGGCTTACAGCCCTGAGGAATATCAATACCTGATGGCCACCAATCTGGAATCGGTATTTGGAATGTGCCAGGAACTGTATCCTTTGCTGCGGGAAACGGCGGGGGCCAGCATTGTAAACGTTTCCTCGGTGGCCGGGCTCACGCACCTGCGCACCGGGGCCATTTACGGCATGACGAAAGCCGCTATGCTGCAGCTTACCCGCAACCTGGCGGTGGAGTGGGCACCCGATGACATTCGGGTAAACGCGGTGGCGCCCTGGTACATTCATACGCCGCTGGCCGCCGGCGTGCTCAGCAACCCGGAGTATCTGCAGCAGGTGCTGGACCGCACACCCATGAAGCGCATTGGTGAGCCCGCCGAAGTAGCGGCGGCCGTGGCTTTCCTCTGCCTGCCGGCCGCCAGCTACATTACCGGGCAGTGCCTGAGTGTGGATGGGGGATTTGTGGTGAATGGCTTTTAGCCGCCAGCTCCACCAACGCCTGCTCGTAGCGCGCCCAAGAACCGGGCGCGGAATCCAGGTACAGGAAGGGCTCAATCAGCTCCAGCTCCATCAGCAGGAATTCGCCGTTCACCACCACGCCATCTACGCGGGCATATAGGCAGCCGGCCGCAAAGCGCTGCATAATGGCATCGGCGGCCTGCTGCACGGCGGCGGGCGGTGGCGTGGGGGCAATGCTTCCGCCCAGGTAGTGCTGCACGCGGAAGTCGCCGGACTTGGGCAGCTTCAGCACGCAATGGCTGAAGCTGCCTCCCAGGTAAACCAGGGACCATTCGCCGCCGGTCTGAATCTCGGGCAGGAAGGGTTGGGCCAGGAAATCCCCGTCGGCCAGCAGCGCAGTTATCTGCGCGGCCTGCTCCGCAGCCTGGGCCGGGGTAAGCGAGAAGGTGTTTTTGGCGCCACCGCTCACGGCCGGCTTCACGATTAGCTGTTCTGTTTGCAGCCCGGCAAACAGCGCGGCGGGTTGAAACTGCGTGCCGCGCGCCAGCCAGCGGGTGGGTACAATGGGCACGCCGGCCTCCTGCATTTCCAGCAAGTACCGCTTATCAGCGTTCCAGCGCACGGTGGCCACGGGGTTGAGCAGCGGAATGCCCTCAGCCTCCAGGCGGTTCAGCCATTGATAAAACTCAGCCACCCGGTCAAAGTAGTCCCACGGTGACTTCAGCACCACGGCATCATACTGGCCCCAAGCTACGGTTTCATCGGACCAGACCACCACGCTTACCTGGTGGCCGCGGGCGCGCAGGTCGCGCTCCAGCAGTACGTCTTCGTCCTCTACCGTATCGGCGGCATATTGCGCTTTGCTGGCGCAGGTTACTAAAGCAAGATGCATGGGCTATTCTAGGTAAAAGGGGCCGCTACAGCGCAGGGCGGGCTATTTTTTGGCGTTGAGATAATCGGAAGCCAGCGTAGCCAGGGTTTTTACGCCCAGCGTGAAGCCGCTTTCATCAATAAAGAAGCCCGGGGTATGGTGGGGCGCGGTTTCAGCGGGCTTTTTCCCTTTGGGCATGCCGCCCACAAACACAAACAGGCCGGGTATTTTTTCCTGATAAAAGGCAAAGTCCTCGGCGCCGGTTACGGCCTTCTGCAGTACCACGTGCTGCGGGCCGGCTACCTGCCGCAGCGAAGGCAGCATTTGCTCCATCAGGCGCGGATTGTTGAACGTAACGGGCGCATAATTCTCAATTTCTACCTCGGCCGTGGCCCCGACGCTTTCCGCAATGTTGGTAGCTGTGCGCCGCACGGCCGCCCAAATTTTCTGCTGCATGTCTTTATTCAGCGTGCGGATGGTGCCGGTCAGCTCTACCTGTTCGGGAATAATGTTGTTGCGCACGCCCCCGTGCACCATGCCCACCGTGAGCACAGCGGCATCTTCCGTCAGCTCTGTTTGCCGGCTGATGATAGTTTGCAGGCCGGTAATAATCTGGGCGGCGGTAACCACCGGATCTATGCTCAGCCAGGGATACGCCCCGTGCGCCGACTTGCCCTTCACCGTAATCTTGAAGACATCGGAGCTGGCCATGGTGCCCTCGGGGCGGTACTTCAGGGTGCCTACTTCCGTTTGGGCATTGATGTGCACCCCGAAAATGGCATCTACGGTGGGGTTAGTCAGTACGCCTTCTTTCACCATCAGGCGGGCGCCGCCTTCCTCGCCGGGCAGGGAGCCTTCCTCGGCCGGCTGAAAGATAAACTTGACGGTACCCGGCAGGTCTTTCCGCATTTTACTGAGCACCTCGGCGGCTCCCAGCAGCATGGCTACGTGGGTATCGTGGCCGCAGGCGTGCATCACGCCTACTTGCTGGCCGTTGTAGGTGGCGGTGGCTTTGGAGGCAAAAGGCAGATTGTTGGCTTCCGTCACGGGCAGGGCATCCATATCGGCCCGCAGGGCCACCACGCGGCCGGGCTTGCCACCGCGCAGTATGCCTACCACGCCGGTGCGCGCTACGCCCGTTTGCACTTCAATACCCATCTTTTTGAGCTGCTCAGCTACCAGGGCCGCGGTCCGGTTTTCCTGATTTCCCAGCTCCGGGTGCTCGTGCAGGTCGCGGCGCCAGCCAATAACTTCCTGCTCGGTATCATTTGACAACGTAGCAATGCGCGCCGCACGGGCGGCATTTTGCGCCGTAGCCGGAGCCAGCGCAGCGCTTCCTGCAACCAGAGCAGCAGTAAGCAGGAAAATGGAAGACTTCATGAGCGGAGCAAAAAACAAATGAGCACTCAAGATAGAGCCGTCTGCGGGTATCGCCCAAACGCCCGGTATAATCTATTTTTAGCTATCATTTCTTTCGGCCCGCCTATGGTATCTGATTCTTCCTTCCTGCGCTGGCCGGCGGCCTGG
The DNA here is from genome assembly GCF_001280305.1 of Hymenobacter sp. DG25A. NCBI lineage: Bacteria > Pseudomonadati > Bacteroidota > Cytophagia > Cytophagales > Hymenobacteraceae > Hymenobacter > Hymenobacter erythromyxa. The sequence continues at coordinate 3,568,692 of NZ_CP012623.1, read as the reverse complement.
CTACGGCCACGGTTTCGCGGCAGCCTGCTGGCGGTGGGGGCGCTGTTGGTAGGGCTTGCTTCTCTGCTACCGCGCTTCTTTGCCTTCCTGCAGGCCCGCCCCGGCATCCGGCTGCCCGACCCCTTCCTGACCTGGCTGCCGGCTTATGATGTATCGGGGCTTACGTTTGGCACCATATATCTGGGAATTGGGGCGGCCCTGGTGTATTTGCTGCCCCGGCCGGCCCGCCTGCTGCGGGCCCTGTGGGCATACTGGCTGCTGCAGGTTTGCCGCTTACTTACCCTGCTTCTGGTGCCTCTGGCCCCACCCCTGCAGCTGCGCCTGCTCCACGACCCGCTGGTAGACCGGCTGTTTTACGCCGCCCCTACACCCATTACCCATGACCTGTTTTTTTCCGGGCATACGGCCACGCTGTTTTTGCTGGCCTGCTGCGTGCCCGCGGGCTGGCGCCGCTACGCCCTGCTGGCCGGCAGCGCCCTGGTTGGGCTGCTGGTGCTCATTCAGCACGTGCATTACACCTACGATGTAGTAGCCGCTCCATTTTTTGCCGGGGGCTGCTATTGGCTGGCCTGCCGCATTACCCGCTACGCCGGTATTTAACCGGCTAGGGCAGATACTTTTCATAAATGCCCGCCGCAATTTTTTCAGTCAGATCCTTCGGTACCACCCTGGTAAGACCCGCCGAAAGGCGGTTAAGCGCTCCGGGTATCACCTCGGCCTGGCCGGCAAACAGGGCCGTAATAGCTGCGTGTGCTACCTGGTCGGCCGTCATGGAGAATTTGGCGGCCGTTTGCTGCATGGCTTTGTTCATGCCGGCCCGGTCGGCGAAGTTGGTATCGGTGGAGCCGGGGCTGAGGCAGGTTACCGAGATGTTACTGGCGCGTAGCTCGTAGCGCAGCCCCCGGGAAAACGAAACCAGAAAGGCCTTGCTGGCAGCGTACAGCGTGAGGGTGGGCACCGCCTGATAGGCGGCGGTACTCGCCACGTTCAGAATATAGGCGCGCTGTGCTTTGTGCAGGGTGGGCAGCAGCAGGTGCGTCAGTGTCACAGGCACCTGCATATTCAGTTGCAGCATATTGAGTTGGGTGGCCAGCGGCAACTCTTCAAACTTGCCCCAGAGCCCATAGCCGGCATTATTCATTACAACGGACAGGTCCGGGGCCAGCCCGGTAGCCCACTCGGCCAGCTGGCCAACGGCGTTTGGCTCGGCCAGATCCAGGGGTAAAGCATGGGCCTGCACGCCGTATTTACTGCACACGTGCTGCACCAGCTCGTTCAGCAGCTCGGCGGAGCGGGCCGTGAGTAACAGGTTATAGCCCCGCCGGGCCAGACCCAGCGCCAGGGAGCGGCCGATGCCGCGCGAGGCCCCCGTTATCAGTGCGTAAGGCCGGGGAGCAGGGGAGGAAGAAACCATCAGAATGCCAGATAAGAATGAACCACCACCGGCTGCCTGCCGCCGGTGGCAGGGCTTATTTTACCAGGTGCAGAAACCGAAGGTAGAACGGCGTAGCGCTATTCTCCCGCCGGGGCTCGTAGCGGCCCGCAACAATGGGCACATACATCACGCGGCGGCGGGAGCCTTCCCCAACCACGGGGGAGCGGGCCATGCGGTGCCACATGCGGCCATCGTGCACGGTTAAGTCGCCGGCCTGGGTTTCCACGGCTACTTCGTCGGGGTCGGGTGCCACGTCTTTAAAGTATTGCTTGCGGAACAGGAGGTTGCGCAGGCTCTGCCGGTGCGTACCGGGCAGCAGGCGCAGGCCGCCATTGCTTGCGGGCGTAGCATCCAGGTGCACGCCTACGTTCAGCATGGGGCCAATGCGCCGCCCATAGAAAACGTCCCGCAAAGAATCGGTGTGCCACCCCATCTGGGCAAACTCACTGCCCGGCACATTCAGGTAGTGGTTGATGACCAAGCCATTCTTTTCGTTTTCACCTATCCGCGCCCCCGGTGCTTCCAGTAGCGGAAACAGGGCCTGAAAGCGCGCATCCTGCAGAAAACGATGTAATACCGGGTGGTGCTGGGAGGCAAAGGCAAACCGCTGAATGAGAGGGGAGCCATCGATATCCTTCCCAAACTTAATGGGCACCCCGTTTATTTTTTGCACCCGCTGCGCCAGCCATTGCTGCTGCAGACCTGCCATGGCCCCCAGCAGCTCCTGCACGGTGGCGGGGGAGGCAAATCCCTGAAAGTGCAGAAATCCGTATTGGTTAAAGAATATCTGCTGCTCCGCGGTAAGGCTATTTCCAAGCACAAACCGGGGATATAGGAGGCTGGCTATCATGGTAATGGGAAGCAGATAAGGATAGCAGATAGAGTAGAATGAAGATACACAAAAAGGCCTCCTCTTATTGCCTGAACAAGAGTATAAATTAACAGGCGCGGCAAGGCCGCCTGGTCGGCGGCCATCATCAGCAAAATGAACTCTACCAAGAGGCTTGCAGTTTGCGATACCATTGTATCTTTGTGATTCTGACTAGCTTCCGGCTTTTTGCGTAGTATGAAGAAATGGTTGTTTGTTGCTTTATTTAGCTTTGGCTTAGTGGCCTTTACCCCAGCCGGGGAGTGGAGCAGCGGGGAGTTGATTCCTTTTCGGCAAGGGGAGAAATGGGGCTATACAGACCGTAACCGGCGCCTGATTCTTCCGCTGCGCTACGATGAAGCCGGCCCTTTTGTAGAGGAACTGGCCTGGGTGCGCGTAGCGGGCCTTTATGGCTATATTGATGGTAGTGGCTACGCCGTTACGCCCACGCACTTCACCAAAGCGTCTAATTTTACCCGGGGCCGTGCTACCGTAGAATTGAACGGCGAAACCTTTGCTATTGATGTGGCCGGCAAACGCCTGCCCATCTCTGAAACGCCAGCCCCGGAGGTAGAATACCTTTCCCTGGGTGATATTGTGCGGAAAGCGGGCAAACTGGGCTTTCGTTTTACGGTGGGCAGCACCACGGTACCCGCCATCTACGACGAGATACTGGAAGACTACCGGGGGCTATTGTTTGTGCGGCAGGGCAGCCAATGGGGTGCCATCAACCGCAAAGGCAAGGTAGTACTGCCCGTCATCTACGAGTCTATTAAAGTCACCGCGGCCAACGATTATAGCTATCCTATTGTGCAGCAGGCCGGCCTGTTGGGCTACCTGGATGCCGATGGCCACTTGCTGGTAAAGCCCAAATACCGCGCCGCCGAGCCGTTTGTGGGGGGGGTGGCTCGGGTAGAAACCCCGGACGGGCGCGTGGGCTATATTGATAGTACCGGTAAGGAGTATTTCGAGTAACGTAGCACCTATCATTAGCTGGTGTAATGCCCCGGCTCTGGAAAGTAGTAACTTCCAGAGCCGGGGCATTATTCTATTCTCACGCTATGCTGGACTTACCCCTCCTAAATGTGCGCTTGCAAACCTGCTACGAAAACTGGCAGGACATGTCTCCGGTAGAACAGGGCCATCATTGCGCAACCTGCAACCGGGTTGTTATTGATTTTACCCAAGCCCGGCGAGCCGACCTGGCAAGTGCTTTCCACGCCACTTCTGATGGCCGGGTATGTGGGCGGTTCCGGCAGGAGCAATTAGCACCCTTTCAGCTGCGGCCTAGCTTGCAACGGTTCCTGCTGGCCTTGGTGCTGGTTTGCGGTTTGGGATTATCGGCCAGCGAGGCAGTAGCGCAGGTAAAAAATCCTAAACCTTCCCCCACTTCCTCCACGCCTCAGGTATTCGGCATGGTGGCAGAAATATGGCCTACTTACACCCAGGGTGGCACCGATGGGCTACGTAAATACCTGATGACTAATACACACTACCCTGCTGAGGCAAAGGCTAACGGAAAGGTATTCGTCAGTTTTACGATTATGAAAAACGGGCAGGTGACCGATATAAAGGTGATAAAAGGTCTGGAGCCGCTATTAAATGCAGAAGCCGTGCGGGTTGTACGGCAGATGGGCCCGTGGTCACCGGGCCTGCAGCAAGGCAGGCCAGTGGATGTCAATTATACCGTACCTGTTTTCTTTCAGCGTAAGTAATATGTGCGCCTATCGCCTCAGGTATAGTAGTCCGTGGCTGTCAATTTTATTGCTGGGGTTGATATGTTCGAAGAATACTTTAATAAAAGCTCAGAGTAAGAAAATAACTCCATTTTCTATTCCTACTCCCCTATCAAGCAAGCCAGATACAACGGGCTTAAGTATGACAAGGACTGCGAGTAGTCCTATCACATTCGACCAGTGCTTCGGCGGAGATAGACCCTACTTTAGATCAGGTGGAGCAATGGCCATGCACACCTTTATCAGTAAAAATTATCAGTGGCCCAAGGCCGCCCCTACTACCATTACAGGTAGAGTCTTTGCTGTTTTTCGTGTTGATATACAAGGCAGAGTAAAGGATATCAGGTTGATCAACTCTTTACATCCACTACTGGATGCAGAAGTGATTAGAGCAGTTCAGTTGCTTGATGGTCGTTTTGATCCTGCCCGCACAGCTAATGGCGTGGCGGTAGAATCTATTCTAACTATCCCTGTTTCATTTCAGGGGAATAGCACCTCATTGCCGCAGCATTGAACGCACGTAAACCGTATTAGGCGCTTCGCCCAAACCTTCCTATTTTACCCGCTCAGAATCCAACCTTACGCCCGCTCCCACTACTATGCTCTTCACCCCCAGTCCCATGCTGCTGAAGCTGCTGTACACGCGCGGCAGCCTGCACAATACGCCCAACGGCGTGGCTTTCAGCATCAAAAACCGCCTCGATACCGTGCACCTCACCGGTATCGACCACGTGCAGATTGGCGACACTAAGATTCTCCCCGAGCACATCAGTCTGGATCTGGGCAATGGCGATGTACGCCCGGCCACGGGGTTAGGTCCGGATGGCCTGAGCATTGAGTTTCCAGTGGGCCACAGCCTAATATTTCTGCTGGAAACCCCTCCCCTGCCCGAAGGCATGCACGCCGTGCAGGTGCAATTTTCCGCCGACCCCTTCGGGCCGCTGCACGTGGAGGTGGAAGATGCCATCATGAACCTGCCCGATAACCGCACCCGCATTCCGCGCCAGAGCGACGATGACTATTCCGACGCCGCTATTCAGGCCCGGCAGCGCTTTGCCGAGGAGTTTACCGGCCAGCAATTCAAGCACCTGAAGCACTACTCCTTTGATGCCCACGACCTGCACGGCAATTGTGAGCATTTCACGGGCGTAGCCCAGATTCCGGTGGGCCTCGCCGGGCCCCTGCGCGTAAACGGCGAGCATGCCCAGGGCGAATTCCTAATACCCTTAGCCACGACCGAGGGCACCCTGGTAGCCAGCTACAACCGCGGCATGCAATTGCTGAACCTCTGCGGCGGCGCCAAATGCACCGTTATCGGCGACGCCATGCAGCGGGCCCCGGTGTTTGTGTTTGATGATGCCCGCGGTGCACGGGACTTCGGCCGCTGGATAGAGGAAAACATCAACTTGATCCGGCCCGAAGCGGAAAGCACCTCCCACGTGGCCAAGCTGCAGTACATCGATACCTACCTCTCCAACAAGTTTGCCTTCCTGCGCTTCAATTTCAGCACCGGCGACGCGGCGGGCCAGAATATGGTGGGCCGGGCCACCTTTGCAGCCTGCTCCTGGATTCTGGACCACTATAAAGGCTCCCCTATCCGGAACTTCTACCTGGAATCGAACTTCGCCACCGACAAAAAAGCATCCCAGATTAATGTGATGCGCACCCGGGGCAAACGTGTGGTGGCCGAGTGCGTGATTAAGCGCGACATTCTGCAGCAGCGCATGCGCGTAACGCCCGAGCAGCTGGCCTACCACGGGCAGGTGAGCAACGTGGGGGCCTTTCTCTCCGGCGCCAACAACAACGGTGCGCACTCCGCCAATGGCATTACGGCCATGTTTATTGCCACCGGGCAGGACGTAGCCAACGTCTCAGAATCCTCGGCGGGCATTCTGTATTCGGAGTTAACCCCCGAGGGCGACTTGTACATCAGCATCACCATTCCCTCGCTTATTGTGGCTACCCACGGCGGCGGCACGGGGCTGGCTACGCAGAACGAGTGCCTGCGCATGCTGAACTGCGTGGGCCGCGGTACCGTGAACAAGTTTGCCGAAATAGTGGCCGGCGTGGTGCTGGCCGGCGAGCTGAGCCTGGGGGCCGCCATCAGCAGCTCCGATTGGGTGAGCAGCCATGAGCAGTACGGGCGCAACCGGTAAACGAGGAATCAAGTCATAAAAAGAGCCCCGCTTCTTCACGAAGCGGGGCTCTTTTTTATGACTTGTCAAGCGACTTACAGCGGGTCGGCAGTTACCTTAAAGCGGGAGTCCGCGCGTACCGTAATGTCTTCGGAAATAGGTTTCTGAATCTCGGCTTTGGTGGTCAGCGTGTAAATTTCAGCTTTGATATAGTTGTCGAGCTTGGCGCCCGACGATACCAGATCAATGCTTTTTACGCCCAGGGGCACCTTGTCCAGGGAAGCCAGCTTGATTTCCGGCTGATCCTTGGCGCTGATGTAGATTTCAATGCGCTTCAGGAAGTCGAAGTTCTCGGAGTTAGGGTCGGTGATGGTGAGCGTGAGCTTATTCAGGCTGACATCCTTCACCAGCCCGGCCTCGGTTTTGTTGTTCTTGAAGCTCTCCTCTGATTTGGTATTGACAGTAACCGGCGAGAGCGGCACAAACTGCCCCAGCGGGAAGGAGCTGGAAATCTGAATATTCTGCGTGTCTTCGATATAGAAGGTCAGCAGCTGGTCTACTTTCTTACAGGCTACGGTGGCTAAGAGCAGAACGAGGGGAGCGAAAAGCAGGATTTTTTTCATGGAGCTAAATTAAAAGACAACCGCCCATACGGAAACCATATGGGCGGTGGTTGGCCAAAAGGGCCTGTTCCGAGCATTTTCTTAGCAGAAATCAGACCAACCTTGGCTTAGTCCATCATATCGGCGGCGCGGGGCGCTTCGTGTACAAAATCAGGATTCCAGCTCATGGGGTATTTCTCATCCACATACTGCAGAGCCGTTTCCGTGAGGTACAGCGGGCGGAACGTGTCCACCATCACGGCCAGCTCGTGGGTTTCTTTCTTGCCGATGCTGGCCTCTACCGTGCCCGGGTGCGGCCCGTGCGGCAGGCCGCTGGGGTGCACCGTAAACGAGGCCAGATCTACCCCCTTGCGCGACATGAAGTTGCCGGCCACGTAGTACAGCACCTCATCGGAGTCCACGTTGGAGTGGTTATAGGGCGCGGGAATACTCAGGGGGTGGTAGTCGAACAAGCGCGGCACAAACGAGCAGATGACGAAGTTGTGCGCCTCAAACGTCTGGTGCACGGGTGGCGGCTGGTGAATGCGGCCGGTTATCGGCTCAAAGTCATGTATACTGAAGGCATAGGGAAAGAAAAATCCGTCCCAGCCCACCACATCAAACGGCGAGTGCGCATACGTCAGCTGATGCAGAAAGCCTTCCTTCTTTACCTGCACCAGGTATTCGCCGGGCTCTTTCTCTAGTACCAGCTCCGTGGGCGGGCGCATATCCCGCTCACAGTAGGGCGAGTGCTCCAGCAGCTGCCCGAAGTGGTTTCGGTAGCGGCGGCAGGTTTCCACGGGGCTGAACGACTCAATAATAAGCAGCCGCACCGGCCCTTCCTCAAAGTGAAACTGATGAATGATGGTGCGCGGAATAACGATGTAGTCGCCGGGGCTGAAGGAGACTTTGCCCAGCTGGCTCCACAGCTCACCGCTGCCTTCGTGCACAAACACCACTTCATCGGCCAGGGCATTCTTATAGTAGTACTGCATCCGGCGCTCCGTGGGGTTGCAGATGCTCATCATCACATCGGCGTTGCCAATCAGCATCTGGCGGGCCTGCAGGTAGTCGCCGCCGGTGGTGGTCTGGCTGAGCGTGCGCAGGTGGCTGGGCTGCAGGGCGCGGTCTTTCAGTAGCTGGGGCGAATACGGCACCGGCTCGCCCACGGCCTTAATCTGGGTGGGCGGGTGGATGTGGTACAGCAACGACGACACGCCGCTGAAGCCCAGGGTGCCTACCAGCTGCTCGTGGTAAAGGGTGCCATCGGGCTGCCGGAACTGGGTGTGGCGCTTATGCGGAATCTGACCAAGACGGTGATAATAAGCCATGGGGAGACGGGTGGGTAAGGGTGGAAACCAGAGCGGTGAAGGTACAAAAAATGCCTTGGGCCGCGCCCGGCGCAACAGCCCCTAAAAAACACGGACCCGCCGTGCTTTTGCCCGACGAGTCCGTCAAAAACGCCAGCAGGGCCGGCCGTTATTCCATTGATATGCCCTGTGCCAGCAGAGCGCGGCCGTCTTCCACGGCGTGCAGGGCCTGCTGAAACTCCGCATCCTGCTCGTTCAGCACCGTGTAGAAGGCCGTTTTACCGTAGGCGCTCCGGGCTATGTGCGCCTTAATCTGGCAGCGCAGCAGGGCAGAGGAGTTCCGCAGGGCATCTTCATCCACGGCTACGCCTTCCTTCCGGGCCCGCTCGGCCAGGGCGCGCAACTGTATATCACTAACGCGGAAGGTGGCGTTAAATTGTTCGAAGCGCAGATCGTCCAGCTCGGCTTTGTGCCCCTGGTAGAAGTTGAGGGCATATTCGCGGATTAGATTCAGCCCCTGCAGACGGGTGTAGTAGCCGGAAAACACGGTGGTATCGCGCGGCACAAACACATCGGGCATGATGCCCCCGCCCCCGTACACCCGCCGGCCCCGACTGGTGCGGTAGCGCAGGGAGTCGGAGAAATGAATGCTGTCGGCGTGCAGGAACTCGCCCCGGCGCTGCCGCTCGCGCAGGTCCTGCGCATAGGCGGCCGTGCCGTGGGCGTACGATTTCTGAATGCACCGGCCCGAGGGCGTGTAGTAGCGGGCAATGGTGAGGCGCAGCTCCGAGCCATCGTTCAGGGCAATAGGCTGCTGCACCAGGCCTTTGCCAAAGGTGCGACGGCCAACCAGCAGGGCGCGGTCGTGGTCCTGCAGGGCGCCGGCTACCACTTCGGCGGCCGAGGCGCTGCCTTCATCAATGAGCACCACCAGCGGGCCCTGCTCAAACTCGCCGGCAATGCGGGAATAGGTCTGGGTATCGTACTGGTCGCCTTTGCCATCGGTATACACCAGCTTGCGGGTGCCGGCAATAAACTCATCGGCCAGCTTGGTGGCGCGGTCCAGGTAGCCGCCGGGGTTGCCGCGCAGGTCAAGCACCAGGCGCTCCATGCCCTGGCGGCGCAGGTCGTCGAGGGCCTGCTTAAACTCGTCGTAAGTACCGCTGGCAAAGCGGCTTACTTTAATGTAGCCGGTTTGGTTATCCACCAAGTAGGCCACATCCACGGAGGTATTCGGAATACGGTTGCGAACGATGCTGAACGACAACGGCCGCGCCTGGGCGCGGCGCTGCACCAGTAGCTGCACGGCACTGCCGCGCGGGCCACGCAGCCGGTCAAACATCTGCTCCATGGTGATGTGCCGGCCGGCTACCGGCTGGGTATTCACCGCCAGAATACGGTCGCCGGGCTGCAGGCCGGCCTGGTCGGCGGGGCCGCCGCTCAGGGGCGCCACCACGGTTACGGTATCCCGGAACACGTTGAATTCTACCCCAATCCCATCGTAGTCGCTCTGCAGAAAAGCGGCGGCTTTGGCCTGGTCGCGGGCCGGAATGAAGGTAGAGTGCGGGTCCAGGCGCTCCAGCATGCGGACAATGGCGTAGTCCGACAGGGCCTCCACATCCACGGAGTCCACGTAGTCGCGGTCTACATAGCTCAGGATTTCCTTGAACTTGAGGTAGCCGCGCACCGTGCCTTCGGGGTTTTGCTGCGAAGGCTGAAACCGATTGGCTCCCAGCAGAATACCGCAGCCCAGCGCCAGACTCAGCAGCGCCGGCTGCCGCCACCGCTGCCAGCCCGAACGTCCCGCAGATACTGGCGCTGCGTCGCGCACATAGTCAGGAGTAGAGGTTTTAGCCATGCAGTACCAGAAAACTCAAAAGCGGGGATAACCAAATCTAGTAAAACATTTCCGTGAAATTGTATCTCAGCAAGAATATTGGCTTATCTTATGCCTATAGTTCAATTAAATATCTGATTAACTTAAATAAACCCGTCTTTTAACCCCATACAGCTGGCTTTTCGGCCGATAGCACCGGCTTATTCTGCCACCAAATAGGCCCGCAGGTTATGAATATGGAAAGAAGGCCGGCTAGCTTATAGCTCTGAGCCGCGCCGCAATATGTCTGGCAATTAGGCGGAAAGGGTTGCGGCAAGCATCGTATCTTTGTGCGTTGGCTTCGGTTTTGGAGCTATTCTCTTGCTAGCTGATTTCTCTGTCCATGGGTCGCATTCTTGCTATTGACTACGGCAACAAGCGCGTAGGGCTGGCCGTCACGGACCCGCTGCAGATGATTGCTACCCCGCTGGAGACGGTGCACAGCAAGGATTTGCTGACTTACCTGAAAGCTTATCACCAGCGTGACCCGCTGTCGGCGCTGGTAATAGGCATGCCGCGTACGCTGCTCAACGAAGCTACCGACGCCACCAGCGCTGTAGTGGGCATGGTGCGCAGCCTGCGCCGGGAATTTCCGGAGGTGCCAGTGCATGAGATAGACGAGCGGTTTACTACCCGCATGGCCCACGCGGCCATGCTGGCAGGCGGCCTCTCCAAAAAAGACCGGCGCGACAAAGCCACCGTGGACCGCGTCAGCGCCACCATTATTCTGCAATCCTTTCTTGAATCCCGATGATTTATCCCATCGTTGCTTTCGGCGACCCGGTTTTAAAAGCCCGTGCCAAAGACATACCCGCTGATTTCTCCGCTGAAGAGCTTAAAAAGCTCATTGGTGATATGTACGACACCATGTACTACGCCCACGGCGTAGGCCTGGCCGCCCCCCAGATTGGCAAAAGCATCCGCCTGTTCGTTATCGATTCAGCTCCGATGGTAGACGATGAGGACGAGGAAACCGGCGAGCCTTTGCCCAACGCCGAGCAGGGCATTAAGCGGGCTTTCATTAACCCCGTGATGGTAAGCGAAACCGGCGAGGAATGGGGCTTTGAAGAAGGCTGCCTGAGCATTCCCGGCGTGCGCGAAATGGTGTACCGCCACGAAACCATTGTGCTGCGCTACGAGGATGAAAACCGCCAGCTGCACGAGGAAACCTTTTCCGGCATGACGGCCCGCGTGATTCAACACGAGTACGACCACCTGGAAGGCGTGCTGTTTACAGACTATGTAACCGGCCTGAAAAAGCAGCTGCTGCGCGGCAAACTCGCCCGCATCAGCAAGGGAGATGTGAATGCCGACTACCGCATGAAATTCGCGGGGCAGGGCCGGCGCTAGGCTCCGGCGTTACCACAAAAGCCCCGGCCCCTTTATAGAACTATTCTATGGGCGGCCGGGGCTTTTGCTATAAACCGGCCGGTAAATAAGCTGCCCGCTGTCAGCCGCTTGCCCAAGCCGAAAAGCCGGAGTACCTTTCTTGTCCTTTTGCCTGTCGTTCCTGTATGAAGCGTGTTCTTGCTGTTCTTGTTGGCGCCTTATTGGTGCTGCTGCCCCACCATCCCCGGGCCTGGGGTTTCTTTGGGCACCGCACCATCAACCGCCTGGCGGTATACACGCTGCCGCCCGGCATGATTGGCTTTTACAAAGCCAACATCGACTACCTGACGGAAAACGCCACCCGCCCCGACTCCCGCCGCACCGTGGTGGCCGGCGAGGCCCCGCGCCACTTTATTGACCTGGATGTGTACGGCGACAGCGCCGCCTACAAAATGCCGCGCAACTACACCGATGCCGTGGCACGCTACGGCGAGGATACCCTGCAGCGGCACGGCATTGTGCCCTGGCACGTCATCGTGATGAAAAACCGCCTCACGGAAGCTTTCCGCCAGCGCGACGCCGACCGGATTCTGGCCGTTTCGGCGGATATGGGTCATTACGTAGCCGATGCCTGCGTGCCCCTGCACACCACCCACAACTACAACGGCCAGCTTACGGGCCAGCGTGGCATTCATGGCCTGTGGGAAAGCCGCCTGCCGGAGCTGCTGGCCAGCGGCTACGATTTCTTTACCGGCCCGGCACCTTACATTGAGCGGCCGGTACCCGCCATTTGGGGCATTGTTACCCGCTCCAACGCAGCCGTAGACTCCGTGCTGCGGTTTGAGCGGGAGGTGACGGCCAAATTTCCCGAGGATAAGAAGTACACCTTTGAGCAGCGCGGCAACCAGACCGTGCGGGCTTACTCCCGCGAATTCAGCCGCGAATACCACCAGCGCCTGAACGGGCAGGTGGAGCGGCAAATGCGCCTGGCCGTGCGGATGGTGGGTGCTTTCTGGTATACCTGCTGGGTTGATGCCGGTCAGCCCGACCTGAGCAAGCTGACTGTGGCTTCGGAAACCGAAAAGAAGCGCCTGGCGAAGGAAAGCGAGGAGCTGCAGGTTGCGCCCCAGGCCAACGCCCCGGGCCATACCGATTGATTTTCAGTAAGGAATGAACCATGAGGCATTATCGCCTCCATGGTTTATTCCGCCTTATTCATTGCTGATTGCTTCCGTATCGTGGAGGCGGTCCAGATCCAGCACTACCATCCCATCTTCCTCAATGTCATAGGCCCGCACGTAGCGGCGGTTCCACTCCAGCTCATCAAATCGGTAGGAATTGCGCGCGTGCACATCCTGCGCAAAGGTGTCATCATAGCCTCGGAGCAGAATAAGGATTTCGGCGCTACGGCTGGCTAAATCAGCGGCCGTGAGGTTGTACAGGGGGCTTTCAGGCGTAATGTCGTGGACCACGGTCCAGTTCAGCGGAAAGAAGTATACCGAATCCCGCTCCAGCGCCAGGTTTTGATAGGTGCGGTTGCCATCGGCATCGGTAAACTGCAGCAAGACCTGCGCCCGCAGATCTACCAGGGTGCTGCGGTGGCGGTTGGCCACCCGGAACTGCAGGTTGGGGGTGCCATTGGCCCGGCGCGAAATAAGGGCCGTACGGCTAAACAAAATGCCCGCCCGGGGGCGCGAAAACCGCCCATAGAGCAGGCCGGTAGCCAGGGCCGCCATCAGCAGGCCGGTCATGGCCTCGGCGCTGGCCAGCAAGCCGGTTCCAATGCTATTGGGAGAGATGTTCCCGTAGCCCACGGTGGTGAAGGTTTGTATGCTGAAAAAGAAGGCTTGCAGGAACGGTGGAATATGCGTCAGCCCGGCCGTGCCGCTCAGGTAGTGGAGGCCCAGCCACAGGTAGCCGCCCGCAAACAGCACGTTTACCAGCGTGAGGGTGCCCAGCAGCAGTAGCAGAAACGGCCCCCAGGCCATGGTAATCAACTCCTGATAAAGGTCGTGCACGTGGCTGCTGCTACTGCGGCGGCGCACGTTAAAGCTCCCATCGTGGTTAATGGCCCGACGGGTGGGCCGCCCAAACTTGACGCCAATGCCCGGATCCAGCGGGCTGGGTGGAGAGGCGGCCCCGTTTGAAGTAGAAGAGCGGGATGAAAGTGCCATGTCCTGAGCAAGGTACTTACTTTCAGCCGGGCTTGTTTCTTAGCCTACGCCCCATACATTACCTGGCATTTTACCCATCATTTCCATGAAAGCCCTGTTTACCCTGCTGTTGCTCTCCATCTCCAATCTTTTCATGACCTTTGCCTGGTACGGGCATCTGCAGTTTAAAAAGCTGCCGTTGCTGAGCAAGCTGGGGCTGGTGGGGGTGATACTGGTGAGCTGGGGACTGGCTTTCTTTGAGTACTTGTTTCAGGTGCCGGCCAACCGCATCGGGTTTGAGGAGAATGGCGGCCCCTTCAATCTGTTTCAGTTGAAGGTAATACAGGAGGTTATTTCCCTCACAGTGTTTACCCTGTGCGCCGTGTATGTTTTCCGTACCGATAAGCTGGGCTGGAACCACGTAGTTGGCTTTCTGCTGCTGATTGCAGCTGTGTATGTTATCTTCCGAAAATGGTAGCCCGTGGTGCTGCTACCTTAAAATCAGCACAAACCTATATTTCCACAACTCCCCTCACTCACCTGCGTAGGAAACGCGCCCCTTGCCGGGGCACTCGGCACACCGTTCAACTATGCGAAAAAATTACTTCTGGCTGGCGCTGCTCCTGTGGCTGCTCAGCACACTGCCCACAAATGCCCAAAAGGTAGGTCTGGTTTTAAGTGGCGGCGGCGCCAAAGGTCTGGCCCACGTGGGCGTTTTGAAAGTGCTGGAGAAAAACCGCATTCCCATCGATTACATTGTGGGTACCAGCATGGGCGCCATTGTGGGGGCCTTGTATTCGGCGGGCTACTCGCCGGCGGAAATTGAAAAGATTGTGCTCAGTCAGGACTTTCAGGACTGGGTAGCGGGCCGGCCGCTCACGGGCAAGGTGTACAACTATTTTGAAACCGATTCTGACCCGGCGGCGCTGCATCTGGGCCTGGCCATCGATAAGAATTTTAAAACCCGCGTTACGCCCCGCCTCATCAACGATGCCACGCTGAACTACCAGCTGGCCACCATGCTGGCCCCGGCCGGCGCCATTTCCGACTACGACTTCAACAAGCTGCTGGTGCCTTACCGGGCCGTAGCCTCCGAGGTATTTACGCGGCAGCGCGTGGTGCAGCGCAGCGGCTCGCTGGCCGATGCCGTGCGCAATTCCATGGCCTTCCCGCTGGCCTTCCGGCCCATCCGCCAGACCGATGGCCGCTATCTTTTCGATGGGGCCGTGGTGGATAACTTCCCTACCGGCGTGATGACGGAGGAGTTTAAGCCCGATATCATGATTGGGGTGAACGTGGGCGACGTAGCCTTTAAGCAATACCCCAAAACGCCCAAGGATGATGAACTGCTGACCGGCACGCTTATTTTCCTGGGCTCGAATGTGGCCGATACTCTTTCCGTAGGAAAAAACGGCATTTTCATTCAGCCTGATCTGGAAGGCTACGGCGCCGGCGACTTCAACCGCGCCAAGAAGCTGGTGACCCTGGGCGAAGCCGCCGCCGAAGCCAAACTGGCCATGATGCTGCGCCGCATTCCGCGGCGCGAGGACACCCTGGCCCTACAGCAGCGCCGTCGCGCCTTCCAGGACCAGGCACCCCGCCCCGATTTCAAGCAGGTGAACGTGCAGGGGCTGCCCACCGAGCAACAGGCCTTTGTGCGGCGGTTCTTCCGGCGTTCCGGCACCAACTACACCCCATCGGACATAGAAGAAGGCTACTTCACGCTGGTGGATAACGACTTCTTTTCCAACGTGTATCCGCGGGTGATGTACGATAAGCAGAAGAAAGGCTACGTGCTGTCCGTGGATGCGCGGCAGAACAACAACCTTACCGCCGACCTGGGCGTGCTGCTTTCCACCCGCTCCATGAGCAACTTTTACCTGGGCGGCTCTTTCCGCTACCTCAACCGCTTCCTCTACACCGCCTCGGTCAACACTACCGTGGGCCGGTTTTACAACGGAGCCCACGGGGCTTTCCGGGTAAGTCTGCCGGGCCGTTTCCCGGTATATGTTCAGCCCCAGGTTACCTTTAACAACTTCAACTACCAGGACACCGGCGGCCTGCTGGGCACCAACACCGAAACCACCCAGATTCAGCAGCGGGACTTGGCCACCACCCTGCAGATTGGCCTCAGCCCCAACTACCGCAGCCGCTACATTATCACGGGCGGCGCCTTCACCACCCGCGACCGGTTTTCCAATACTGACGAGCTTAGCTCTAATGCCACGCTGGATGTTAACCGGGTAAGCGGGATTACCGCTGCCGTCAAGTTTGAGCGAAACTCCCAGAACCGTCGCCAGTATGCTACCCTGGGCCGCCGGGTAGAGTTTGGCTTCCGGGCCGTGAAAGCCATTGAAACCTACATTCCGGGCACTACCGCCTCCCCCGATATGGAAGGCCGGGATAAAAACCACCAGTGGCTGCGGGCCAATGCCTTCATTGAGCAGTTTTTCACCCTGAACAAGGTTGATAGCGTGGGCGTGCGCACCAGTGCCTGGGGCTTCACCACGGATCTGGTGGCCAGCACCCAGGGCCGCTTTGCCACCTACCGCTCTTCGCTCACGGCTTCCCCCGCCTTCCTGCCCCTCCCCGACTCCCGCACGCTGTTCCTGGACCGCTACCGCGGTACGGCTTATGCTGCCGGGGGCCTGCACTTTGTGCAGGGTGTAGCCGGTCCGCTGGAGTGGCGCACCTCCGTGTATGCCCACGTGCTGGTACGCCCCTGGGGCCGCGACCCGGAAAATACCTTGCTGGCCAAACGCCAGAACACCATTTCCCGCCCCTATTTCACCGCCATGACGGGCCTCACCTACCAAACGCCCGTCGGCCCCGCCTCCCTGCAATTCATCACCTACGATGAAAAAAACCACCGCTTCGGGGTGTTTGCCCACATTGGCTACGTGCTGTTCCGGGACCGGGCGCTGGACTAAGGTCTTTTGCCTCTTAACCATAAACCAAAGCCCCACTGGTCAGTACCGGTGGGGCTTTGGTTTAGGCGGCCTCCTGATCCGGGTACTGCGGGGGTTCTGCCTCCGGTGCATGCGGTGAAGAAGGGGTGGGCCCGCACCCCGCCAGAATGGCGCACTCCAGGTTCTCGCCGTGGTAAAACCGCCGGAACAGCACCGTAGCCAGCCACATAGCCATACAGGGAGCAACCCAGTAGAGCCACAGGCCATGGTAGCTGTTGGCCGCTACGGCGCTGCCCAGCGTGCGGGCCGGATTCAGGCTCATGCCCGAATAGGGCGTTTCGAAGATGATAAACAAAGCCAGGAGCAGCCCCACTACCCAGCCGGTGTACGCTTTCAGGCGCTTACTGTACAGGCACACCAACATCAGCAGCATCAGCACAAAGCAGATAAGGAACTCTCCGGCAAACGCCAGCCGGGTGCCGTTTGGTAAAGGCAGCGGCTGCGTAACAATGAAGTTCACGGCCGGGTGGGTGTAATAGGCACCGAGTACCGGCTTGAGTACCTGGCCCATACCTACCGCCCCGCTCACCTGGGCCAGCAGGTACCACAGGGCATCGGGCGTCCGGATCTTGCCCAGCTGCCAGAACCCCAGCGTTACGGCCGGGTTAATGTGTGCCCCGGACTGCTTGCCCCAGGGGCTGTACACAATGCTTACAATTACGAAGCCCATGCCTACCCCAAGCAACACCCGCCGCAGCATAGGCTGGTGAGACAGGGCCTGCCAGACAGGCGAAGCCGGGTGCTGCAGCAGAATGGTGAGCAGGCTGCCGCACAGCAGAAAAACACCTATACCCACTGCCTCGGCCACATAGTATGGCCAGTGCCTGCACCAGGCCCGCTGCATTTGGGAAATCAGCTTCATGGAGTCGTACCTAAGGTTTGGTACAACGGCCAATAGCCCGTGTAGTTACTACGGTTGAGCTAGGGCTGTACCAGCAGAAGCGCAGCGCCAGCGGGCAGGCCGAGCAGTTTGCCGGGTTCTACTACCAGTTCTTCCAAGCCTTTGGGATTGATCTGCTGGCCGCGCAGCACCACGGTATAGCTGCCGGCGGGTGCCGCCACCGCCGCCGGCGCAGGGTTGCCGTTGAAAAGCACGGTAATAGTCCCCCACTCGTCGCCGCCGGCATGGTTTTGCAGCTGGTAGCCAATGGTATTGGCCGGCATATCCGGCAGAAAAACCAGATGCTGCTGAATTAGCTCCTGCGTGGGCAGGCGGAAGGCCGGGTGCGCTTTGCGCAAGGCAATCAGCTGTTGATAAAATTGAAAAACCTCCAGATACTTTGCCTTGCGGGCCCAGTCCAGCTGGTTCACGTTATCGGGCAGATTGTAGGAGTTGTGGGAGCCGCCCTTGGTGCGCAGAAACTCATCCCCCACGGGCAGAAACGGCACCCCCTGCGAAGTAAACACAATGGTGTTGCTGAGCAGATCCATCCGGATCAACTCGGCTTCCGAAGCCCCGGGGTTGGCAATCGTGAGCTTGTCCCAGAGTACCCGGTCGTCGTGGCAGGCTACGTAGTTGATGGCCTGCGCGGGCGTGGTGGCCCAGGGCGCTTTGGAGTAGTTCACCTTGCTGTAATCGAGCTGCGGGTGGCGGGTAGCGGCCACAATGCCAAACTTCACGCTTTCCTCCAGCCCGGGCTGGCCACTGGCAAAGCCGGGCTCGGTCTGGCGGGCGTAGTGGCCTTTCACTCCGTCGCGCAGCTCGTCGCCGAAGGCGGCTATGCGGTCCATTTTCAGCACGTTGGCTTTCACAGCCCGCTGGGCTTCCGGCAGCGGACTGGCGCCGGCCGTCCAGCCTTCGCCATACACAAAGATGGAATGGTCGGTTTCGTCCAGGGCCGTACGCACCGCCCGCATGGTCCGGATATCCAGAATGCCCATCAGGTCAAACCGAAAGCCATCTACGTGGTACTCCCGGGCCCAATACCCTACGGACTCCACAATGAGCTTGCGCACCATGGGCCGCTCGGAGGCGACTTCGTTGCCGCAGGCCGCGGCGTCGGAGAGGGTGCCGTCGGGGTTGTGGCGGTAGTAGTAGCCGGGCACCAGCTGCTCAAAGGAGCTGCGGGCGGCATTGGCCGTGTGGTTGTAGACCACATCCAGCACCAGGCGCAGGCCCCGGCGGTGCAGGCGCTGTACCATCTGCTTCATTTCCCGGATGCGGACGGCGGGGTCGGCGGGGTCAGTGGAGTAAGAGCCCTCGGGCACGGAGTAGTTCAGCGGATCATAGCCCCAGTTGTAGCGGTTTTCGTTCAGCTGGCTTTCGTCAATAGAAGCATAGTCGTTGGTGGGCAGCAGGTGCACGTGGGTAATGCCCAGCTCGGAGAGGTGGTCGAGGCCGGTTTTCACGCCCTCGGGGCCCCGGGTGCCTATTTCAGCCAGGCCCAGGAACTTGCCTTTGTGCTGTATGCCCGACTGCGGCTGCATGGACAGGTCGCGCACGTGCAGCTCGCCAATGATAATATCGGTGGCCTGCCGGAGCTTGGGGCGCACATCATCTTCCCACTCCGCGGGGCTTACGGTGGCGGGGTTTAGCAGGGCCCCGCGCTGCCCGTTCAGGCCCACGGCATGCACGTAAGGGTCGGGCACTTCGGCCATCTGCCGGCCCTTAATGGTGGCCTGCACCACGTAAAACTGGCCGGCCGGCTGCGGGGGCAAGGCATACAGCCAGGTACCCCCCGTCGACTTTTGCATGGCGTAATCGGCAACCGGGGTGCCGCCCGTGCCTTCGGTATATAGTTTCAGGTGCAGCTTCTCGGCGGTAGGTGCCCACACCCGCAGTCGGGCCTGGCCCTGCACAAACGTCAGGCCCAAATCGGGCCCGGAGTAGGTGGGGTAGGCTTCGTAGGTATCCGGCGGCAGTGCGGTCCGGCAGGTGGTGAGGGTGGTGAGCGAGGCGAACAGCGTCACGAAAAGCCAGGATTTCATAGGAAGGGAATAGATGAGCAAGTTCGGTTTTTCCGACTGCTAATCCGCTATTCCAGCTTCAACTTAGAGCCGGGAGGCAAAAGCGCGCAGCTGTTCTGCCACTTCCCCGGGGGCTTCGTACGGCAGCAGGTGCCCGGCCCCGCCAATGATTTCCAACGGGGTACCGGGTGGCAGCAGCGGCAGGGTCTCCAGCCCGTGCACCGAGGGCGACATCACCTCGTCCCGGTCGCCGGCCAAAAGGAGGCAGGGTACGATAATGTTCCCCAGGCGGCCCGCAATATTTTCCCGGCTGCCGTG
The DNA here is from genome assembly GCF_001280305.1 of Hymenobacter sp. DG25A. Classification (NCBI taxonomy): domain Bacteria; kingdom Pseudomonadati; phylum Bacteroidota; class Cytophagia; order Cytophagales; family Hymenobacteraceae; genus Hymenobacter; species Hymenobacter erythromyxa. Next base: position 3,549,054 of record NZ_CP012623.1, on the reverse strand, counting down.
CAGCAGCCAGGCCTCCCAGGCCGGCCGGCTGCTGTGCAGGTTATCGTGCAGAATTTGCGCCTGGTCCTCCGCAGGCAACGGCTGGGCCGTGATGTGGCGCAGGGTATTTTCGGCGCTGTCTTTTTTTCCGAAGGCCTTCAGACTGGCGGCGCGCCCTTCATCAGTCATAGGCTCGGGGGTGGGCGGCGAAGGACTCAGCAGCGCTACACCAACCAGCCCGGGCGGCTGGTTGGCGGCCAGGGCCAACGCAATTTTTCCGCCCATGCTGTGCCCTACCAGCACGTAGCGCGTGAGGGAATGCTGCGCAACGAAGGCGGTTATTTGCCGGGCGTACGCATCCACCGAAAAGCCCTGGGGCGGAGCGGGTGCCCCACCAAAGCCGCCCAGATCAGGCGCCAGGAAAGAGTATTCGGGCGCCAGCCGGCGGGCTACGTGCTGAAAGGCACGGCCCGAGCCGGCCCAGTAATGCAGGCCAATAAACGTGAGAGGAGCCGCCATGGGCTTGTTCTACGCGCCTTTGACCAAAATGCGCTACCGCCACCGGATTTTCTGTCCGGCCTGCCCGGTGTGCAACCGGGCAGGCACCTGGCGCAGGATAATATCGCGCAGGGTGGCCAGCAGCGGTATCCGCACAAACCCGTGGTGCACCACCAGGCTGATTTCGCGCACCGGCTCGGGGGTGGCAAAGCGCTTCACCATGGGGTTTTCCAGCTCCTGCAGTACGGACAGCTCGGGCACCAGCGTATAGCCGTGGTTGTGGCGCACCAGCTGCTTCAGGGTTTCAATAGAGCCGCTTTCGTACACGAAAGGCCGCGTGGTATCTATGGGGGCCGGGGAGCAGATATTCAGGACCTGGTGGCGGAAGCAATGCCCCTGCTGCAGCAGCCACAGGCCCGGCGCGCCCATATCCTCGGGGCTGATGGCAGCCTTCTGGTACAGGGCATGGTCTTCAGAGATATAGCCCAGAAACGGTTCTTCCAGAACCGGCAGCTCCCGCAGCTGCCGGTCCTCGAGTGGGGTAACCAACAGGCCAATGTCCAGCTGATTATCCTTCAGCTGCTGAATGATTTGTGCTGACTGCAGCTCCTCTACCTGCACGCGCAGCCGGGGGTAGCGCTCTACCAGCTCCACCAGAAACAGCGGCACCAGGTAAGGCGCCAGCGTGGGAATGATGCCCAGGCGCAGCTCGCCCACCAGCTCGTTTTTTTCCACTTGCACTACCTCGCGCAGCTGCTGCACCTCACGCAGTACCTGCCGGGCCTGCTGCACCACTTTCACGCCCACGGCCGTGGGCTGCACGCCTTTGGTGGTGCGGTCGAAAAGCAGTACGCCCAGCTCCTCTTCCAGCTTTTGGAGCTGCATGCTGAGCGTGGGCTGCGTGACGTGGCATTTCTCCGCCGCCAGTACAAACTGCCGGTACGTGTCCAGGGCTACCAGGTACTCCAACTGTTGGATGTTCATCCTGCAAATATAGACACACGCTATATCAGTATAAAAACAATCGATTTTTCTTATACACGAACAACCTCAATCTTTGCGACATCCTCAGGGCCACACTGCCCGGGAGGTCCACGCTGATAACTCTTACTCCGATGGAAGAATCAACCCAACCGAAGAAGTTGACTACCGCTTCGGGTCGCCCGATTTTCGACAACCAAAACTCGCTGTCGGCAGGGGCGCGCGGCCCGCTACTGCTCCAGGATTACTTTCTGCACGAGAAATCGGCGCACTTTAACCGGGAGCGTACCCCTGAGCGGGTAGTGCACGCCAAGGGCAGCGGCGCCTACGGGAAGTTCACCGTGACCCACGACATCACCCACCTCACCCGGGCCCGGCTGTTCAGTAAGGTGGGCAACGAGTGTAAGATGTTTGCCCGTTTCAGCACCGTGGGCGGCGAGAAAGGCTCGGCCGATACCGAGCGCGACCCGCGGGGCTTCGCCCTGAAATTCTACACAGAAGACGGCAACTGGGACCTGGTGGGCAACAACACGCCCGTGTTTTTTGTGAAAGACCCGCTGAAGTTCACGGACTTCATCCACACCCAGAAGCGCGAGGCGCGCAGCAACCTCAAGTCGCCCACCATGATGTGGGACTACTGGAGCCTGAACCCCGAGAGCCTGCACCAGGTCACGATTCTGATGTCGGACCGCGGCACGCCCTACGGCTACCGCCACATGCACGGCTATGGCTCGCACACCTTCTCCCTCATCAATGCCGAGAATGAGCGGGTGTGGGTGAAATTCCACTTCCGTACCCAACAGGGCATCCGGAACTTCAGCAGCGCAGACGCGACCCGCATGAAGGGCGAAAACCCCGATTTCGCGCAGCACGACCTGGTGGAGGCCATCGACAACGGCGACTTCCCGAAGTGGACGATGTTCATTCAGACTATGACCGAGGAGCAGGCCCGCGACTTCCGCTGGAACCCCTTCGACCTGACCAAAGTGTGGCCCCAGGGCGAGTTTCCGCTGCAGCAGGTTGGCGTAATGGAGCTCAACCAGGTGCCTGCCAACTATCACGCCCATGTGGAGCAGGCCGCTTTTGCCCCCGCGCACGTAGTGGACGGCATTGGCTACTCGCCGGATAAAATGCTGCAGGGCCGCATTCTGAGCTACCCCGATGCGCATCGCTACCGCCTGGGCGCCAACTATGAGCACCTGCCCGTCAACGCCTGCCCCTTCGGCTTCAGCAACTACCAGCGCGACGGCCAGATGGCGCTGGGCGACAACGGCGGCCCCGGTCCTAACTACTTCCCCAACTCCTTCGACGGGCCCGTGGAAGACAAGACCCAGGGCGAGCCCGCCCAGGAGCTCGACGGCTTTGCCGCTCGCTACGACCGCAACGAAGGCCCCGGCAACGACGACCACTACACCCAGGCTGGCAACCTGTTTCGCCTGCTGGATGCCCAGGCCCAGCGCAACCTCATTGATAACGTAGTGGGCTCCATGAGCGGCATCAGCGGCCCCAGGAAAGACCTTATCACCCAGCGCCAGCTCTGCCACTGGTTCCGCGCTGATATCCGTCTGGGCATGGCTATTGCTAAAGGCCTGGGCGTGGATGTAGAGATGCCCACCGAGCATCCGCAGGCGGCTGCCGCCGCTGTATAGTTTTACCGCACGCCTATCTGCACGCAAACGGCCGGTCTTCCGCAAGGAAGCCGGCCGTTTTGTTTTTATGAGACTAGCTGTCTGGCGCTTAGGGATTCCGGGTGCGCTGCTTCCGGTGATAGGTCTTGGTGAATCCATCCCACACGTCATCCTGCACTACCAGCTCGTTGGCCGTTAGTTTGAGAATGATGACCGGCAAGCCATCTACGGATTTGATGATGTCACGCTGGTCATGGTAAATCCGGGAAGTTGCCAGGGCGCGGGTATAGGGGGTGCGCGCTACTTCGCGGCCATCCTCGTAGCGAATCAGGGTACCATCGGCCGCAAACTCCTGCACAACGGAGGGGCCCGATACCGGCGTGGTGGGCAGGCCGCCAAACCCGCCCTGGTAGGAGTCCCACACCCACTGCTGTTCCAGCGCGTGCGCATCGGTGGAAATAACTTCTGGGGTTACGTCAGGCTGCTGACAGCCTGATACCAGCAGTATAAAGCCGGCCAGCCAGAGGTTTTGCAGTAAGGGGCGCATCGTTATCGGGAGTTAAAAACAGCCAGTGGTTTCTATACCTAAGAGCCACCCGGCCGCGGAAGCGTTGCAAGCTTTGATACCGATTATGAGCGACTTGCCGATACTGAGGGATGAAAGCCAGAACGGCTGCCCGGAAACACCGGACAGCCGTTCTGAGGAGCGTAATAAGCCACTTGTTTACAAAGGCTTCTTGCGCGAGGCCTGAAACTTCTTGATCTGGGGGTCGATGATTTTCTTGTCGCCGACGACCACAATGGTCATGGCCTCGGGGCGCACGTATTTGCGGGCGGTTTCGCTCACCTGCTGGGGCGTTACGGCATTGATGTTCTTTACCTGCTCCGTGAGGTAAGAGTCCGGCAGGCCATGCAGCTCCAGGGTATTGAGCTGGCTGATGATGCCGGCCGGTGTGGAGTTGCGCAGCACAAACAGCCCCGACTCATAGTTCTGAATGCCTTTCAGCTCCTCCGCTGAGGGCGGAGTCTTCTGCAGGCGCTCTACCTCATACATGATTTCCTTGAGCGAGTTGCCGGTTTCCTGGGTGGTCACGTCGGCGTTCTGGCTCCAGTTGCCGGTGCGGTAGTGTGTTTCCAGAAAGCTGTAGGGCGAGTAAGTGTAGCCTTTGTCCTCGCGAATGTTGCGCGTGATGCGCGAGCCGAAAGAGCCGCCCAGCAGGGAGTTCATCACCCGCATCTTAATATAGTCGGGGTGCGAGGGGTCTATTACGGGCAAGCCGATGACGATGGTGGACTGAGGCGCGCCGGGGCGGTCCAGGGTCATGATGTCGGGGCGCGTCTGGGCTTTGGCTATCTCAATGTGCGGCGCCGGGCCTTTGGGCATTTCGCTCCAGGCTTTGGTAATAGCATCGCGCAGCCCCCCTTTATCAAACTTGCCCGCCACAAATATGGCGGTGCGCTGAGCGCCATACTGGTTCTGGTAGAAGGCTTTCACCATCTCCATGGTGAGGGCATCAATCTCGGCATCGGTGGGTAGGGGGCGGCCGTAGGGGTGCTTGCCATAGAGAGCCGCCGAGAATTTCTGGCGGGCCTGGGTGCCGGGCTGGGCGCGGGCCAGGTTCATCTGCCGCTTAAAGTCGGCTTTGATGCGGGGCAGCTCGCTTTCCGGCAGGGCCGGGTGCTGCACCACATCAGCCAGCAGGGCCACCATGTCCGGCGCAAACTCACTCAGGCAGGAGGCATAAATCTGCGTCTGGTCGCCGCCCACGGAAACGTTTAGGGAGCCGCCCATGCGGGCAATTTTATCGGCCAGCTGCGTGGCCGAAAGTGTGGTGGTGCCTTCGCTGAGCAGCTTGCTCAGTAGATCGGCAACGCCTACCTGGTTGGCTTCCTCGTGCACGTTGCCAGCCTGAATAGCCACCAGCATGGTTACTTTGGGCACTTCACCGTAAGGCACCAACTTGGCTTTCAGCCCGTTGGACAGCGTGAATTCTTCTTTTTCCGGCAGGGTAAAGTCACGGGGCGTACTGCCGGGCGGCGGGGTTTCCTTAGGGGTGGTTTGGGCCGGTGATTTATCGATTAAAACGGGTTTTACCTTGGGTTTGACCTGGGCCAGCGCGGCCGGCGTGCCGGCCGTAATAAGGGCCACGCAGAGCAGCCCGTTCAGTAGCATTTTCATGGCGTGATAAGGTTAACTTTTAGCCAATGGATTCACAATGAGCAGGGTGCGGTTGGTGGGCCGCAGGTATTCCTGAATGGTGCGCTGCATGATTTCGGGCGTCACTTTCCGGAACTCTTCTTCCAGCGTGTTGATGCGGGCGGGGTTGTTATCGAATAAGGCAAACGAGGCCAGCATATCGGCCCGGCCGAAGTTATCGGAGCCGGAAAGCTGGTCGTAGAGGGTGGAGCGCAGCTTTACCACGGCCAGGTCCAGGGTGGCCTGATCAATGCCGCCTTTGGCCAGGCGGTTGATTTCCTGATCCAGCACGCTCACCACGGAGTCAGACTTCACCGACTGATCATAGATTAAATCGCCCATCCAGAGCATGGGGCCGGAGTAGTTGAAGGCGTTGCCGAGGTAATTGATGCCGCCGTTCACGTTATCGGTGTAGCCGTGCTTCTGCACCAGCGCTTGGTAGAGGCGGGAGTCTTTGCCCTGCAGCAGAATCTGGTCCAGCAGAATGAGGGCATAATACTCCGGCGTGTTGCGGTCGGGCATGTGGTAGGCGAAAGCCAGCGCGGGCTTGGTGGCCAGCTTATCATCCTTGGTGAAGCGCTGCTCCTTTTCCTGGCGGGGCTCGGAAATATCGGGCTTGGGAGGCTGCGGGGCGCTGGGAATGTTGGCGAAGTACTTCTCTACCCACTTTTTAGCTTCGGCGGGCTCAAAGTCGCCTACCACGGCCAGGGCGGCATTGTTGGGCGCGTAGTAGGTTTTGAAGAAGGCCTGGGCATCGGGCAGGGTGGCCGCGTCCAGGTCTTTCAAGTCGCCGTAGAAGTTGTGGGCGTTGTTCCAGTTCTGGTTGGCTTTCTGGGGCATATCCAGCCAGGGGAAGCCGCCGTAGGGCTGGTTGAGCACGTTTACGCGCACCTCGTTTTTTACTACCCCTTGCTGGTTGGCGAGGCTGGCCTGGGTGATGGCAAGACCCCGCATCCGGTCGGCTTCGGCCCAGAGAATCGTCTCCAGCTTGTGGGAGGGCACTACTTCAAAATAGTTGGTAAAATCGAAGCGGGTGGAGCCGTTCAGCAAACCACCATTCTTCTGAATCAGGTTTATGAACTCCATCTTGCCCAGGTTCCGGGAGCCCTGGAACATGAGGTGCTCAAACAAGTGCGCGTAGCCTGTGCGGTTGCGGGGCTCGTTGCGGAAACCCACGTTGTAGTAGGCCGCTACGGTGGCCGTGGGCGCGGTGTGGTCCGGGGAGAGAATCACCTTCAGGCCGTTGGGCAGGGTGTAATACTCCACCGGAATCTGGAACGACGATACGGCCGGCTGGGCCGGAGCCGCGGCGGGCGCAGGCGGTGCCGTGGCCGCCGTGCCCGAGATGGTTTTCTGACTGCAGGAGCCTAGGCCGGCCAGCAGCGCCAGGCCCAAGGCGTACTGCGTAACTCTTGCGCGGGTTAGAGGAGACATAACAGCTAACAAGGGGGTTAGATATGATTTTACCGCCATGTTACTGAAAATTACTTACATCCTGAACCACTTATATTTGTCAAAGTGTAAAAGCTTCCGGAAAAGTTAAAGCCGCGTTTCTCCTGCGAGAAACGCGGCTTTAACTTTTCCGGAAGCTTTTAATTACCGCTTCAGAATACGGGTGTTCTGAGCTTTACCGTCCGGCAACACTACCCGCAGCATATAGGCGCCAGGCTGCAGGTTGGTGAGACCCAACATTTCCAGGTCATTGGTGCCGGCCGTTACCTCAGCGGTTTGCTGGAGCACTACCCGACCCGTCATGTCTAACAGCATCAGCTTAGCCTTACCGCTCATAGCGGCCTGAATGGTCAGGCGCAACTCATTGTGGAAGGGGTTTGGATAAGCTTCCATACGAGCTTCCACTGAGGCAGTACCTGCAAAGCTTAGCACTTTAGGACCAAAGAAATGCGCGGTGCCATCCAGATCAATCTGGCGTAGGCGGTAGTAACGCACACCAGCTTTGTTAGCCTCTGTATCAGTATAGCTGTAGTGCAGCAGGCTGTTGCTATTGGGGGATGCACTGGGCACAAAAGTGAGTGTGCGGAAGGCACGACCATCAGTGGAAACCTGTACCTCATACCCACGGTTGTTCAGCTCCATCACCGACTCCCAGGTTATTTCAGCATTTGCCCCTACCCGCTTGGCATTAAAGTCACTCAGGGAAACGGGCAGTATAGTAATGGTACCCTCACTCAGGGTAAAGGTTGCGAAGGTTGTGACGTTGTCCTTGGTCAGGGTATTGTCCGTGGTATTCAGCGCATCACGACCCAACTGTGCATAAGTATTGCCCCCGCCAGTAGATAGGAACAAGGAGAACTTACTCTCATCCAGTGTTCTATTATTGGGTGCAAGGTTCCTGGTTTCATTATCAAGATAATGAAAAACAAGAGTAGCCCTCAGCCCGGACGGAACGCCCGGCCGAACCCCAAAGATGCGGCGGATACCCGGATTACTATTGGCACCATTGTTTATATCCTTAGCGTTTTCAGCCGTGTTACGAGTAACCGTTATAGTACCTGGATCTTTTCCAATAAACGTAGTCGACAAACCAATATTACCAAAATCCTGCGTGGTACCAGCTGGTGCCGGGCTGTCAATAATGACGAATCCGCGGAGGTAGGTAGTTTCATTTTCACCCACCAGACGGGCGGAAGGAATAATCTTTCCATCTACTACCGTGGCAGGAATCAGCCGGACATACGATTCATCAATAGCAGCAATATTCGTAGCCAGAATACCTGATTTGAACGTGAGCTTACCACCTGCCTGAATGGCGAAGTTTTTTATCAGGGTCTTAGTCCCTCCACCATCAATTTCAACATTCACAAACCCCGACGTAGAGCCACTGATCGATTGGTCTGTTCCCGTGAAGGAAAGCAAGGTGTTATCACGCTGAATAAAGCTATCCTGCGTATTGCTGAAATTGCCGTACACTTTCAGCTGACCCACAATCAGGCGCGTAATGGCACGCTCATTCTGGCTTGTCCCCTGCATCGTCAGATTGCGCGTCATTGCCGGACCGGAAGTACTATTGTCATAACCCGGCACAACCGTAGTCACCTCTGACGTGGTTCCGTCTGAGTTTATAACCTCAGTTACTAAAGTAGTGTTAGGCTTGACAGCGTCGCTATAGATGTTGGGGTAAGAGATAGTGGAGCCGGAAGGAAAGTCAGGAATAGTGGCGTCTTTGGCAGCGGTAGGTACGCCCTGGGTCCAGTTTTCAGCATCAAACCAGTTATCATTCTTACCACCTGTCCAAGTGGTGGAGTTAGGGCCCTCGTTAGGGCGCACGCCCTCAATGGTGAAAGTAGCCCGGTAAAAAACGGAAGGAGGATCAGTTAAGGTATAGTCTTCTCCACCCTGAGCTGTATTGACTCCATCTGCAGCAAATTGGATACTTAATGAGTACGTACCAGCAGCTAGGCCAGTTAAAACATTGACGTTGGCCAAGTTGAAGGAAAACGTCCGATTGTTACCGTTGGGCGTACCCTGTACCAAGTTAATTGTGCCGGAAGATAGGTTAAATGTAGTTCCATTTGCACGTATCCGATAAACCAATCGGCCACCTGTCATAACATCAGGTGCACTCTCAGTTGTGGTTATGGTACCACCATTCAGAATCAAACTAGTGCTGAAGTCAGTGATATTGAAGGTACCAAGGTTTGCATCTTTGAAAGCTGGAGCTGGTACACCTCCTTTGCCGCCATAAATCTTATTCCCTTCGCCAAGATCTAAAATAACAGAAGAGCCCGTAATACTGCTATTATCCTGCGCTTGTGCAGTTTGCCTTGAACCAAAACTTAGAAAAAGAGCTAAAAACGGCAGTATTATCTGCCAGGTTTGAGTAGATTTTTTTGTCAACATTCGATGTGTGGGGGCGTGGGTGGATAAAGTAGCAGTACTATATCCTATGGATAGACATGTTCGAGCGCCATATACGGCCCCACTCAAAAACGACTGACTTTTTGTATAAATAATATAGCTAACATGCAAAAAACGACCAATGGGCCCCGTAGACAATGATTTTTTTATTTTATATCTTACAAATCATATTATTATATTAATATTTCTTTTCAAAAGCTGTACTAATGCACTACGCTATACGGGGGGGTGGCAAGTGCCTTCTTCACATGCGTTAATTCCACACCCAGCACCTCGTGCACGCTCACCCGAATTCGGTTAGCTATCAGGGTAATGGGCAGATCATTACTATCGAGGCCAAAGGGCTGTTCAATTTCCTCGCCTATCATCTCCAACCCAAGCATCACATAGGCCCCCATCATAGTAATGGGAATCATCCAATAGCCACAGGTATCTACCAGTATAATGGGCATGATACCGATGAAAAGGGTGATAAACATTTTGATGAAAAAGCTATAGGAAAAGGGAATGGGGGTGGAGCGTATTCGCTCACAGGAGCCATTCACCTCCATCATTCCCAGCAAATGGGGCTTCATGGTAAGCAAGTGAATGGGGTCGATGATCTGGGCCTGCCGCAACTGCTCAATACTTTCCTGCAGCACAGTGACCAAGCAGGTAGTAGGGCTTTCAGCAATCCGCAGACGGTCAATAATATCGGGGGTAGCTTCCAGCTGATTGAACTGAACGCCATTGCGCAACGCCCCCTTAAGGGCTATAGGAAAGTTAGAGATCAGGGCGGCGTAATATCGGCGGCTACGCACCGCATCGCGGGGCAAAACGGCGTTCAGCTCCATAGCTAAGCCGCGGCAGTGCGAAACCAGCTGCCCCCACAGGCGCCGCCCTTCATAGTAGCGGTCGTAAGCGGTATTGGTACGGAAAACCAGCAATAAGCTGAGCATTATCCCCAGAAAGGAGAAGTATTCCCGACCAATTTTAATGTCAATGGTGTGGTATTTCAGCACCACCAGCGCAATAAAAACGTTGTATACCCCTACCAGCGCCACGCGGCGCAGGAGCAATAAAATAACGGTTGACGTGTGAAAATGCCACAAGGCTTTCCACCAGTCACCGGCTTTGTAAACAATCATGAAAGGAGATTTAGGCCCTCCAACGTTAAACCTCAACGGTAGTTTTGCCTATAATCCACTACAGGGTGTTAGTACACTCAAAAAGCTAAACAGCTCTTGTTATAAGCGCATTTATAACGATATAATGAAATAATAATCAACTTAGTAGCTTATCCAATCAGACATCCTATCCATCCTATATCTCCACTTTCAGGGTGGCCGGCTGCGTGGTTACTTCAAACATCTCGCCGTGCGGCACAATGGTAATCTGCCCGTACTCCTTCAGCAGCATTTTATAAGACTCGGCTACCGGGTGGGGCTTGCGGTCCAGATCGAAAAGCCCACAGGCGTTTACGGAGCCGGCTTTGCGGGTCAGGCCGCTGTCCCAGTCTACCTGGTCGATGAGGGAATACCAGGTGAAGCCCAGCACCGGTACGCCTTCTTTGCGCATCTGCAGGATATTGACCCACTGTTTCCAGAGCCAGGTGGGGGCTTCCTGGGCATCAAAAACATTGGTTTCCGTGTGCATCACGGGCTTACGGTAGCGCTGGTAGTACTCGTAGGTGATATTGTACCAGCCCAGCACATCCACGCTGGTACACAGCGTGCCATCGGGCAGAATAATGCGCTCATTGCGGCCGTAGTAATCGTTGCCCATCACCTGGTAGCCGGGCGGCTCGCCGGCCATAAACCAGTCGTACTCCGTGCGCGTCATGCCGTTGTCGTAGAGGTAGTTCATCACTTCGGCATCGGGGTGGATGGCGTACAGCAAGTCAAGCGCCAGAAACCGGAGCCGGTTGCTGAGCTGGATAGAGGGCGTGCGGGTAGCGCGCAGCTCGTGCGTAAACTCCGCCGACTCACTCTGCACAATCACGGCATCGGGGCGGTGCACAGCAATTTGCTGGGTGCCCATAATGCTGGCCGCCACCAGGTGCTTGAGGGCCATTACAAAGGCTTTATCCGATTTTAGCTGCTCGTTCCAGGCGCCATCCAGCGCGCTCATGCGGGCCGTTACGTAAATCTCATTGATGGGCGTGTAGTAGCGCACCCACGGATAGCGCTTGGCCACGGCGCCGCAGTACTCAGCAAAGTACACGGGTAGCTCGGGGTTCTGATAGTTGCCCAGCCAGTCGGGTACGCCAAAGTGCATCAGGTCCAGGATGGGCGTAATGCCCAGGCGCTGGATTTCGGCCATGGCCAGGTCGGCAAACGTCCAATCGTACTGGCCCGGCCCTTTGTGGATACTGTAGTAGGGCAGGCCGTAGCGCAGCACCTTCAGGCCCATTTCCTTAACCAGCCCCAAGTCTTCCTTATACCGTTCGTAGTGGTGGCACTCGGCCAGCAGGTCGCGGCGGGTTTTGCCGTTATCAATGGTGGGGTAGCTGCACTCAATGCCCGTGGCAAACATAAAGTTGCCGGCCAGGCCGGTGGGCAGGCCGCTGCCGTCGCTGCCGCCGGCGCCGCCGTATTGGTCGCCCTCGTAGTTGCCGCTGCCGAACTTTTCTATGATGTGCTTAAGGAAGGTTTTGGCCATGACGGAGAAAGAAGGATTGAAGGGAAGAAGCTTCTAGTGGAGAGCCGATGAATAAAATTCTCTGTCATCCTGAGGCGGTAGCGGAAGGACCTTTTCACGTCAAAAAGAGTCGTTGTTAGGCTGGTTGTTTTAATGTGACAAGGTCCTTCGGCTACCGCCTCAGGATGACAGCTGTTTTTTTATCACCATTTCACCCTGCTTCTTACCTCATGGATTGCAGAAACTTATCAGCAGTACGCAGGCTGAGGGCCATAATGGTAAGGGCCGGGTTTACGCTGAGCGAGCTGGGGAAAATGGAGTTGTCGCAGATGTAGAGGTTGGGGACGTCAAAGGCCTTGCCTTCCGAATTCACCACCGCATCATCCCCGCTCAACCCCATACGCGCCGTACCAATAATGTGGGCATTGCGTGGAAACGACCAGATGTCCCGGGCCCCGGCCGTTTCCCAGATCTGGCGCATCAGGGTTTCGGCGTGGCGCATTATGCGCACTTCGTTTTCGTGGTTGGTGAAGTGAATGCGCGGCTTGGGCAAGCCGCGGGCGTCTTTTTCCTCTGCCAGCTCCAGAAAGTTTTCCGCGTGCGGCAGGCACTCGCCGTGCATATTAATGCCCGCTATGTGGTTGTACTGGCGCATATAAGCCCGCAGGGGCTCGCCCCAGAGCTTACGCTGCCGCACTGCCTGCCCGGCAAAGGTTAAGGGCATCACGCCAATGCTCTGCAGCAGATAGCCCCCGGCAAAGTCGGCGGCGGGCGGGCGGTGCAGGTCTTCGGAAATCAGGGCCCCGGGAATGCCTTTGTAGGGCCGTACATCCTCGGCAAAAGTGCCCCACACCTGGGTGCCGGTATGCGCCATAAAATGGCGGCCTACCTGCCCACTGCTCAGGGCCAGCTCATTCAATAGAAGCAGGCGCGGGGTTTCCACCGCGCCGGCACACAGAAACAGGTGGCGGCATTTCTGCCGCTGCGTTACGCCGTTTTGCTGATACACTACGCCGATGATGCGCCCCGTATCGTCCCGCTCCACCTCTGTTACAAAGCTGTTGGGCCGAATATCAGCCCCGTACGCAGCTGCCAGCGGCAGAAAGGTTACGTCCATGCTGGCTTTGGCGCCGGTGCTGCAGCCGGCCTGGCAGAAGCCCCGGTTGGTGCATGCCTCCCGCCAGCCCACGCCTTCCTGGTAGTAGCGCGCCGATAGCGCCGCATTGGCTGCCGGCGAGGTCTGAATGCCCAGCTGCCGGCAGGCGCGCTCCATGAGCAGGGCGGCACCGTTCAGGGGCAGCGGCGCCAGCGGATAGGGCCGGCGCCGGGGCTTGCCCCAGGGGTAATTTTCCGGGCCGGATATACCCAGAAACTGCTCCAGCTCGTCGTAATAAGGCTCCAGCTCATCGTAGCCGAAGGGCCAGTCGGCACCCACGCCAAAGTCGCGGCGGATGTGGAAGTCGTCGTCCTGGGCGCGGGGCGTGTAGGCCGTGTAATGCAGCGTGGAGCCGCCCACGCCGGTGCCGGAGTTGTTTTTGCCGAAAGCCACCGGGTCTTTACCGGCAGCCAGCCGCTCATCGTTCCAGAACAGAAACTCCTGGGCTTTCTCATCGGTAGCGAAGTCCCGGCGCGGGTTGTGCCAGGGCCCGGCCTCCAGGGCTACCACTTTCAGCCCGGCCATGGCCAGCCGGGCCAGCAGCGGCGCCCCGCCCGCCCCGGTCCCAATCACCACGCAATCTACCTCCCCGGCGGGGCTGGGCACGGGTTGGGGCTGCTCCTTTTCGGTGGGGGCAGCCGATTCTTTCAGCAGACTTTTCAGCAGCGGGTCCTGTATTTCAGACTTCACCGGGTTCTTTATCCCTTCTTCCAGCACTTCTTCGTCGGGCATATGCAGTGAAATGGTGTTGTGGTGAAATCGTGACCTGATGTTTTGAGAATATTATCAGCGCACGGGCATAGTCTGAACGTCAGACTACGCGCTTTGGCCATGGTACTAGTTCAGCTCCTCGGGCTCCCGGGGCTCCAGCTCATTCAGGCCGATGCGCGTCCAACCGGGTACGTCGGCCATGCCCACGTAGCCAATTTCCTCCTGGGCCAGGGGATGGGCGTAGTAGTTTTCGGTCAGCTCAGCCAGCAGCTCTTCAAAAAACCGCTCCTGATTTATCTGCTGCCAGTTTTCACCCGCGGCTTTGCCAGCCGCCAGCTGTTCCAGCACCGCATCCTGACGAGCCGCATCCAAAGCCATAAAATCCTGCTGAAACTGCGCCTGGGCTGCCTGATTGATACCTCCCAGGCCCATGCGGTAGGCTTCCCGGTCGGGGGGCAGCACGTCGTAGCGCCAGCCATCGGAGCGGCCTTCGGCCAGGCGGGCATCAATGGCCGGGGCCAGCGCAATGGGCGCGGGGCGGTCAGGTTGCGGCAGGAGCCGGGCGGCCACGACCCGCAGCAACTGGTACGTATCGGCATCAAAAAACTGCGGCAGATAGTATGTGGGGGCATCCAGCCGGGCCTGCAGCGCTGCGCGGGTGGCTTCCGTCACCAGGTCGGTTTGCAGCAGGGCGCGTACGGTGCCTTCGGGATAGGGCATATGGTGAAGTAGTAAAAGGGTGAGTTGGTGAGGTTGTGAAATTATGAATCGGTGAGTTTGATGTTCTGTAAGGCGCGGTTCTGCGCAAACCGAACATCAACTCACCATTTCACAACCTCCCCTATTGGTCGCTGCTGAGCTTGCCGCCGGTTACGTGTACCAGGCTGCCCGTCATGAAAGAGCCATCTTCTGAGGCCAGCAGCACATAGGCAGGTGCCAGCTCCTCGGGCTGGCCGGGGCGCTTCAGGGCTACTTCATACCCAAACTTCTCTACCTCTTCCCGCGGCATGGTAGCGGGGATGTTGGGCGTCCAGACCGGGCCGGGCACCACGCAGTTCACCCGAATTCCCCGCTCGCCCAGGTGGGTGGCCAGACTTTTGGTGAAGGCATGAATAGCCGATTTGCTGGCGGTGTAGTCAATCAACAGGGGGTTGCCGGTGAGGCCCACAATGCTGCCGGTATTAATGATGCAGTCGTTCTTTTGAAAGTGGGGCACGGCGGCCTGCGCCATCCAGATATAGCCAAGAATATTGGTATCGAAGGTGCGCCGGATCTGCTCTTCGGGAATGTCCTCAAACTTTTCCTGCGCCATCTGGAAGGCCGCGTTGTTCACCAGAATATTCAGGCCGCCCAGCTCCTTGCGCGTGCGGCTCACGGCCTGCCGGCACTGCTCCGGGTCGCGCACATCCAGCTGCAGCAGCAGGCACTTACGGTCCTGGGCTTCTACCAGGCGCCTGGTTTCCTCGGCGTCCTGGGTGTTTTGGTTGTAGAGTACCGCTACATGGGCTCCTTCCATGGCAAAGGCTACGGCCACGGCCCGCCCAATGCCGCTGTCGGCGCCGGTTATCAGGGCCACCTTATCCCGCAGCTTGCCAGCGGCGCGGTAGGTGCTGAAGCTCATGCCGGGCTGCAGCTTCATATCGGCCTGTTTGGCCGGATAGGGCAGCTTTTGGGCGGCCTTTTTCATGTCTTTGGCCGTGGGGCGCTCCACGGGTCTGGGGGCAGTATCTTGTTTAGCGGATGCTGATTTTTTAGGAGCCATAGTGCCAGGGAATAGTCGGTTGCTTTCTCTCTACGAGAAAACCTACGGCATAACCATCCAGCGGTTGGCTGGCATCCGAGTAGTTTTTACTGCACTACCACTTCTACCCGGCGGTTGCGCGCGCGCCGAAGGATGGGTGGTATTTGGCCTGCCGGGCAACCCGGTCTCGACTTCCCTCACGGCCTGCCGCTACGTACGGCCCTGGCTGAACGCCTGCATGCAGCCCGCAGATGCATCAGAAACAGCCGCATTTATCGAAGCACCCGCACCCGCCGTGCTCACCGTCGATATCAATTTTAAGCCCCAGTTGGCGCACTTCGTACCCGTGCGCCTGACGCGTAGATGCCGAAGGCCGCCGCCTAGCAACGCCACTGCGCGTAGGCGGCTCCGGCGACTTGGCGGGCTTACTGGGGGTTACTGCGTTTCTGGAGCTGCCACCGGAGCCGGCTGTCTTTCCGGCAGGCAGCGTGTGGCCGGCGTGGGCTTTATAGGACTGTTGCCGGCACTCGGCATGAGTTCAGACGAGGTGGCCAGCACTAAAAGCCGAGCGTTACACATCCATACGGCCGTGTAACGCTCGGCTTTGCCTCCGTTTATAAAGCACCCGGGCCTGAGAACTGCTCTAACTCGTTTTGCTTCAGACGATGGCGTGAATGCGCTGAATAGCTTCGCGCGCGCTGCCAATAGGTTGCTCCCCCAGAAGGTTAAGCTGGTCGGCGCTAATAATCTCGACGTCGGTAATACCCACGAAGCCCAGCACCTGGCGCAGGTAAGGCGTAGCCATATCATAGGGGCTGCCTACTTCTACCCCGCCTGAGGCGACCACCAGGTATGCTTTTTTATCATGTAGCAGTCCCATCGGGCCATCGGCCGAAAAGGAGAAAGTGAGGCCGGCCCGCGCAATCAAGTCAATCCATGCTTTGAGCGCAGCCGGGATGCTAAAGTTGTAAATCGGCACCCCAATGATGAGCATATCGGCCGCTTTCAGCTCCTGCACCAGCAAGTCAGAAAAAGCCAGGGCCTGCGTCTGATCGGCACTACGGGCGTCGACTGGCGTGTAGAACCCGGCAATCATCAGGTCATTGACGTAGGGCATGCCCGCCGCCACATCGCGGTAGTGCACATGCAGGTCCGGGTGCTTTATCTCCAATTCAGTCATCAGTTCGGCGACCAACTGGCGGCTGACCGAATACTCGGTGCGGCCACTGGAATTAACTACAAGTGCATTCATGAGCTGTTCTTATTAATTAGATTTATTCAAAAATATATTAAAATATTTTAATATATACTAAACAATTTATAAACTTAAATCCAAGGCAATTTTCCATTTGCCTTGTTGGAATAATGACGGGTGTGCAGCAATGAGTCCGCCGTTGTTTCTTGGTGGCACGCTGCTATCCAGAAAGACCGAGGGACCGGGCCCGATGACGTCTTGGCAACCTACCACGAGTAGGTACCAACTCCCATTTCACCGCGTTTTTAGGTGAAAGAAGATGACAGCCGGATCCGTACGCAACTGTGCGGGTTTCTTTCTGGATACGCGCTGCCCGCCCGCATTTCAATCCGAAAGAAATGTCCGCTACCACCCTCACCGCTCCGTCTCCCCTTCCCGACCTGCTCCGCCAGCGCCTCCTCATTCTGGATGGCGCCATGGGCACCATGATTCAGCGCCACCCGCTGACCGAAGAGGACTTTCGCGGCACCCGCTTTGCCGACCACCCCAAGCCCCTGCGCGGCAACAACGACCTACTCAGCCTTACCCGCCCCGACATCATCCGGGGCATTCACGCCGAGTACTTCGCGGCCGGGACCGACATGGTGGAAACCAACACCTTCTCCGGCACCACCATCGCCCAGACGGACTAAGGCCTCGAGCACGTTGTATATGAGCTGAACTACGAGTCGGCGCGCCCAATGCCGCTGTCGGCGCCGGTTATCAGGGCCACCTTATCGCGCAGCTTGCCAGCGGCACGGTAGGTGCTGAAGCTCATGCCGGGCTGCAGCTTCATATCGGCCTGTTTGGCCGGATAGGGCAGCTTTTGGGCGACCTTTTTCATGTCTGGCCGTGGGGCGCTCCACGGGCCAGGGGGCGGTAGCTTTCTTGGCGGATGCAGCTGGTTTTTTAGGAGCCATGCCAAGGAATAGTCAGCTGAGCCTGCTTTACGGAAAAACCGCTGCCACAACTATTCTCCGGCGGGTCAGGGCACGAGTTGTTTTTATTCCACTACTACTTCTACCCGGCGGTTGCGCGGCCGCTGTTTGGGGTCCCGGTTATCGGCCACGGGGCGGGTGCCACCGTAGCCTTTTGGAGTAAGGCGCGTGGAATCAATCCCCTGCTGCACCAGATACCCGCGCACAGTGCGGGCCCGCTGCTCCGACAGCTGCCGGTTCAGCTCCGCATTGCCCACGTTATCGGTATGGCCCGCAATTTCCAGGCGCAGGGTGGGTTGCGCCTGCAGCGTACGCACCAGGTGGTTGAGCATGGGCCGGGAAGTAGGCAGCAGCGTGGCTTTGCCCTGAGTGAAATACAGATTAGGCAGCGTAACGGTGGTGCCTTTGGTTAGGGTGCTTAGGTCGGGCAGCTCCCCGGCCGCGTTGGTATACGCTGGCACCGCTACCGGCTCCACTGGCCGCGGGGCAGCCGGAACTACCACTACGCGCCGGGCAGGCGGCGCTACTGACGGGCGGCGCGCGGGTGGCCGAACCGTACGCACTGCCGGCTTAGTAGCTCTGACTGCCACTGGTGCCGCTGGCGGAGCCGAAACGGGGGGCGTGGGCCGGGCCACTTCGCGCGGCACCGGTTTGGCTGAAGCTGGCAGCTTGGCGTACAGATATTGCGGCGGAACGGGCTGCGGCTCCTCGGCAGAATTAGGCAGCTGCCAGGTGAGCAGAGCACGGCTGTCCCACTGCACCTGGTAATATTCTACTCGCAGGGGGTAATAGCGGCCACCCGTGAGCTGTACCTGGGTAGTAACGGCCGTAGCCCGCTGGTCGCGCCAAGAGCTCAGCACCCGCTTGCCGCCCACCCAAACGCGCATGCCATCATCCGACACAATGCGAAAAGTATAGACCCCCGTAACGGGAATGTAGATGTGCCCTGTCCAGCGGATAGAAAAGTCCTCCCCCGATACACCCGGAGCTGGCGAGCGAAACTGCTCCCGCGGCAGGCCCGGCCCGGGCGAGCTATAGGTCCAATCAAAGTCGATGGTAGGATCGGTGCGCGTGTGCGCCAGCTCCTCGAAGTTGCGGCCGTTGTAATACTGCCCCTGCAAGCCGGTGCCGGGGGTTTTGGGCAGCGTTTGGGCCTGCAGAAAAGCGCCCGGCAGCAACAGCAGCGCCGTCATGAAGCCCAGAATACGTGATAACAGTAGCATTCCCAAAGAAACTTAAAAGCCCCCTAACTTCCTGATTCCCGGTAACGCCCCCGGGCCCGAAAAATTGGATTTAGGACATTGCTGCCGTATCTTCGTCTTGTTACTTATCCAGAAAGACCGAGGGATTGGGCCCTACGACGTCTTAGCAACCTGATCAAAACAAGGTGCTAACTCCCGTTCTACCTCTTTGGGTGGAAGAAGATAAGTACAGAACCCGCTCTGGCGCGGCTCTTTCTGGATAGGCTATTGACTGCCCCTTTTCCGAAAAGCCGACACATGCCGACGACGACCTCCTCCCCGCTCAACGATATTCTGCGCCAGCGCCTCCTGATTCTGGATGGGGCCATGGGCACCATGATTCAGCGCCATAAGCTGGAAGAAGCTGATTTCCGGGGCACCCGATTCGCCGACCACCCCAAGCCCCTGCGCGGCAACAACGACCTGCTCAGCCTCACCCGCCCCGATATCATCCGGGGCATTCACGCCGACTACTTCGCGGCCGGGGCCGACATGGTGGAAACCAATACTTTCTCCGGCACCACCATTGCCCAAGCCGATTACGGACTGGAGCACATTGTCTATGAGCTGAACTACGAGTCGGCGCGCATTGCGCGGGAAGTGGCCGATGAATTCACCGCCCAGAATCCCGGCAAGCCGCGCTTCGTGGCCGGTGCCGTGGGCCCCACCAACCGCACCGCTTCCCTCTCCCCCGACGTCAATCGCCCCGGCTTCCGCGCCGTGACGTTTGACGAGCTAGCCACCGCCTACCTGGAGCAGGTGCGCGGCTTGGTAGAAGGTGGCTCCGATGCCCTGCTGATTGAAACCATCTTCGATACCCTGAACGCCAAAGCAGCCCTGTACGCCGTGCAGAAGTTCTTCGACGAAGGCGGCAAAGTGGTGCCCGTCATGATTTCAGGCACGATTACCGATGCTTCCGGCCGCACGCTCTCGGGCCAAACGGTAGAGGCTTTCTGGAACTCTATTCGCCACTTGCCGCTGCTGAGCGTGGGTTTGAACTGCGCCCTGGGCGCGCATCAGCTCAAGCAATACGTGCAGGAGCTCAGCCGCATTGCTGATGTGCACATTTCGGCCTACCCCAACGCTGGTCTGCCCAATGCCTTTGGCGGCTATGATGAATCAGCACAGGAGTTTGCGGCGGTGGTGGAAGACTACCTCAAAGACAACCTGCTGACGGTGGTAGGCGGCTGCTGCGGCACCACGCCCCAGCACATTGCCGAACTCAGCAAGCTGGCCGAAAAATACCAGCCCCGCCCCCTGCCTGCTGTGCCGGCCGTTACGCGCCTGAGCGGCCTGGAGCCCTTCGGCATCAATGAAAACAGCCTGTTTGTGAACGTGGGCGAGCGGTGCAACGTGACCGGCAGCCGCGCCTTTGCCCGCCTTATCCGCACCGGCAACTACGAAGCGGCCCTGCAGGTAGCCCGCGACCAGGTGGAAGGCGGCGCGCAGGTCTTGGACGTGAACATGGACGAAGGCATGCTCGACTCGGAGCAGGCCATGACCACCTTCCTGCATCTCATTGCCTCCGAGCCCGACATTGCCCGCGTGCCCATCATGATTGACTCCTCCAAATGGAGCGTGCTGGAAGCCGGCCTCAAGTGCGTGCAGGGCAAGAGCATCGTCAACTCCATTTCGCTGAAGGAAGGCGAGGAAGTATTCAAAGCCCACGCCCGCACCGTGCGCCAGTACGGCGCCGCCGTGGTGGTTATGGCTTTCGATGAAAACGGTCAGGCCGATACGCTGGAAAAGCGCATCGAAATCTGCCAGCGCTGCTACGATATTCTGGTAAACGAAGTGGGCTTCCCGGCCGAGGATATCATCTTCGACCCCAATATTCTGACGGTGGGCACCGGCATGGAGGAGCACCGCAACTATGCCCTGGATTTCATTGAGGCCGTGCGCTGGATTAAAGCCAACCTGCCCGGCGTACTCACCAGCGGCGGCGTGAGCAACATCAGCTTCTCCTTCCGCGGCAACGACGTGGTGCGCGAGGCCATGCACTCCTCCTTCCTCTACCACGCCATTCAGGCCGGGCTGGACATGGGCATTGTAAACCCCAGCCAGCTGGCCGTGTACGATGAAGTACCCCAGGATTTGCTGGAGCTGGTAGAAGACGTGCTGCTCAACCGCCGCCCCGATGCCACCGAGCGCCTCGTGGACTTCGCCGAAACCGTGAAGCAGAAAGATAAAGCCGAAGTGGTAGCCGATGCCTGGCGCAGCCTGCCGGTGGCGGAGCGTTTGCAGCACGCTCTGATTAAAGGCATCACGGAGTTTATTGACCAGGACACTGAGGAAGTGCGCCAGCAGGTAAACCGCCCGCTGGAGGTCATTGAAGGCCCCCTGATGGCCGGCATGAACGTGGTGGGTGACTTGTTCGGGGCCGGCAAAATGTTCCTGCCGCAGGTAGTGAAATCGGCCCGGGTGATGAAGAAGGCTGTAGCCTACCTGGAGCCCTACCTGCTGGCCGACAAGCAGAGCGGCGACCGGCAGACCGCCGGCAAAATTCTGCTGGCCACGGTGAAAGGCGACGTGCACGACATCGGCAAAAACATTGTGGGCGTGGTGCTGGCCTGCAACAACTTTGATATCGTGGACCTGGGCGTGATGGTGCCGCTGGAAAAGATTCTGGACGAAGCCGTGAAGCAGCAGGTCGATGTTATTGGCCTGAGCGGCCTCATCACCCCCAGCCTGGATGAAATGGTGTACGTGGCCCAGGAAATGGAAAAGCGCGGCCTGAAAACCCCGCTGCTCATTGGCGGAGCCACCACCTCTCGTCTGCACGTGGCCGTGAAAATTGCGCCCAACTACTCCGGCCCCGTGGTGCACGTAAACGATGCCTCCCGCTCGGTGGGCGTTGCTGCCGCTTTGCTGGGCTCCGCGGATGTGGAATACGCCCGCACCGTGCGCGAGGACTACCGCCAGCTCCGCGAGGACTACGCCGGCCGCCAGCGGGAGAAAAACTACCTGCCCATTGAAGCCGCCCGCGAAAACGGCTTCAAGGCCGATTGGGAAACCACGCCCATCACGAAGCCTTCTTTCCTGGGCACCAAAGTGCTGGAAGATTACCCTCTGGCCGAGCTGGCTACCTACATCGACTGGACACCCTTCTTCCACACTTGGGAGCTGAAAGGCCGCTACCCCCGCATTCTGGAGGACGAAAACCTGGGCGAAGCAGCCACCAGGCTGTTTGAGGATGCACAGGCCTTGCTGAAGAAAATTATCGACGAAAAGCTGCTCACGGCCCGCGCCGTGCTGGGCTTCTGGCCCGCCAATACCCAAGGCCACGACACCATTCAGGTGTTTACCGATGAAACCCGGGAGCAGGTGCAGACCGAGTTTTTCACCCTGCGCCAGCAAAGCGAAAAAGCGCCCGGCATCCCTTCCCTGGCTTTCTCCGATTTTGTGGCCCCGCGGGAAACTGGCCGCGAAGATTATATCGGGGGCTTTGCCGTGACGGCGGGCCTGGGCATTGAAAAGCTGCTGGACCAGTTTGAAAAGGACCACGACGACTACTCCAGCATTATGGTGAAAGCCTTGGCCGACCGCCTCGCCGAGGCGTTTGCTGAGCGCCTGCACCAGCGCGTGCGGGAGGAGTTCTGGGGCTACGCGCCCGCCGAGCACCTCTCTAACGAAGACCTCATTCAGGAGAAATACCAGGGTGTGCGGCCCGCGCCCGGCTACCCCGGCTGCCCCGACCACACCGAGAAAATCACGCTGTTTGAGCTGCTGGATGCGGAAAATAAAACCGGCATCCGCCTGACGGAAAACCTGGCCATGTACCCGGCATCTTCCGTCAGCGGCTTCTACTACGCGCACCCCAACTCGCGCTACTTTGGTCTGGGCCGCATCGGCAAAGACCAGGTAGCGGACATTGCCCAACGCAAAAGCATGCCGCTGCCGGAGCTGGAGCGCTGGCTGGCCCCCAATCTGAATTACGACCCGGTTTCCGTGCCCGTAACAGCGTTGTAAGCCACAACAAAACATTCGGTTTCGTCATGTCGAGCGCAGTCGAGACATCTCGCGTGCTGATGTTGTCAAAGTAACTGTCATGCTGAGCCTGTCGAAGCATCTCTACCGCTTCGTCACAGTGGTATACCACACTAGCGAGATGTCTCGACTGCGCTCGACATGACGGCCTACGTGAAGCAAGACATGACAGGCATAAAAGAAGCGAATCGACTTTGGTTTCTTTTTAAGTACGAGAGCTAACATTCCCACCGCAATACCAACCAGTTCCTAGTTGGTGCTCTATATGAAAGTAACCGACCACCTGCTGCACGCCAACGGCAAAACGCTCTTCTCCTTTGAGGTGCTGCCGCCGAAAAAGGGCGAGAATATCCAGAGCCTGTTCACCAATATTGAGCCGCTGCTGGAGTTCAAGCCCCCGTTTATTGACGTTACTTACCACCGCGAGGAGTACGTGTACCGGCAGCACCCCAACGGCCTGCTGGAAAAGAAAACCGTGCGCCGCCGCCCGGGTACGGTAGGCATCTGCGCGGCCATCAAAAACCGCTTCGATGTGGATACCGTGCCCCACCTGATCTGCGGTGGCTTCTCGAAGGAGGAAACCGAAAACGCCCTCATCGACCTGCACTTTCTGGGCATTGATAACGTGCTGGCCCTGCGCGGCGACCCTATCAAGAGCGAAGGCAGATTCCTGCCGGACCCCGATGGCCACAGCTACGCCTGCGACCTGATTGGCCAGGTAGCCGACCTGAACAAAGGCTCCTACCTGGACGAGGAGCAGGATGACACCTGGGCCACCAACTTTTGCATTGGCGCAGCGGGCTACCCCGAGAAGCACTTTGAGTCGCCGAACTACGCGGCCGACCTGCGCTACCTCAAGCACAAGGTAGACCGCGGCGCCGACTACATCGTGACCCAGATGTTTTTCGACAACGAGCAGTTTTTTGCTTTCGAGAGGCGCTGCCGGGAAGCGGGCATTAACGTGCCTATCATTCCCGGCTTGAAACCCCTCACCGCCAAAGGTCAGCTCACCATGCTGCCCCGGGCCTTCTACCTCAACATTCCGGAAGAGCTGGCCGATGCCGTGCACCAGGCCCCCAGCAATGAGGTGGCCCGCGAAATTGGCATTGAGTGGTGCATCAACCAGAGCAAGGAGCTGATGGCCCACGGCGTCCCCTGCCTGCACTATTACAGCATGGGAAAATCAGACAGCATCCGTCGGGTAGCCAGCGCCTTGTTTTAGGAAGTGATATGGTGAGTTTGACATTCTGGTTGCGCTGATTGCGCGGTTTGAACGACAAACTCACCATATCACCACTTCACCGCTTACCGGCATTCTTCCTTGGTCAGGCTTTCGTTGATGGCAATGGCGGCCAGGGAGCCTTCGGCGGCGGCAATGATGGCTTGCTGGGGCGCGGGGGTGGTGTCGCCGGCGGCGTAAATGCCTTTGATGCTGGTCTGGGCCTTGTTGTTGGTCCATACCGCGCCGTTGGTGAGCAGCCGGCAGCCGGTTTCCTCGGCCAGGTTGCTGCGCTGGCGCTGCTGGGTGTGCAGAAACAAGGCGTGGCGGGCCAGTTTTTCGCCGTTTTCAAACACGATGTGGCGCAGCTCGCCGGTGGAGCGACCCTCCAGGTGGGCAATCTTGTCTTCGCGCACTACCACGCCGTGGCGGGCCAGGCGCTGCATACCCTTCTCCTTGATTCCGCTGGGGCCGTTGGTGCAGACTACTACGTCCTTGCTCCAGCGGCTGATGAGCAGGCCCAGGCCGAAAGCGGTTTTGCCCTGCCCGTATACGGCCAGCGGCTTGTCGCGCACTTCCCAGCCGTGGCAGTACGGGCAATGCAGCACGCCCCGGCCCCATAGCTCGCGCATGCCTTCGATGGGCGGGAGGTCGTCGGTGACGCCGGTGGCCAGCAGCACCCGGCGGGCCGAAACCGTCACCGGGGGGCCGCCCCTGTCCGGCTGCATGGTTACACAGAAGCCTATTTCCTGCACTTCAATACGGGTAACGCAGGCTTCCCGCGTGGTAACGGTGGGATAAGGGGCCAGCTGCTCATGGCCCAGGCGCAGCAGGTCGGCGGGCTTGATGCCGTCGCGGGTGAAAAAGCTGTGCACGCCCGGCGAGGTGCTGTTGCGCGGCGGTCCGCTGCTGCACACCAGTACCTGGCGGCAGCTGCGCCCCAGCACCAGGGCCGCACTCAGCCCGGCGCTGCCGCCGCCCACAATAACGACATCGTACTCAGAAATAGTAGGAAAAGAAAAACGACCGGAACCCGAAGTCGGCGATGGATCAGAAGCAGTAGATTTCATAGAAAAGCAAGGCAAACAGATAAGCAGCTTCTATGCTACGTACTTTGGCCAAGTTAGTCCGGCGAAAAACGAAAAAGCCCCCTCCAGGCAGGAGGGGGCTTTTCCATGTATTATAGGCGGGAGGCTAGTTTCTCTTCACCAGCTTTTGGGTCAGATTCACCTCCTTGCTGCGAATCGATACCTGATAGGTGCCTTCCGCCAGACTGCGGATATCCAGCGGCTGAGCCATGCCGCCCTGCAGGGTCAGCTGGCGCACTACGCGGCCCGTCATGTCCAGCACCTGCACCTGGTAGGCGCCGGCCGGTAGCGTACCCAGGTCCAGGGTGGCCTGGGCCGCCGCCGGGTTTGGATACACGCTGATGCTGATAGCGCGGGCCGCGAAGGTAACCGTGCGCACGGGCGTGATGTGCAGCTTGCCGTCGGTATCTACCTGCCGCAGGCGGTAGTACACCGTGCCGGTCCGCTGGCCTACGTTCACATCAGTGAAGGCATAGTCATGGAAAGTGGAGCTGCTGCCGTTGCCGCGCACCTGCCCGATTTGCCCGAAGGTGATGCCATCGAAGCTGCGCTCCACCTCGTAGTGGTCGTTGTTCTTCTCAATAGCCGTGCGCCAGGTCAGTTGGGCATTGGTGCGGATGGCCTTCACGTCAAACGTCGTCAGCTCTACGGGCAGCGGCGGGATGGTTACGCTAATGCTTACCGTGGTTACTGATTTCCCGCCCTGGGCATCTACCGTATTAACGGTGGCATTGTATACCCCCGCCGCGGCATTGGCCGCTATCGGAATGGTAATAGCACCGGTGGTAGTATTCAGCCGCAGCCAGTTAGGCAGCGTGCTGCCGGCGGCCAGTGCAACCGAGGTCAGGGCAGCGTCTGAATCCGTGACGGTAGCCAGATCCTGATTATCCTTCAGGGAGCTTTTGTTGTAGGTGTTGCCTACTGAGTAAGCGGCTTCCGTGTCCTCGTTGATGGTGATGGCTACCGTATTGGTTGTTTTGCCACCCTGCGCATCTACCGTATTTACCCGGAAGGTATAAGTACCTGCTACCGGCGCGGTAGTGCCGCTGACCGTGAACTGGCCCGTGGTGGTGTTGAAAGCCATACCGGCGGGCAGCGTGCCGCTGGCAATGCTGGCACTGGCTACCCCCCCATTATTGTCGGCTACCGTGGCCAGGGAAAACCCGTTGCTGAGGGCATCCCGGTTATAGGTGTTGGATGCGCTGTACACCGCATCAGCATCTCCGTTGAAGACCAGCGTTACCGTATGGGAAGTGATGCCACCCAGGGCATCCGTTGTGTTTACCTGGAAGGTATAGGTGCCTGCGACCAGCAGGGCAGCATCTGCTACCGTCAGCTGACCGGTAGCGGCATTCAGAGCAACACCGGCCGGCAGCGCGCCCACGAGTACCGCCGAGACAATGGCTCCGTCAGCATCCGTTACCGTGGCCAGGCTCTGATTGGTGGAGTAGCTTTTCACGTTTTTCGCGGCGGCTACTGTGTACACCGCCTCGCGGTCAGCATTGATAGTAATGGTTATCGGAACCGTCGACTTACCACTCGTAGCATCCGTCGTATTTACCGTGAAGTTGTAGGTGCCAGCGGCCAGCACGGTGCTGCTGCTCACGGTAAACTGACCCGTTGTGGTATTGAAGGCCATACCTGCAGGCAACGTACCCGTGGCAATAGATGCCGAGGCAAGTGCCCCGTCCGCATCTGTTACCGTCGCCAGCGACGAACCGTTGTTCAGCGCATCCTGGTTGTAGGTGTTCGAGGACGAATACACGGCTTCTTTATCCGCAGTGAAAGTGAGCGTGATAGTCTGCGTGGTGATACCGCCCACTACATCCGTGGTCGTCACCGTCAGCGGGTAAGAGCCGGCTACCAGAGTAGCGGCATTCGACACCGTAAACTGCCCCGTAGTCGAACTGAAGGCGACGCCGACGGGCAGCGTGCTGCCATTGGCCAGCACGGCCGAGGCCAGCGCACCGTCTGCATCCGTTACCGTGGCCAGAGAAGTCCCGGTCGTGTAGCTGTCGACGTTCTTGGCTCCCACTACCGTGTATACCGCTTCGCGGTCCGCGTTGATGGTGATGGTTACCGGAACCGTGGATTTTCCACCCGCAGCGTCCGTCGTATTTACCGTGAAGGTGTAAGCATTGGCTACTAATTGGGTCGTGTTGCTGACAGTAAACTGGCCAGTGGTGCTATTAAAGCTCATGCCAGCCGGCAACGTACCTGTGGCAATAGCCGCCGCGGTAAGGGTGCCATCGGCATCCGTTACCGTGGCCAGCAACGAGCCATTGCTCAGCGCATCCTGATTGTAGGTATTGGGAGAAGAATAAACGGCCTCGCGGTCCGCAGTGAAGATCAGCGTAATGGTGCTGGTTGATTTACCGCCGGTGGCATCCACCGTGTTAATCGTCAGGGGGTACGAACCGGCTACCAGGCTACCTGCAGTAGAGACGGTGAACTGGCCCGTGGTAGCATTGAGGGCTACGCCGGCGGGCAGGGTGCTGCCCACGGCCAGTATGGCTGAAGTCAAAGCACCATCCGCATCCGTAACCGTAGCAAGTGATGCGCCAGTTGTGTAGCTGTCTACATTCTTCGCAGCAGCTACGGTGTATACGGCTTCTTTGTCGGACGTTAAATTCAGGGTTACCGCTAGGGTAGTGGTACCGCCCGTAGCATCGGTCGTCTTTACCTGGAAGTTATAAGACCCAGCAACCAGCAGCGAGGCATCCGTTACTGTCAGCTGACCGGTAGCCGCGTTCAGGGTTACACCCGCCGGCAACGTAGTGCCATTAGCCAGCACGGCGGCTGTAATAGAACCATCAGCATCCGCAACGGTAGCCAGAGAGGTGCCATTGGTGTAGGTGTCGATGTTCTTGGCTCCCACTACCGTGTACACGGCTTCTTTATCCGCGGTGAAAGCCAGCGTGATGGTCTGCGTCGTGATACCGCCCAGCACATCCGTGGTCGTCACCGTCAACGGGTAGGAGCCGGCTACCAGAGTAGCGGCATTCGACACCGTAAACTGCCCCGTGGTCGAACTGAAGGCGACGCCGGCGGGCAGCGTGCTGCCATTGGCCAGCACGGCCGAGGCCAGCGCACCATCCGCATCCGTTACCGTGGCCAGAGAAACCCCGGTCGTGTAGCTGTCGATATTCTTGGCTCCCACTACCGTGTACACGGCTTCTTTATCCACATCCGATACCAGAATAGAATAAGTAGCGGTATTCGATACGGCGCTTTGGTTATCGGTAGCCGCGTAAGTGAACGTTACCGTGCCACCAAAGGCCCCGGAGGGGTCAAACTTCAAAGAAGCGGCCTGGGCCGGCGATAAGGATACTGTGCCGATGTTAGCGCTGGTTAGGGCCACGTAGGTGCCACTCACGCCGTCGGCGTTGTTATTGTAGAACAGTGTACCGTCAGCAGGCAGGCTCTTGATGGAGTACGAAGTAATCGTACCATCGGTATCCGTTGCATTCAGTGAGCTGATACCCGTTTGACCGGCCGTGCTGGCAATGGGGCTGCTCAGGGAGTTGCTCACAGCGGCGGCCAGCGGGGCCGCATTGCTGAGTGTGATGGTGTAAGTAGCCGGCGTGGTGTCAACAGGACCCGTAGCGCTGTTTGCGCGCACGGTGTAGGTGAAAGTTACCGTGGTGTTGCTGGCGCCACTCGGGTCGAAGGTCAGTTTATTGGCATCGGCGGCCAGCAGCTCAAACTCGGGGGTTGTCACGGCTACTCCATTCACATACAGTGTACCCTGGGTGTCGCCATTCGGAATGGTGCGAATGATGTAGCTGTAGAGTGACGTAGTCCCATTTAACGAACCCGAAAAGCCCGTGATAGAAGTAGCATTGGCGCTGCTCACAATCGGGCCCGAAGTCACGTTGCTGGCAATTGGCTCAGTAATGTTCTGGTTTACCGGTACAGTGTAGGTAGCCGTATTGGCACTGGCCAGGCCGCTGTTGTCCTTAGCCGTAAACTGTAGGGCGAGGGTGGTAGCCGTGGTGTTGGCAGCCGGGTTGAAATACAGGTAGGCGCCCACTGGAATAACAGTACTAGTGGTAATGACTGTTAAAGCGTTGTTGTTACGCCCCACATTAGCTCCCAGGTCGGTGGTGGAGTAGGTTAGTTCGCCCTGCGTCGTGGCGTTTGGCAGGCCGCTGGTAATTGTGAAGGAGGCAATGGTGCCGTCTGCATCCGAGCCGTTCAGCGTGCCATTCGGTGCCGTCCAGTTCAACCGGTACGCATCGTTTTTCGTGGTCGTTGTAACGCTGCTGTTCGTGCCGGAAATGGCGCGTGGGGCCTGGTTGCCGAGTGTAATGGTGACCGTAGCGGGCGTAGCATCTACGGTGCCGTTGTTGTCGGTGGCCGTGTAAGTGAAGGTGATGTTACTGTTCGTAGTGCCTGAGGGGTCGTATTTCAGCGAAGCCGCCTGCTGAGCGGTCAGGTTCAACTGGGAAGCCCCGCCATTTAACATGGCGCTGGTCATGGCCACATAGGTGCCAGAGGTACCATCAGCCGCTGTGTTGTAGTAGAGCGTGCCGCTGGCGGGCAGCGCCGAAATCTGGTACGAAGCGATAGCGCCGTCCGGATCCGTAGCCGTCAGGGCTGGAATAGCCGTGGGACCATTTGCGCCAGGAATAGCTTGGGCCGTCGTCATCGTCACGTCGGCGGCTACCGGTGCACTATTCGTGATGCTGAGGGAATAGGCCGCCGTGGAGGTGCTGATGTCGCCCTGCGAATCGGTGGCGTAGTAGCTGAAGCTAACCGTACTAACACTCGCCGTGCTGTTTGGCAAGAAGTAAAGGGAAGCCGCCTGGGCAGCACTCAGCACCAGGCCAGGGTAGTTGCCAGCGGTAACTTCCGTGTAAGTAGCACCCGATTTTACATACAGCTTGCCGGAGGTATTCAGCGCAGTCAGGCTGGCCGGCGTGATGGTGTAGGTATTGATAGCATCCCCGTTGACATCGGTAGCTGCCAAGGGCGACAG
Organism: Hymenobacter sp. DG25A; assembly: GCF_001280305.1. Taxonomy (NCBI): domain Bacteria; kingdom Pseudomonadati; phylum Bacteroidota; class Cytophagia; order Cytophagales; family Hymenobacteraceae; genus Hymenobacter; species Hymenobacter erythromyxa. The sequence goes on along the minus strand of NZ_CP012623.1, from coordinate 3,518,980 downwards.
CGGCGTGTACACGGCGCGGGGCGTGGTAGAGCTCAATGCCGTGGGAACGGGCGGTGTATTTACCACGGTGGTTACTTTGGCCGCGGCGGCGGAGCCGTTGTTGTCCAGCGGGTCGGCGTCGTCGTTGCCAATGGTGCTGCTGGCCGTGCCGTTCACGGTAGTGCCCGGCATGACGAAGGTAATGGTGGAGGTGCTGCTGGCCCCGATGGCCAGGTTAGCAATGGTGGGCAGCGTCAGTACCCCCGTCGACTGCACATAGGTGCTGCCCGCTGGGTAAGTAGCCAGCACGGTGCCCGGGGTAAACTGCACCTTGGGCTGCACGCCGGTAGCGGCATAGTCGCCGCTGGCAGTAGTGGTGGCAGTGTAGGTTACGGTGGAACCTGCCTTGGCGTGGTTAGTACCCGATAAGGTCGTTGCCACGTTGGCCTGTGTGCACCACGTCATATTACCGATACCAATGTACTGCACACCCGGTAAGCCGGCGGCGGCCGAAAGCGTGTTCTGGTAAATGATACGCAGGCTGACAATAGGCTTATTGAACGTAATGGTAGCATTACCATTTGTCTGCCCATCTACGTTTTGCTGCTGCGCCGTAATTGTATTGTTACTGCGGCTGGTATAGGCGGCATTAGCCAACGTTACCGTCGCATCACTGGAAAGGTTAAGATTCAGGACCGTCCCGTCTGCCTGAACAGCATTCAGCGTTACCGCATCGATGTAAGTAGAAGCATTAGCATCGATATCCTCAATTGTGAAAGAGAGGTTATTAACGGGCCGGTTAAAGCCAAAAGCTATCTGCGTAGTAGCGCTGGCGTTACTGATATAGTCCGTAGACCAGAAGAGCGTTTTATGACCGAACGGCGAGTTGGCCAATGGTGTGATGTACAGGTTGGTTTCCGGGGCGCTAGGCTCTACATAAGTGCCTTGTGTACTGATGGTAGTGTTGTTGGGAGCGCCGCCCACAATGAAAGCCGGACGATCCTGCCAGTCTTCATTGTCGGTACGGGCAGTAAAGTCCAGCGTAGTGGTGGCTGTACAAGCAGCAGTCACAGCATTTGCCACCCTGGGCGAGGCCACAACTAGGCTGCGTTGTGCCTTGGCAACCGCCTTTTGCAGCTTGCTTGCGGCGGCGGGAGGTACAACCACTTCCCGCGGAATCGGGGCCTGGGCCTGCACTCCCAACGGCACCAAAGCCAGTAGTAGAAGTACGGAGGGTAAGAGTGCTTTCATGCAAAATAGGGGTGTAGAAGAAGGAATCAGACGAAGGGCAACCTTACGGGTGATATAGCGTAGGGTCTGCAAACCTACTGTGGCGCCCGCGGCTTGGTCGGCACAATTCGACCAATTACCTTATTCACTCGTTGGAATTCTGCTGTGCCCCGCCGACTCATTTTCCGCGACGGCTCTTGGCCCGGTCGCTGCTTTCTGTGGCACCTCCCGCCATCCAGTAAAAACAAAAGCCTCTCCCATCAGGGAGAGGCTTTTGTTATAATAAACAGGCCGTGAAACTATTTGTACTTCACCAGCTTGTGGCTCAGGTTCACCTGATTTCCCTGAATCAGAACCTGATACGTTCCACTTCTTACGGCCCGCAAATCAACCGTTGGGAGGCCGCCGCCCTGTACCTGCGTGCGGTACACTTCCCGCCCCATCATATCCAGAATATGCACCTGGTAAGTGCCTGCCGGCAGGGCCCTCAAATCTAAGGTAGCCTGCTCGGTGGCTGGGTTAGGATACAGGCTAATGCTATTGGCTGTAACAGTGCCCTTGATGTTTACTGCCCTTACCGATGTACGGTGCGCCTGGCCATCAACGTCCACTTGCTGCAGGCGATAGTACACCGTGCCTGTGTGGCGCAAACCTACGCTGACATCAGTGCAGCTATAATAGTGGTAGTTAGTGCTATTGCCGTTGCCGCGCACCTGCCCAATCTGGGCGAAGGTGATACCATCGAAGCTGCGCTCCACTGCAAAGTGGTCATTGTTCTTTTCTGAGGCGGTAGCCCACGTAAGCTGCACATTTGTGTTGCCGGCTTTTGCTTCAAAGCTCACCAGCTCCACGGGGAGTGTTACTGTAAAATCACTAAGCTTGTTGACACCAGCTTCAGACGTTCCGTAGGCTGCCAGATAAGCTGTAGCAGAAACAATATCGCCCGAGTTGATGGTGGCGGCAATAGTGTTAAATGTCACATCAAACAGGCCATTTGCGTCGGCGGTGAGCGTACCTACATATGATTGTGCTTCGCCATGCGCTACATTATCACCACTGGTAGTAGTGGTTGGGCCATTCTGGTTAGTATCGGCATTGTTGGCGCTATATACTTCCACAATAGTATTGGCAAACAGGGCGCTGCCCGCTGGGTTATTTCCAATATAGCCTTTTACACGAAGCTGCCCAGGACCGGCTTTTTCGATTAGCGTAATCACCGGGTAGTCCATGCCGCCATTCGCTTGGTTAACATTAGCTACTCCGTCATTAGCCGTTACACCATCTCCCTGCCCGTAGCGTGATTTTCCATTGGCATCCGCACTATTCACATAATAGGTAGCCGGAGTCAAGTCAACAGAAAGTAGTCCCTGCCCACCGGTGGTACCATTACCATTCTGGTAAATGGAGTTCTGGCTTATCCGGATGCCACGCTGACCATAATTGATTACAATACCCGATGATTGGTTTTGGGTAATAATGTTCTGGCTGATGATATCCGGATTGGTTCCCCGATCCGTACCATTACGCGACAGGTAGTGAATGCCCGAGCCTTCCAGCCGGGTAACAGCTCCGTACAGACCATTACCTGAGACAGTATTGTTTTGCACTTTATTAGTGCTGAGTTTGGCAATATCAAACTGAATGCCGCTACTGTTTGCATTAGCAATCAGGTTGCCGGTTATGGTAACCGGTCCCGCAACACTGCCGGCAGCTATCTGGTCGGCAATGGTGATATTGTCCCCTCCTGCCGTAATCCGACCGTTTTTGTCAAACTCATTGTTGGTAATAATATAACCTGCGCCTATTCCGGAGTAGCTCAGTCCTGAGCTGCCTGCGTATGCAATAAGGTTATTTTGTACCGTGCCCGAGGGGTTCGTCAATTTTACGCCAATTGTGCTGGTAGCTGGTGCTGGGGCCGCTCCGGCAGTAAAGGCATCTACGCCTATCAGGTTTTGTTCAATAAGCATATTGGTGCCACTGGTCACCGTTAAGGCGTTGGCACCACCATGCAGCGATACTCCGCGCACAATAGAATTATCCGCTGAAACCTGAATCAGGTTGGTGATATTTGTAGGTCCAACGATTTCTACTTCTGAACCATTCACCTTGCTGAGGGCCACTTTGCCGGTACCTACTGTGCCACCGGTTCCCAGCGTAATGGGGTTGGAGTTGTTCAGCGTACTCTGGGTAGTGCCATCAATGGCGGTGCCTGCGGCGTTGGCAGGCGTTGTAGCATTAGTAAGGCTTAGGCTGGAGCCCAGCGTAATTAAAGCACGGCTATTTATGGTAGCTGCCGTTCCAGCCGCATTCTTTAGCTGATTGGTAAGGCCAGCACGCAAACCTGGCTTAGCGGTACCGTCCGGAATCATAAAGATGGAGGTTTCCTGCCCGGCAGGGAAATCGGTTCCGCTATCAAACCCATTGTTATTGAATGGGCGCTGATCCAAACCGGTATTAACCAAAGCATTGGCATTCGTAATGAACTGCCGCAAAGAACCCTGGCCTGTATCGTTGGTATTCACAACTACATCAAAGCTGAAGCCGAAATCCGAGCCGACGGCTCCATTAGCAGCCAGCGTAACTGTAGCCAGGGACTGCGAGTTAGCAGGAAGATTGCCAGCAGTTCTGGCAGCGGCATCCGCCACGTTTGGCGCCTCACCTCCTACGCGGTTCCCATCACTGTTCACATATGTTTGTACAGGCAGCAGGCCTGCAACAAAGCCACCGCGGCGGCTGGTTACGGTGCTATTGACTACGCGTACTTTGTAAGTACCAGCAGCCAGCCCAGAGAATGTATAAATGCCATTAACTCCAGTTGTTGTAACTGCCTGATAAGCATTGGCACCAGTATATAACTCCACCGTAGCGCCATTACGACCGATGCCACTGCTGGCTGCCTGGCTGCGGCCCATGCCCCCACCATAATTCACATCCTCGTACACAATACCGCTGATGGTATTAGCAGCACCAACCGGAATGGTATAGGTAGTAGGGGATGATGAAAGACCGCTGCCATCTGTTACAGTAAACGTCAGCACTACGCGGCCTACATAACCTGCCGCAGGGTCAAAAGTCAGTAAGCTGAGCTGGCCAGCCGGAATGTTGACGCTAGGGGTTGTAGCAATGAGAGTACCATTGAAAGCCAGTAGGCCTTGTGCGGCAGTTGGCAGACCACCGGTAATGGTATAGTAAAACAAATCATTCTCCACGTCAGCACCTGACAGCGAAGGAGATAAAGCCGTTGCGTTTGCGGTATTTACCAAGGCTACGTTTACGCCATCAATAGCTACTGGCGTGGCATTGGTTACGGTAACAGTAATAGTGGTTGAATTGGAGATTTGTGCTGGTGTGGCACTGTTGGCTACCGTGTAGCTTACGCTGGTGGTAATGCTGGAGCCTACAATAGTAGCGGGTGGCGTGAAGCTCACCACGCCACTGGCACTGACGGAGAAAGTGCCCCCATTGCTGCCGGTAACATTGCTGGTGCCTGAAGTTGCGCCCTGGCTTAGAATCACCGAAGCCACATTAATAGCATTGGCACCCGCACCACCATCGGCAGCTACATCATTACTCAGAATACTGATGGTGATGGGTGTTTTGTAATTGGTTGACGCTACGTCCGGATTCACTATAGGAGCACCTATTACCACCACGGTAATGGTAGCGGAGTTGGACGGAAGACCCGCATCATCCTTCACAGTGTAAGTAACCGTTGCGGTACCTGCTGTGGCCGTGGGAGTGAAAACTACTTTGCCCAGATTAGCACCTGTGCCCTTGGCAAATGTGCCGGAACTGGTACCAGTGGCAGTACCCAGCACGATGCTGGTGTTATCAATTGTGCCGTTGCCGTTGGCATCCGTATCGTTGCTCAAAGCATTAATCACTAAATCAGTACCACTGGCAGCAACCGTGTTACCAGGGTCGTTGTTAGCTACGGGCGCAGTGTTTGTTACCGTTACTGTAATAGTAGCCGCCGCCGAACGTTGCGCTGGCGAAGCACTGTTGGCTACCGTGTAGCTTACGCTGGTGGTAATACTGGTGCCTACAATAGTAGCGGGTGGCGTGAAGCTCACCACGCCACTGGCATTGACGGAGAAAGTGCCCCCATTGCTGCCGGTAGTACTGGAAAGCACTACACTGGCCGTATTAATAGCACTGGGCGCCCCGGCACTACCTGGCGTATCATTATTAAGAATATTGATTGTGGTAGGTAGCTTATAGGTAGTAGAGGCCACATCAGCTACTGCTACTGGAGCAACGGTTACCGTGAAGTCGGCCCCAGAAGTGGCCGTAGTGTTACCGGGAGGTGAAACCTGAATCTTACCCGTCGTTGCACCTGATGGCACAGTAGCCTTGATTTGCGTGGCTGATACGAAGGTAAAAGCGGCCGTAGTACCGTTAAATTTAACGGCACTGTTACTTTTAAAATTCGTCCCAGTAATGGTGACTATGGTTCCTACTGGACCACTATTAGGCGTAAAGCCAGTAATAGTGGTAGTTGCGGCACTTAAGGATAAAGGCAAGCATACAATCAGAAATGCAATGAATGCCCACATCTTCCGAAGCTGAGTACCTTCGCTGCTCTTCCAAGCCCTATCAGGCCAGGCAGCTAGTTGCGAAGGGCTTAGTTGCTTCGACGACAACAAGGTTGGCAATCCTGAGATAAATGGTAAGGTTGTTTTCATTCGGTTTATGTAACCAGTGAGCTAAAAGGGAAGCAATGACAAGCAAAAGGTGAGTCTGTGCAGAATTTTAGCAACAAAAGTAGTTCATATTCCGTAGGCATCGTCCCTAAAATTCAAAGAATCATACTATAAGATCGGTTAACTCATCCATTACACACTTCATTTAATATAAAATATCCTTAATGTTTTATATTAAATGACCGTTCAAATATCAAATCACCACATCTATCTTTAGATTGTCATAAAAAAGCAGAGCTACTAACATTTCTGTTAATAGCTCTGCTTGTAAAGGGTTGGGAGAAATCAATACACTCTGTCCCGGCCGCTTTGCGCTACCAGTTCATGCAGGGTGTGGTTGAACTCCTCGGCGGCCAGCAGCTCTTCCAGCGGCAGGTGCAGGCGGTATTTCCAGAAGTGCTGCGGGTTGGCCGGCACGTTAATCTGCTCGTCCTGCGGGTTTTCCCGGCGCAGCTTGCCATCAATGGCCAGCAAATCCTGAATGGGGAATATGGCCCACATGGCGGGCGAGAACAGGTGCTGCAGCAGAATTTCGCGGGCTACCCAGGGCTCACAATAGAAGGGAGCCTGCTCGCCCCAGTGGCCCAGAATCTGCTGGAAGAAGCGCTGGGTTTTCTCGGCGTCTTCTTCCCACCAGCCGCGCACCGTGCTCATATCGTGCGAGCCGGGGCTTACTACCGATAGGTAAGGGGCCGCGTCGGGGTGGCCGAACTCGGTTTTGGGGTCGGCGGGCATGCGCTGAATGTTCAGGCCCAGAATACCCAGCTGCTTCATCACGCCCGGCACCGACTCGGGCACCATGCCCAGGTCTTCGCCACAAATGAGCATGTTGGTGGCGTAGCGCACGGCCGGCAGCTTAATCAGGCCCTGCCGGCGCCAGAACTCCTCGTGGCGGCGGTAGAAGAAATCAACGTACAAATCCCACACGCGCTGGCGGGTTGCCTCATCCAGCTCCTTAAAGGAATAGGTGTGCTGCAGCGTGATGCGCGGGTGCAGGTACTGGCCGTAGGTGCCCTGCTCTTCCAGAAACAGCACCTCATTTACCAGCTTGTACAGCCCGTCGCGGATGCGGCGCAGGTGGTCGGCGCGGCCGGGCTCCTGCCGCAGCTTTTCCTCGAAAACGGCTTCAATCTGGCGCTGGGTGCGCACTTCCTCCCGCAAGCGGAAGGCCTCGTAGCCAGCATCTTCCAGAAACTCATTTCGCACGGCTTCGGCATCCTGCCCGAAGATGTCGCGAAGCATGTGCCAGCGGATGTAGGGCTCACAGAGGCGGCGGTAGTCGAACCAGCCCAGCCGGTCGCGCACTTCGTCGCGGTGCAGGGGCAGGGCCGGCGCAAACCGCCCCAGCAGGCCCTCCACGGAGTCGCCCTGAATTTCCCAGATGCGGAAAAAGCCCAGGATGTGGTCGATGCGCAGGGCAACGAAGTAGCGCGAAAGGTGGGTGAGGCGCTGGCGCCACCAGGCGTAGCCGTCCTGCGCCATTCGTTCCCAGTTATAAGTGGGGAAGCGCCAGTTCTGGCCCGTAACCGAGAAGTCGTCTGGCGGGGCGCCGGCCTGGCGGTCCATGTGGTAAAGCTCGGGCTGGGTCCAGGCATCCACGGAGTGGCGGTAGATACCGATGGGCAGGTCGCCTTTGAACACCACGCCGTGGTAGCGGGCGTACTCCACGGCGGCGCGCAGCTGCTTGTCCAGGTGGAACTGCGTGAACAGGTGCAGGCCGTACTCGTCAAACTCCGCGCTGTCGAAATCCATAATCTGCCCGTAGGTGGGCGGGGTGCGGAAATCATCGGGCCACTGCTCAAAATCGGCCGTGCCGAACCGGTCGCGCCAGGCGGAGAAGGCCGCGTAGGGCACCAGCCAGCTTTTCTGCTCTTCGAGAAACTCTTTGAATTCCGCATTAGCCAGGAAAGCGGCTTTCTCCTGCTGATATAGCAGGCGGGCAAACTTCCACTTGGCGTTCATCACAGGCTCGTAGGCCACGTGGTCCAGGGCGTTGAGCTCGGTGCGCAGCTTGTCCAACTCAGCCTGCTGGGCGGCATCGGCCAGGGGCGCAATGCTATCCAGGTTGAGGTAGAGCGGGTGCAGGGCAAACACCGAAATGGCCGCGTAGGGGTAAGAATCAACCCAGGTGTGGGTGGCGGTGGTGTCGTTGATGGGCAGAATCTGCACCATCTTCAGGCCGGTCTGCTTGGCCCAGTCTACCAGCAGCTGAATGTCGGTAAACTCGCCTACGCCCAGGCCGTGACGGCTGCGCAGGGAGAAGACAGGCAGGGCCACGCCGGCGCCGCGCCAGTTGCCATTGGGGTAGCGAAACTGCTCGTCGTGGCGGATGCGCAGGGTGCGGCGCTCGGCCGGGGGCAGCAGCACGCGGTTTTCGCCGCCTTCTAAGTGCACTATTTTCTTTTGGGCCGCGTCCCAGATACCGTACTTGTAGTACACGGGGCGGGAGGAATCTTCCAGGGCCACATCCACGCACCAGGTGGGAAAGTCACGGTCAGACAGCACCACGGCTTTGCGCTCGTCCCAGGTGCCCAGGGCGTGGTCAGAGCCCAGCAAGCAGAGATGGTGGTTGGTATCCACGCGCGGGGCCGGCAGTTGAAAGCGCACTACGGAGTCGGCGAGGCGGGCCGTGGGGCGCGGGGCTACGTCTACCGCATTGCGGCGCATAAGGGCCTGGGTGAAGGCCGCCGTGAACAACTCGTTTTCCGGCTGGGCCGGTGCGCGCCAGTAGTCTTCCAGCACCACCCGCTCAAACTGCTGGGCATTCACGTGTTCCTGCCGGTTGGGTCCCCACTCCCACTGCGCGCTGCCGTCGCGCTCATCCACCAGCACATACTTGTATTCCAGGGTCAGCTCCTCGTCGGGCATGGTTGCTTCGCAGCTCCAGATGCCGGTATCAGGCTGGTACTGGAGCGTCAAGCCCTGGTCGGGCTGCCAGGCACCCAGTTGGGGCAGGTTGCCGCATACCATAAAGCGCTGGCCCCATTCGGTGCGGAATGGGAGAGTAAACCGTAGGATCATAGTGAAAGGGGACAGAATGCGGCCGAAAGATAACAGTCCGCGGGCTTGGAACGGGTGGAAGCGGCGGGAATCAGCCTACGAAAAATTGGGTCCGGTTGTCGGGTTATCCCTTAGAAATCTTCTAAAACTAACCCCGGCGCTCCTTTTTTCGTTGGGAGAACCACGAACCTTAACCCTGCTGCGTTATCAACTCTCTACCCACGTCTGCTCGTCGCGCTTTGTATGCCGTGCTGGGGTTGCTGGCCCTGGTCCTGTTTCTGGTCCTGGGGCTGATAGTAGCCCTGCAGATTCCCTCCGTACAGGACTATGCCGCCCGCAAAGCGGCCGGCTACCTCCAGAACAAAATCGGCACGGAAGTGCGCATTGACAAGTTCCGCACCGACTGGCGCCACGGCCTGGCCCTGGAAGGCGTGTACCTGGAAGATCAGAAAGGCGATACACTGGTGGCGGTGGGCAAAATGGCCCTGGGCCTGGATTTATGGGCCCTCACCAAATCAGAAATCAACCTCAGCTCTCTGGAGCTCACCGATGGCACCGTGCACATTGCCCGCACCGAGCCGGACTCCACTTACAACTTCGACTATATTCTGGCCGCCTTCGCCACCGGCGACACCACCACTACGACGCCCGCCGACTCTACCGGCGGCTTTAAGTATGATATCGGCGACGCGCACCTGCAGAACATCTACCTGACTTATAAGGACCAGGTAGACGGCCTGAATGTGCGCACCCGCGTGGGCGACCTGGCCGTGGCCATGAACGAGGTGGACGTAGACCGCAGCATTTACCGCGTAGAGACGGCGGCCCTGAAGAATACCAGCCTCGATATCACCCAAACCAAAGTGCCGCCGGATACCCCTTCTGAGCCGCTCACGCTCACGTTTGGGCTGGAGAAAGCCACCTTGGAAAACGTGGCCCTGAACTACCGCAACAACCCCTCGGGCCAGTACATCAAAACGCGCATCGGGCAGGGCGAGGTTACGGCGGATAACATTGACCTGCTGCGGCAGCGCATTGCCCTGAACTCCCTGACGCTGCGCAACTCGGAAGTGGCATTTGCCCAGAACGAGAATGTGCCCGTGGAACAGCGCGTGATTAACCCCGTGGAAACGGTGCAGAAGCTAGATTCGGCGGTGGCGCAAACCACCGGTGCGCCCACCAGCTGGCGCCTTTCTTTGAAGGAGTCGGATATCAGCGGGCTGCGGTTTGCTTTTGATAACGTGGATGAAAAGCGCCAGCGCACCCGCCTGCCGGCCATGGACTACAACCATATGCTGTTCGATTCGCTGGCCCTGCGCACCCGCAATCTGGTGTATACCAACAACCGCACTACCGGCCGCATTGATCTGCTGCGCGGCCGTGAGCAAAGCGGCTTCCGGGTAGACCGCGCCGCCGCCGACGTGGTCTACGACTCGGTGCAGATTCGGCTGGATAACCTCGACCTGATTACGCCGCACACCCGCATTCGCCGCACGCTGGCCATTGGGTTTGATTCCCTGGGCATGCTGGCCGACTCTAAGCTGATTGGCAAGATGCGCATGGAGGCCGACCTGCGCGACACGCGCCTGGGCTTCCGCGACATCCTGTATCTGGCCCCCGACCTCATCACCGAAAAGCCCTTCACCAGTGGCCCTAACCAGTCGGTGCTGCTGAACGGACGCATAACCGGGCGGCTGGACAACTTAGCGCTCAACAACGTGGAAATTGTGGGTCTGCGCAATACCATTGTGCGCGTCGATGGCCGCATCCGGGGTCTGCCTAATACCGATGGCCGCCTGTACACCGACCTGAATATCCGGCAGCTGACCACCACCAAACGGGACATCAACGACCTGCTGCCCGCCGGCCTTATTCCCCAGGACGTCATTGACCTGCCGGAGCGGGCCACGCTCAGCGGCACCGTGCGCGGCCGCCCCACCGCCAACGACCTGGCTCTGAATCTGCGCGCCAATACATCCTATGGCGGCGCTACCATTGTGGCCAACCTGCGGCCCGGCCGCGCCGGCCGCGAGCCGGTGGATGCCCGCTTCACCTTCCAGAACTTCCAGCTCGGCCGCCTGCTCAGGCAGCCTGATATTGGCGCGGTAACCGGCCGTGGCACCTACACCGGCGCTGGGTTTGAGCCTACCACCATGCGCGGCCAGCTGGTGGCCAAGCTGGACCGCGCCCGCTACGGCGACTACACCTACCGCAACATCGACGCCACCGTGGGCATTACGGGGCAGCAGTACGCCATTGATGCGCGCAGCACCGGCGACGCCAACGCCGCTTTCGCTATTAAGGGCACCGTGGATTTGCGCAACCCCAATGCCCCGCTTTACGCCTTCAGCGGCAACGTAAAAAGTCTGAATCTCACGGCCCTGGGCTTCTACACCGGCGGTGATTTGCGGGTGCAGGGTGATCTGGACGCCAACCTTTCGGGGTCGGATCTGAATACCCTCAACGGTACGCTGGTCGGCAATAATATCATAGTGGTATCGAACAACCAGGCCATTCCGCTTGACTCCGTGAATGCGCGCATTGTACAGGTGCCGGGCCGCACCGAGCTGGATTTCACCTCCACCATTCTGCAGGCCACCGTGCGCGGCAACACCCGCCTCGGCGACATGGCCACGGAGCTGCAGCGCCACATTGACCGGTACTTTGACCTGCCCGATGTGCAGTACCGCGCTTCCTCGGTGGCCCGCAATTTTACTTTCGAGGTGCTGGTGCCGAAGTCGGGCGCGCGGCTGCTGCCCAAGTTTGTGACGGGCCTCACGCGTATTTCGCCTTTCACGGCCTCCGGCAGCTACGACAGCCGCGCCGCCAACCTCACGGTCCGGTCCGATGTAGCCTATATGCGCTACCTGGGCACGGCCTTTGACTCGCTGAAAGTGCGGGTGGGCTCTGATCCGCAGAAGCTGGACTACTCCGTAGCCCTCGACCAGATTCGGCAGGATACCACGCTGCGGGTGCCCAATCCCTCGCTCACGGGCAGCATCGCCAACAACCAGATTGGCACCCGCCTGCGCATTGCCGAGGCAGACTCAGCAGAGCGGCTGAGCCTGGGCGGCGTGCTACAGGTGCTGAATGGGGCCAAAACCTATCAGTTCAGCTTTGCCCCGGATCTTGCAGTAGACCGCAAAGACTGGGTAGTGGGGCCCAACAACTTCATTCGCTATACGCCTTCCACGGGCAACATTGTGGCCCAGAACGTGCGGCTGAGCCGCAATGAAGGCGCAGCAGACCGTTTCCTGGCCCTGCAAACGCTGCCGGGGGCCCGCAACCCGCTGCAGGTGCAGATCGGCAACTTCGACCTGTATGCTATTGGCCGCGCGGCCGGCCTGCAGGATTCCCTGATTGGCGGCACGCTGAACGGGCAGGCCGTAGCCTACAACCTGGGACGTCCCGGCCAGGCCTTCACCGCCGACCTCTCCCTGGCCCAGCTGGCTTACAACAAATACGTGCTGGGCGATGTGCGCACCAACATTGTGAACAACGTGGCCGACCGCTACGACCTCACCGCTGAGCTCACCAGCCAGGACGGCAACGACGTGCGCGTGCGGGGCTTTTATAACACCAGCGGTGCCCTGGACCTCACCACCGACATTGCGCAGCTGAATGTACAGACCGTGGAGCCATTTTCCCTCGGACAGATCCGGGAGTCCAGCGGGGCACTGACCGGGCAGCTCACCATTCGGGGCACGACCACGGCGCCGCAGCTGCGCGGCAACGTGCGCTTCCGCGACGCGGGCTTCACCCTCTCGCAGCTGGGCGCACCCTACCACATTTCGGAGCAGGAGCTGGTACTGGATGACCGCGGCCTGCGCTTTGATGACTTTGCGGTGCTGGACTCCCTGGGCAGCAAGGCCATCTTCAACGGCTACATTATTCCGGCCCGCAACCTGGCCTCCGTCACGCAGTATCGCCTGGACCTGACAGCCGTCACCGACAACTTCCTGGCCGTAAAAAGCAAGCGCAGCGACAACCCGCTATACTACGGCACCCTGTTCGTGGATTCTGACTCGCGGATTACGGGCGTGCTGAACCGCCCCGCCGTGCGCACCCGCGCCACCGTGGCCGATGGCTCTGACCTGACCGTGGTGGTACCCACCGATGACCCCGTGGAGGTAGCGCGCGAAGGCATTGTGGTGTTTGTGGATAAAGACGCGCCCAAGCTGGACTCGGCCCTCACCGCGGTGGTCGAGGTGGACAGCGCCGCCGTGCCCACTGGCTACGACGTGCAGGCCAACGTGACCGTAACCGACCGCACGCCCTTTACCATTGTAATTGATGAAGCCGCCGGCGACAACCTGCGCGTGCGCGCCGAAGGCACCCTGAATGCGGTGCTGGATGAGCGCGGCGCCCAAAGCCTGACCGGCCGCCTGGGCGTAACGGAGGGCCAGTACGAGCTTTCCCTGTATGATCTGGCGGAGCGCAAATTCGACATTGCGCCGGGCTCCTTTATTCTGTGGACCGGCGACCCGTTCAACGCGCAGGTGGATGTTACGGCCATTTACAAAGTGCGCGCGGTAGCGGCCGACCTGATTTCCAACCAGCTGGATACCGACCAGCCCGAAATCAGCAACCTGGCGCGCAACCGCCTGCCTTTTGAAGTGCTGTTGAAGGTGACGGACCAGCTGCTGAAGCCCACCATTGGGTTTGATATCCGCCTGCCGGAAAACAGCACCGGGCCGGTGTCGGCACCGGTGCGCGCCAAGCTGGAGCAGCTGCGCCAGCCCAGCGAGCAGAACGAGCTGAACAAGCAGGTATTTGCCCTGCTGGCCCTCAACCGCTTTATTCCCGATAACCCGCTGAAGAGCACCGCCGCCCCGGGTGGCCTGGTGGCCAACCAGCTGCGCGGCTCGGCCAGCCAGGTGCTCACCGACCAGCTCAACAGCCTGACCGGCGAATACCTGGCGGGCATCGGCTTGGAGCTGGGCGTTGATTCGTACGCCGCCGTGTCGGGCACGGGCCAGCAGTACAACCAGACGGACCTGAACGTGGCCGTGCGCCGCCAGCTGTTTAACGACCGGCTGAGCGTGCGCCTCGGTACCGATGTGCCGCTGGGTGGGGGCGGCAACCAGGCAGCGGGCGGTGCCTCCGCGGCCAGCCAGTTTGCTGGCGACGTGAGTATTGAATACAACATTCTGAGCGACGGCCGCCTGCGGCTGCGCGCCTTCCGCAACAACGCTTACGAAGACATTGACGGGCAATTTATCCGCACGGGTATGGCCCTGATTTTCCAGCGCGACTTCAACAGCGCGCAGGAGCTGTTTGCCAAGATTGCGCCGGAAGTAAAGCAGGCCGTGCGCACCGACCGCCGCGCCCGCCGGGCCGAGAAAGCCGCCGCGCAGGATACCCTCCAGAACAAAGCCCTGAACTAAGACCGCCGATGTCAGTAATGAAAACCAAGATGACGGGAATGCGGAAAATAAACGAAACCCTGCCCCAGGTGCCGCAAAACTCAACCCGCTGGCCGGGTGCCGCTTACCGCGCCATGCTGGTGGTGGCGCTGCTGTTTTTGGCGGCGTGTAGCGGTGCCAAGTTCATTCCCAAAAACGATAAGCTCTATACCGGCAGCACGGTAAAGCTGACTTCTCCCTACTCCATTCCGCAGAAGGCCCAACTCCAGACGGAGCTGGAAACCGTTATCACCCCCAAGCCCAACGCTTCTATTCTGGGCATGCGGCCCAAGCTGTATTTCTGGCACATGGGCGAGGGCAAGAGCAAGGGAATAGGGCATTTTCTGGCCGAGAAGTACGGCGAAGCGCCGGTGCTGCTCAGTCAGGTAGATACCCAGAAGGTGAAGGGGCTGATGACGAACCGCCTCTACAACAACGGCTACTTTGACAGCCCGCGGGTGCAGACCAAGCCCAACGTGAAGGGCAACACCGCCACCATCGACTACACCGCTACGGTGCAGCGCCCCTACCTCATCAAGACCATTCATTTCCCCGACCGCGACACGCTGCTGGATAACGATATCCGCAAAACGCAGGCCGGCACCCTGCTGAAAGTAGGCGAGCCCTACAACCTGAACACGCTCATCACGGAACGCTCCCGCATTGATGACCAACTAAAGCAGAACGGGTACTACTTCTTCAACCCCGACTATATTCTGTACGAGGTGGACAGCACCCAGCACAACCAGGTAGATGTATACCTGCGCGTGAAGGGCAGTATTCCGCCCCGGGCCGCCAAGCCTTACGTGTTCAACCGCATTACGCTGAACACCCGCTACGGCCTCACGGACACCGTCGAATCAATTCGGCCTATCATCTACAAGAAGTACCGCTACGTGCCTGATGAGAAGATCTTCAAGGCCAAGGCTATTATCAATGCGGTGTTTATGTACCCCGACAGCCTGTACCGCCGCCGCCGCCAGGACCAGACGCTGAGCCGCTTGATGAGCCTGGGCACATTTAAGTTCGTGGATATTCAGATGCGGCCCGCCCGGCAGAAGACTGACTCGGCCGGCTACGGCTTTCTGAACTCCTCGGTGCGCATGACGCAGCTGAAGAAGAAATCGGTGCGGGCGGAGGTACAGCTGATAACCAAAACCAACGGCTTTACGGGCCCGGGCTTCACGGCCCAATACCGCAACCGCTCAGCCCTGCGCGGGGCCGAGCAGTTCCTGCTGAATCTGGTGGGTTCCTTTGAAACCCGCCAGGGCGGGGGCCGCAGCAACACCGGCGTGGAAGGCACTACCGGCCCGGTGCTGGGCCTCACCTCCTACGAGTTGGGCGTGAACTCCCAGCTGCTGGTGCCGCGCCTGATTACGCCGCCGCTGCCTTTCCTGGATGCCCGCCTGTCCAGCTCCGACTTTCAGCCGCGCACGTCCTTTGGCGCGGGCTACCGCTATGTGGAGCGGCGGAATTTTTTCCAGGAAGACTTTTTCAACCTGAACTACGGCTACAGCTGGAAAACCAAGATTACCAACGAGCAGGAGCTGCGCCCCGTGGACCTGCAGTACATCCGGCTGGCCAAAACCACCGACGAGTTTGACCAGCTGCTGGCACAGCGCCCGTTTCTGGCTAACTCCTTCCGGCAGCAGTTTATTCCGGCCTCCTCCTACCGCTACACCTACAACACGCAGGTGTATGAGCGCCGCCGCAACCAGGTGTATTTCAATGGCGGCCTAGAATTGGCCGGCAACCTGGCCAGTGCCGTCAGTAAGCTATCCGGCACTGCCGCCAATGCCAAGGGCCGCTACGAGATAATGGGGCAGGAATTTTCCCAGTACTCCAAGGTAGATCTGGAGTTCCGCAACTACTACCGCATCACCCAGAACCCCACCAGCGGCAACAAGATTGCCACGCGCGTGCTGGTTGGCCTGGGCCTGCCCTACGGCAATTCCGAGGTGATGCCCTACCTGAAGCAATATGGCGTGGGCGGCCCCAACAGCGTGCGGGCCTTTGCCCCGCGCGAAGTAGGACCCGGCCGCTACCGCCCTACCACCACCAACGTAGCCTCCCGCTTCTACGACCAGGTGGGCGACATCCGCCTGGAAGCCAACGTGGAGTACCGGCAGGACTTATTCCCCTACGTGAAGGGCGCCCTGTTTATGGATGCCGGCAACGTGTGGCTGGTGAACAAGGATGACACCCGCAAGGGCGGGCAGTTCCAAGTGGGCTCCTTCCTGAATGAACTGGCCGTGGGTGCCGGCGCCGGTCTGCGCGTGGATATTCAATTCATTGTTATCCGGCTGGATGTGGCCTACCCATTGCGCGTGCCGTCTGGCGGCAACGGCGGGGGTGCTTTCGTACCGAATCTGGCTATCGGGTATCCTTTTTAAAGCCGATTTTAGCTTATATTAATAACATTTTTTACATTAATATTACCATTATGTAGCAAGCAGCATCCTCTATGAACTATATCAAGCAGTTGGACAGCATCAGGGCCATTGCCTTGTTTCTGGTAGTGCTTAGCCACTGGATGACTGCCAACCCGCTGGTGATGGCCACCCACCCAGCCGGCATGGGGGTAAACACCTTCTTCGTTTTAAGTGGATTTCTCATTACTTCCATTCTACTGAGGACCCGCGAAGAGTATGATTTATCTGACGCAAATAAGCTGACAGCCGTCAAGATATTTTTTATCAGGAGGAGTCTGCGTATTTTCCCTATTTACTATTTAACTGTTTTTACTATTTTTTCTTTTAGCAGCTTTACCGATACTCATATCAGAGAAAACTTCGGCTATTATTTAACTTATACCTCTAATTTTTATTTTTATAAAATAGGCACCTGGGATGGAATGGTTTCCCACCTTTGGTCTTTAGCGGTAGAAGAACAGTTTTATTTACTGTGGCCGTGGGTTATGTTTTTTATTCCCCGGAAATATATCCTGCCTGGTATTCTGTTCTTTATTACTATCGGTATCATCAGCAACTATATTTTCTCTCCCCGGGGTTTGGGCTTTGTTCTCCCATTCACCTGTTTTGATGCTTTTGGCTTAGGCGCACTGTTAGCCTACATCATGGTTTTTCATAAA
Organism: Hymenobacter sp. DG25A; assembly: GCF_001280305.1. Taxonomy (NCBI): domain Bacteria; kingdom Pseudomonadati; phylum Bacteroidota; class Cytophagia; order Cytophagales; family Hymenobacteraceae; genus Hymenobacter; species Hymenobacter erythromyxa. The sequence continues at coordinate 3,501,572 of NZ_CP012623.1, read as the reverse complement.
GAGCAGCTGGCCAAAACCTATCGGGTTTGTACTGTTCTGGGGGTGGTATGCTCATTTATATTAGTTTACGCCCTAGCCCAGCACCAAAACACCCTCATTCCCGGCAGAACGGATCAGGCCTTTATTGCTCTCTGGATTATAACCTATATTTTATATAAGCGAGAGACAAACCAGAAAATATTCTTTGTCTTAAACAGCCGCGTTTTAATATTTCTGGGCAAGATAAGCTACGGCATGTATCTGTATCATCTCCCCCTGGCCTACGACTATCCTTATCTGCACAAGTATATCAACTTACATTTACCCGCTTTTTTCATACAGCACGAGTTTTATGTCGTTTTCCTAGAGAATTCCATTTTACTGGTGCTCCTCTCCTGGCTTTCCTGGAAATTTCTGGAGCGGCCTATTCTAGGCCTGAAGGCTTATTTTGAAAATGAGGTAAGGCAGGAGAAAATGGTTCAGGCATAAATCCTAGCCGGTAGCTTTGCCGGAAACCTTACCACCTACTCCTACCCCTCTAAACCTATCTGAGCGGGGCTGTTTGCCGGAGGGGCTTTCTGCTATTTATAGTTCTCGGGGCGGTCCTGCAGTAAGCCCGGTACAAAGTAGTGGGCTACGGCTTTGGCCAAATAGGGCGGAAAACCGCCCCGAGTGTTGGTCAGCACGATAATAGTGAGCGGCTCCCGGTCCTTGTCCATAAAGCGCACCACATCGGCCAGGGCCGGGCCGCCGCTGTGCCCCACCAGGTGGTGGCCCTGGTATTCTTCCGTAATCCAGCCCAGCCCAAAGTGGGTGGGCGTTTGGTTGCGCAGGCGGTTGGCCTTCCAGAGCAGGGAAGTGTTTTCGGGTTTCAGCAGGGTGTTTTTATCGAGCGCAACCATCCAGTTGGCCAGGTCTTCAATGGACGAATAGAGCCCGCCGGCGGCGTAGTACCAATCCGGGAAGCGCATGTCGCTGATGAGGTAGCGCTGGTCGGGCTTTGACCATGAATACACCTCTGCCGCTCCCGGAAGAATAGCAGCGCTGCGCATCACGCCATTGTCCTGGCTCTGGTTGAAAGCCGTATGGCGCATTTTCAGCGGCACCAGCACTTTCTGCCGGAGCGCTTCTTCAAACGAAAGCCCGGTTACGCGGCTGATGATGGCCTGGAGCACCGCATAATCCGTGCTGACGTAAAAATCCTTGGTGCCCGGCTCGTAGTCCATGGGCAGCGCGGCGGCCGTGCGCAGGGCCTGGCGGTTGTTGCGCGTGGTAGCCAGCGGCACCAGCTTAATACCCGACTGGTGCGCGGCCAGCTCCCGCACCGTAATGCTTTGCCAGGTCGCCGGAATAGAATCCAGATACGTGCCGATGCGCTCATCCAGCTTCAGTTTGCCTTCCTGCACCAGCACGGCCAGCAGCGTGCCCGTCAGGGGCTTCGTGGCCGAGGCCATCTGGAACGGCGTTTGGGGCGTAACGGGCTGCTGCCAGGTGAGGCTGGCCATGCCATAAGTGCCCAGCTTCAGCACCTTGCCATTTTTGATGACGGCCACCGCCGCCCCCGGAATATGCTGCGCGGCCATGGTGCGGCGCATAAACACATCCACCGAGTCGGGCCGGGGCGCCACGGGAGCCGCATAGGTGCTGAAGCCTAGAAACAGGGCGGTCAGGAAAAGGAAAAATTGCAGGGGCGTTTTCATAGCAAAGCGTAGAAGTGATGGGTGACAGAACAGAAAGCACAATACTACGAAAGTATTCGTACTTGTGAAATCACATAATGATGTGATAGGCAATTAATCACCCCTACACTAAGCTACCCCATAAAAAACCGGCGTGCCGCTTGGGAAAGCAGCACGCCGGTAATCCTACCAATTTCTCGTAATTAAGCCTCTGCCGCCATGCGTATTTCCACGGGTGCCCCCACAGTTTTGTGGGCCGGCACCACGGTTACCACCACATACTTGGAAGTAGGCGTATTGCTGGTTTTCGCCACGCTGGATACGGGTACCAACGGGTTGGCCTCCGGAAAATACGCCGAAACGTTGCCCTTCGGAATATCATAGGGCACGGCCACAAACTTCTCCACCGTGCGCTTCTCGCCTTCAAAGTGGCTGGTGATGTCAATGAGGTCTTTGGCTTTGATGCCGCGGTCAGCCATGTCCTGCTGGTTCATAAACAGCACGCGCCGCTCGCCGTGAATGCCCCGGTACCGGTCGTTGTACTCGTAAATGGTGGTGTTGAACTGGTCATGGCTGCGCACGGTCATCAGCACCAGCTGGTCGGGCTCCAGATGGTGCTTTTCCAGCTCGGTGGTGGTGAAGTTGGCCATGCCGTTCTTGGTGGTGAACTTCCGCTCCCGGGGCCCATTGGGCAGGTAGAACCCGCCGGGGCGACGCAGCTTCTCATTGAAGTTCTCGAAGCCGGGAATCACGCGGGCAATATGGTCGCGGATCACGTCGTAGTTCTCCGTCATGGCCACCCAGTCGGCAATGTTGGTGCGGTTGCCTAGGGTGGCAATGGCCATGCCACTGATGATGGCTACTTCGCTCATCATCTGGCCTTCCAGCGGCACCAGCACACCTTTGTTCTGGCTTACCACGCCCATGGAATTCTCGCAGGAGGTCATCTGATGCCCCGATTTCTGCATGTCGATATCCAGGTGCGTAAAGCAGGGCAGCAGCAGGCTGGTTTCGCCGGTGACGAGGTGGCCGCGGTTGAGCTTGGTGCCCACATATACGGTTAGCTTTTGCTTGCGCATGCCTTCAGCAATAACCTCAGTATCAGGGCCGGCCGCCAGCAGGTTGCCGCCTAGGCCAAAGTACACTTTGGTCTTGCCCTTGTACATGGCCTTAATGGAATCAACCACATCCAGGCCGTGCTCATAGGGCGGCTTGAAGTTGAATTCCTTGCCCAGCGCATCCTGAAACTCTTTGGTGGGCTGCTCCCAGACACCCATGGTCCGGTCGCCCTGCACGTTGGAGTGGCCGCGCACCGGGCAGGTACCCGCGCCGGGAATGCCAATGGCGCCCTTCATCAGGTGCAGGTTCACGATTTCCTGAATGGTCTGCACGCCCTGGCGCTGCTGCGTAACGCCCATGGCCCAGCAGGTAATAATCTTCTGCTTGGTAGCCAGCATGTTGGCGGCCTCCAGCAGCTGCGCCCGCGAAATGCCGCTCAGCTCCTCAATATCCTCCCAGGAAGTGTTCCGGATGTTCTGCTCGAAGCTCTCAAACCCGATGGTGTACTTGGCCACAAACGCACGGTCTACTACCTGCCCGGGGTTCAGATCCTCGGCCTCAAACAGGTGCTTCATGATGCCGCGCAGCAGGGCCATGTCGCCATCTACCCGCACCTGCAGAAACAGGTCCGTAATCTGGGTGCCGTCGCCCATCAGCGCGCCCAGGGCCCGCAGGGGGTTCATGAAATCCTGGGGGTTTTTGAAGTGGTTGAGGCCGGCTTCAATCAGCGGGTTTACGCTGATGATTTTGGCCCCGTTGCGCTTGGCCTTCTGTAGGGCCGTGAGCATGCGCGGGTGGTTGGTGCCCGGGTTCTGACCAATAATCAGAATGACATCGGCGTCATAAATATCATTGAGCGTGACGGAGCCCTTGCCCAGGCCCAGCGTGGGGCTAAGGGCGGCGCCGCTGCTCTCGTGGCACATGTTGGAGCAGTCGGGCAGGTTGTTGGTGCCGAATTGCTTGGCGAAGAGCTGGAACAGGAAGGCCGGCTCGTTGGGCACTTTGCCGGAGGTATAAAACAGGGCTTCGTCGGGCGAGTCCAGCGCATTCAGGTGGTCGGCAATGAGCTGGAAGGCGGCGGGCCACTCAATAGGCTTGTAATGGTTGTCGCCGGGGCGCTTCACCATGGGGTGCGTGAGGCGGCCGGCGTTGTTCTGGTCGCGGTCGGTCATGCGGGAAAGCTCGGCCAGACTGTGGCGGGCAAAGAACTCGGGGCCGGCGGATTTGTCGTCGGCATCGGACGCAGTGGCTTTGGCGCCGTTCTCGCAGAATTCGGCTACGGAGCGGTGGTCGTCGGGGTCGGGCCAGGCGCAGGAAGAGCAGTCGAAACCATCTTTCTGGTTCATATTCAGCAGGCCCTTGGTGCCGCGGCTCAGGCCGCCTTCGACCCAGCTGAACTGCATGGATTTGATAACGGCCGTGACGCCGGCGGCCACGGTGGCGCGCTCTTCCAGCTTCAGGCCGGTTAAGGCTTCCGGGGGCTGCGCCAGAATGGGATGGTGGTATTTGGCGTTGGCCACGTCGGGGGCGGGAATATTGCTCTCGTCCCGGACGGCTTGCGGGTCGGGGCGGTAGTGGTCGGGGGCGGGGGCCTTACCCTGATCGGGACGCTCGCCGCTTTGAGGCACGTTGTTTTCAGCCGTTTGCTGTTCGGTCTTGCCAGCCTTGCTAGGGTCTTCGGCGGGTGATTTTTCCATTTCTTGACAAGAACTTAGGGTGGGGTTTCGAAAAGCAAATAACAAGCGGCGGGCTAATGTTTGCAGCCCAGGTCTTTCTCCACTAAAATACGTAATACCTGGTTAGCAAGCACTTCCACCTGCCCCTCCAGACTCACGGCTTCCGTGCTGGTCCATTGGTCGGCTAGCGGGGCGGGTAGCAGCACCCGAATGCGGGCGCCCTCGTAGCTGATGCCCGGCGTGCGGCCCGGGCTGGCGGCGTCGCGCTCCAGGGTATAGGTCAGACAATCGGTGGCCAGGGGCCCCAATGGCACCACCGTTTGCAGGCGGCCCAGGCGGCTGAATTCGGTCACCTCCTCGGGGGAGAGGCGCAGACGGAGGGTATTGTCTTCGAGGCGAAGCTTCATAAGAAAATAGCAGGGAGAGGCCCCGGTAAGCTAAAACGAAATTTAAGGACGTAATGGCTGAAAAAATATAACGCGCCGGCCCCGACTATACCCTGATGCGCCACTCGCCGCAGTAAATATTGAAGCGCTCCTGCCGCACAAAGCCGCACACCGTCATGCCGAAGTTTTGGGCGGCCTGCACCGCTAGGGAGCTAGGCGCCCCCACGGCCGCCAGCACGGCAATGCCTGCCACCGCCGCCTTCTGCACCAGCTCAAAGCTGACGCGCCCGCTCACCAACAGCACATGCTGATGCAGAGGCAGCCATTCCTGCAGCATCGCCGCGCCTATTACCTTATCCAAGGCATTGTGCCGGCCTACATCTTCCCGCAACAGCAGCAGCTCGCCTTCCGGCGAAAACAGGGCCGCCGCGTGCAGGCCGCCGGTTTGCTCAAACAGGGCCTGGGCGGCGCGCTGGCGCTCCGGCAGCTGGTGCAGCACGGCGGCAGTTACGTAGGGCCCGTCCGTGGGTAACACCGGGCAGGAGGCGGCGTGCACGGCTTCAATGCTGGTTTTGCCGCATACGCCGCAGCTGCTGCTGGTATAAAAGTGGCGCTCCATGCGCTGCAGGTCTACCAGCACGGCCGGGGCCAGCTCGGCCCGCACTACATTCTCGCGCTCTTCTTCCTTTTTTACGTCGGGGCAGTAAATTACCCCATACAGTTCGTCGCGCTGGCGGATCATGCCTTCCGTCAGCAGAAAGCCGGCGGCCAGCTCAAAATCGTGGCCGGGGGTGCGCATGGTCACCGCTACGGTGCGGTGCTGGCGGTTATCGGTGGGGCCGTAGCCTACCCGTATTTCCAGGGGCTCTTCGGCGGCCAGCACATCGGGCGCTATGGTTACGCTGTTGCCGCGCACGTTGTGCACCGTTACATACTCGTAGCTGGTGGGGGGCAGAAAGACGGGAGCAGACACGGCAGACAGTAAAAAGAAGAAGGTGGCACCAGTACCCCAACGGGCGCCGGCCCCTACAGGGACAGTTGTATTTGTTTAACTTTATCAGACCACCGTAAGTTTTACCGCTACGTGGGCGGCCACCTTTCAGGCCGGCCGGCTTTCATCTTATTCCTTTTATTACTTCCCTATACGTGCTTACCGCTACCGAAAAACAGAGATACCGCCGCCACCTGCAACTACCCGAGATTGGCGAGGCCGGCCAGCTACGGCTGCGCGCGGCGCGGGTGCTGGTGGTGGGCGCGGGCGGGCTGGGCTGCCCGGTGCTACAATACCTGGCCGCGGCCGGCGTAGGCACCCTGGGCATTGCCGATTCTGACCGGGTGGAGCTCAGCAACCTGCAGCGCCAGGTCCTCTATGGCCCCGCCGATATCGGCCACCTGAAAGCCGCCGCCGCCGCCCGCGAAGTGCACCGCCTCAACCCGGATGTGTACTGCCGCCAGCACGTGATGCGCATAGACCGCGCCAACGTGCGGGAGGTGCTGGAGAACTATGATATGGTGGTGGATGGCTCCGATAACTTCCCCACCCGCTACCTGCTGAACGATGCCTGCGTGAGCATGGGCAAGCCGCTGATATCCGGCGCTATTTACAAGTTTGAGGGCCAGGTTTCCGTCTTCAATTACCAGGGCGGTCCTACTTACCGGTGCCTGTTTCCCACACCGCCCAGCGCCACCGAGGCGCCCAACTGCGACGCCACCGGCGTACTGGGCGTGCTGCCCGGCCTGGTAGGCACCGCGCAGGCCACCGAAACCCTGAAGGTGATTCTGGGTCTGGGCGAAGTACTGAGCGGCCGCCTCTGGATTTTTGATGCCCTAACCTTTCAGAGCCGTTTGCTGCGCTTTAAGCGCCACCCGGAGCACAGCCAGCTGCACCTGGACAGCGCCAACATCTCCGATTACGTGGACTGGTGCGCGCCCGATTTGCGTAGCGTGACCCCCACCGAGCTGCAGGACCTGCTTCATTCTGATTCGCCCCCGTTTCTGCTGGATGTGCGGGAGCCCGCCGAGCACTCCATCTGTCACCTGAGCGGGGCCATGCTGCTGCCGCTGGCCCACATTGCACAGGGCGCCAACCAACTGCCCCGCCAGCATGCCGTGGTCGTATATTGCCACCATGGCACCCGCAGCGCCCAGGCCATTGCCCAGCTGCAGGATCAGTTTGGCTTCAGCAACCTGCTCAACCTGACCGGCGGCATTCACGCCTGGGCCTCCGAGATAGATACCCAAATGTCCACGTACTAGAAAAAGCCCGAGGCAGCGGCAAAGCGTAGCTACTTTGCTGCTCTAAATCTTCCGTTTACCTGCTTTTGTTTCTGATTTCTGATGCCGCTCACCGCTTCTGCCCCCACCCGCCCCCGTATTCGCTTCGACCGTAACGAACTGGCGGGTGCTTTCGGGGATTTGGGCACCGACCTGCCCCTGCTCATCGGTATCATTGCCGCCTCCGGGGTGGATAGCGCCAGCGTGCTGGTCATGTTTGGGCTGATGCAGGTGTTTTCGGGGCTGTGGTATGGCCTTCCCATGCCGGTGCAGCCCCTCAAGGCTTTTGCGGCCCTGGTTATTGCCCAGAAAATTCCGGGGCGCATTATCTATGGCGGGGGGCTGGCCATTGGCGTTGGCATGCTGCTGCTCTCCGTTACCGGCCTGATTGATGCCCTGGCCCGCCTGATTCCCAAGCCCGTGGTGCGCGGCATTCAGTTTGGGCTGGCCCTGCAGCTGGCCACCCTGGCCCTGAAAGACTACGTGCCCGCCGACGGGGTAGGCGGCTACGCCCTGGCTGCCGCCGCCTTTCTGATTACGGTGGTTTTGCTGGGCAACCGCCGCTGGCCCGCAGCGTTGTTTGTGGTGGCCTTGGGCATTGGGTACGCGTTGGTATTCAAGCTGGATCTGGCCACGGCGCAGCGTGCCGCGGGCTTTCACCTTCCCTCCTGGCACATTCCAGCTACCGCCGATATCCTGACCGGCGCCGTGCTGCTGGCCCTGCCGCAGATTCCTCTGTCGCTCGGCAACTCCATTCTGGCCACCAAACAGGTACTGCACGACCATTTCCCGGAGCGCCCTATTACGGTGCGGCAAATCAGCTTTACCTATGCTTTGATGAACCTGGTAAACCCGTTTTTCGGTGGGTTTCCGGTTTGCCACGGCTCGGGCGGGCTGGCCGGGCATTATGCCTTTGGGGCCCGCACGGGCGGCTCGGTGCTGCTGTATGGCGGGCTGTTTCTGATTCTGGGTCTGTTTTTCAGCCAGGGCTTTGCGCAGGTAGTGCAGATTTTCCCGCTGCCCGTGCTGGGTGTGCTGCTCTTGTTTGAAGCCCTCACACTCGCCGCCCTGCTCCGCGACGTTACCTCCTCCCGCAACGACCTGGTGGTGGCCCTTCTGGTGGGTTTGCTCTGCGGTGGCCTGCCCTATGGCTACCTGGTGGGCCTGGTGGTGGGCACGGCCGTGTACCACGCCATGCGCCGCAACTGGGTGGGGTTGGGAAAGTAAGCCTGCTTCACGGCTCTAATTATTGCTAACTATCACGCCATGACCTCGCCCGAGCAAAACAAGCAGAACGCCATTGCCTTCTATGAGCTGATGTTCAATGCGTGCCAGCCCATAGAAGCTGTTGCGCGCTACGTGGGAGCTGAATACATTCAGCACAACCCCGGCGTACCCGATGGCAAGGATGGCTTCATTGCCTATTTCGAGCGGATGGCGCAGGAGTACCCCGGCAAGCGCGTGCACGTGAAGCGGGCCATTGCCGAGGATAACTACGTGGTGCTCCACTGCCTGCAGCACTGGCCCGGCGACCATGACTACGCCGGCATGGACATCTTCCGTTTTGATGAGCACGGCAAGATTGTGGAGCACTGGGACGTTCTGCAGGTCGTCCCGAGCAGGTCCGCCAATACTAACACCATGTTCTAAAAACGTCCTACCCCCCTATCGTCGACATGGACTCAAAGCTGAGCTGATGCAGGGGGCGCTGCTGTTCGGCTTCGAAGCCGTTGGCGGCGCGGTAGCGGAAGGCTGTGGTCAGGGCCGTGCTGATTTCCTCGTCGGTGGCGCCGCCGCGCAACAGGGCCCGCACGTCCAGTACGCCCTGGTCGTAGAGGCAGGTTTTAAGGCCGCCTTCGGCCGTGAGGCGGATGCGGTTGCAGGTGCCGCAAAACGTGCGGGAGTAGGCCGCAATAATGCCCACGTTTCCGGCGTATCCCGGTATAGTATACTCGGCGGCTGTGGCGCCGGGAGCCGTGGGCACCGGCATTAAACCAGGAAAGTGTGCCGCCAGATGCTCCCGGATGCGCACGTGGTTCCAGGGCAGCGACATGGCCGCGTGGCTGCCGCCATTAAAGGGCATTTCTTCAATAAAGCGCACCTCTACGGGCAGGTCGCGGGTGAGCTCGGCCAGTGAAATAATGTCTTCCGTGTTCTGCCCATCCATTACTACCGCGTTAATTTTCACCTGAATACCGGCCGCCACTAAGGCATCAAAAGTAGCCAGCACTTGGGGCAGCTCGTCGCGGCGGGTGATGCGCAGGAAGCGGGCTCGGTCCAGCGTATCCAAGCTGAGATTCACGCTCCGGATGCCCAGCCGTACCAGCTCGGGCACGTGCGGGGCCGTCAGCACCCCGTTAGTGGTCAGCCCGATATCGGTAATACCTTCTATCTGCCGCAGCCGCCCAATGAACGGCAGCAGGCCCCGGCGCACGAAGGGCTCTCCGCCCGTGAGGCGCACTTTGTGCACACCCAAGCGGGCCAGAATCCGGACTACGCGCTCCAGCTCTTCGTAGCTCAGCAGGGCCTGCCGGGGCACGTAGTCGATGCCCTGCTCCGGCATGCAGTAGAAGCAGCGCAGGTTGCACCGGTCCGTAACGGCCAGCCGCACGTACTCGAGGGGGCGGCCGTGGTTATCATACAAAACGGAAGCGGTGGCAGGCATAGGGAGAGGAGCAGAAGGAAACCCGCCGCAAGAAGCGCGGCAGGTTCTGAACAAAAAACGCACCCGCGCCTTTTCTGTTCAATTTAATTTATTTGATCGGCAATTCTTGCCCGCCGTACTTACACCTATGAACCTGACCATTGCCCTTTTTGGCATTGCCCGCGAAATAGTAGGCCAGTCCCAGCTTGAACTCACGCTGCCGCCCAATACCTCAGTGCAGCAGCTCCTTAGCCAGCTGCAGGCGCAATATCCCGGCCTGAGCCAGCTCAGCAGCCTGGCCGTGGCCCGCAACAATGAGTATGCCCAGGGCGAAGATTTACTGCAGGAGCGGGACGAAATTGCCCTGATTCCCCCGGTAAGCGGCGGCTGATTCTTCCCGCACTGTCCATCACCCGTTTCTTGCCGGCCTGCTTTCGGGCTGCCTTTTTCTGCTTATGCTTATTGAACTTACCGATCAGCCCATTGATGTAGCTGCCGTGCTGCAGGCCGTGCAGGCCGATGGCGCCGGAGCTGTCAACGCCTTCATCGGGACGGTGCGCAACCAGAGCACCGGCCGCCGGGTGGTGCGCCTGCACTACGAAGCCTACGATGCCATGGCCGTGCACCAGCTGCGGCGCGTAGCCGAGCAGGCTCAGGAGCGCTGGCCCATGCTGCAGAAAGTGGCCGTAGTACACCGCAAAGGCACCCTGGCTATTGGCGATATTGCCGTAGTCGTGGCCGTAGCCACCCCCCACCGCGCCGAGTCCTTTGCCGCCTGCCAGTTTATCATCGATACTCTGAAACAGGTGGTGCCCATCTGGAAAAAAGAGGAGTACGAAGACGGCACCGTGTGGGTAGCCGCGCATCCCTAGCCATTAGCTTTTCCGCCCCAATTCCCGCTCCGCGGCTTCCCGCTCCTGCGGCGTATTCACGTTGCGCAGCTCCTCGGCGGCGGGCGGTGTCAGCACGGCTACATCGGAGTTGATGAGGGCTTTGCGCGGGCAGGAATAGCCCAGAGCCAGAAACCGGAGCAGCGCCGCATAGCTCTGCGGCTCCCAGATGGTAATGAGCGGCTCCGGAAACTCGTTTTCCGGGCTCTGAAAGGCCGTGGCCATGCGGCCGGCCTGGCGGTGCTCCACCAGGTAGCGTAGCGTATTTTCCGAAAGAAAAGGCAGGTCGCAGGCTACTACCAGCCAGGCCGCATTGGGGTTTTGCCGGAAGGCGGAGAGGATGCCGCTCAGCGGGCCCAGGTCCAGAAACTGGTCGGGCAGGGGCTGCAGGCCGGCGGGTATATCCGCTACCTGATCCGGCCGGCAGGAAACAAATACTTCCTGGCACCAGGGCGCCAGCAACGCGGCGGCGTGGGCCCGCTGCTCCTCCTGGTGGTAGCGCAGGCGGCTTTTATCCGCCTGCATGCGCTGGCTGCGCCCCCCGGCAAGCACCAGCCCGAAGATTGGCGGTGTATGCTCCTGCCAGCACTGCCGCACCCAAGCCGCAATACCGGCGGTATCGTCCAAAGACAACACCGGCACCACCCGGCCCGCGGTGTGCTCCTGCAGGTAAGCCGGAATTTCCGTTTCTCCTTCCGAGAGTAAAAACAGCTGCACGTTGGTGAGGCGGTCCAGCTTGCGGTCCAGGGGTTTGCGGGGGTCAATGATGGCTATCTGCTGCTGCGCCCGGAAGTGGTTGCCGTTTACCAGCACCAGGCTCTGCTCGCCCAGCCACTGCTGCTGAGTAAACCGATCCAGGTTTTGGGGCAGATCCAGGCGGCGAAAGTGGATTTTATCGGTCAGCTCCGTGGCTCCGGCCTGCAGCACGGGGCTGAGTACATTTTCCGCCTCCGCGTCACCGGCGGCGTGGTCGGCATCTACATAAGCCACCCGCAGATCGGTAGTAAGATGGGGCAGCAGGCGCGCGGTTAGCTCTTTAATGATGCCGCAGGGCGCGCCCAGAATAGCCAGCTCGTGGCGGTTGAACTCGCCCACGGCGGGCCGCGCCATGGCGGCGTGTTTGGTATGGGCAGCGGCGTTATTCATCGTCGGAATAGTGAAAATCCTGTTTACCCCCGGTCTTGGACAACAGGCGGGTTTCCTGGATAATGATGTTGTGCGAAAGCGCCTTGCACATGTCGTACACCGTCAGGGCGGCCACCGAAGCGCCGATCAGGGCTTCCATTTCCACGCCGGTTTTTCCGGTTACGGAAGCCACGCACTCAATGACGATGGTATCCGGCTCGTACACCCGGATGTGCACCTGGCAGTCATCCAGCCCCATAGGGTGACACAAGGGAATCAAATCAGATGTTTTCTTGGCGGCCATAATGCCGGCCAGAATAGCCGTTTGAAACACCGGGCCTTTGCGCGTGGGCAGGTCGCCGTGCTGCACCAGCCGCAGAATATCAGCGCCCACCAGCACACGGCTGCGGGCCCGGGCTACGCGCCGCGTAACGGCCTTGGCCCCAACATCGACCATGGCGGGCTGCCCTGCGGCATTCAGGTGGGTGAGCTTGGAAGGAGAATCAGCCATACAAAAGAAATGAGGCGGAAGCTTTAGCTTGCGCCGGGGTGCAGAAATAACCGGAAACCACTGAAAAGGTATACGGCTTACGCTGGGCTCGTTGCTGCAAATTACCTGCTTTATGCTCACTGTTGACGAAGCTACCCGCCGCGTACTGTCCACCGTCCGTCCCCTGCCCGCCGAAACGATACCACTGCCGGAGGCGCTGGGCCGGGTGCTGCGCGAACCGCTGTACGCCGACCGCGACTTTCCGCCCTTCAATCGGGTGGCCATGGATGGCATTGCCGTAGCCTTTGCCGCCGTGGCTGCCGGTCAGCTCACCTTCCCTATTGAGCGCACCCAACTGGCCGGGCAGCCGCCCCTGCCCCTGCAGCAGCCCGGCGCCGCCATCGAAATCATGACCGGCGCTGCCCTGCCGCCCGGCACCGATACCGTGGTGCGCTACGAGGACCTGACTCTCACGGAACCCACTAACGGAACCCGCAGCGCTACCTTACAAGTGCCCCCGCCGGCCCCCGGCCACAACGTACACCCCCGCGCCGCCGACCGCCGCCAGGGCGACCTGCTGCTGCCCGCCGGCACGTTGTTGGGCGCGGCGGAGCTGGCCGTAGCCGCCACCATTGGCGCTGCCACATTAGCCGTTACGCGCCGCCCCAAAGTAGCCGTGGTCAGTACCGGTGATGAGCTGGTAGCCATTGCCGATACGCCCCTGCCCCACCAGATCCGGCGCTCCAACGCTTACATGCTGCAGGCCGCGGCGCAGCAGGCGAGTGCCCTGGTCAGTATTTTTCATTTTGATGATGATATGGCGGCGCTTCAGGCGGGTTTGCCGCCGCTGCTGCGGGAATATGATGCGGTGCTATTAAGCGGGGGCGTATCCAAGGGCAAAGCCGATTTTCTACCCCAGGCTCTGCAGGATGCCGGGGCCGAAGAGCTGTTCCATGAAGTGCAGCAACGGCCGGGCAAGCCGTTCTGGTTTGGCCGGTACCCGCAGGGGGCCGTGGTCTTTGCCCTGCCCGGTAATCCGGTATCCACTTTCGTGAATTACTACCGCTATGCGCAGCCGTGGCTGCAGGCTGTGCAGCAACCAGCCGCCCTCCTGCCGGCCCCAACCTACGCGGTGCTTACCCAGGAAGTAACGTTCCGCCCGCGCCTGACGCACTTCTTATTGGTGAGCCTGACTAGCGGACCCGACGGCCGCCTGCTGGCCACGCCCGAACGCGCCGGCGGCTCCGGCGACCTGGCCAGCCTGCTCTCCAGCGACGGTTTTCTGGAGCTGCCGGCGGAAACCGAACTCTTTGCGGCCGGCAGCGTCTGGCCGGTATGGCGGTTTCGCTAAGTAGCTTGGCTGTACAGAACCCAACTGCCCGCCCACCGAAAACGCCCCTGGATAGACATATCCAGGGGCGTTTTCGGTGGGCGGGCGGCGCTTACTTAAAGAGGTCCAGCGCCTTTATGAAGGTTTGCGACACCCCCCATAGCAGGGGAATGCCCACGTAGAGCCAAGCCAGCACCAGCTTCAGAGTGGAGGTAGGGGTAGCATCGGCCGCGGGGGCCGGGTTTATTCTGGTTTCCATCAGCAAAGTGACTTAAAAGTAAAAGACGAACACGCGGGAGAAATCAGGCCGCCACTTTGGGGGTGGCAGTTTCTTTCACGTGGTAGCGAGCATCCACGGCTTTTATCATCAGGTTGGCCAGAAAGCCAACCACCAGCAGGCCCGCCATGGTGTAAAACACGCTTTGGTAAGCCGCCGCACCTACCAGGCCTTTAGCCTTCTGACTATCCCGTAAGTAGTTCACCAGCAGCGGACCTAATACCCCGGCCGTAGACCAGGCGGTGAGCAACCGCCCGTGAATGGCGCCTACCTGCATGGTGCCAAACAAGTCGCGCAGATACGCTGGAACAGTGGAAAAACCACCGCCGTACATGCTCAAAATCACGCAGCAGGCTACTACAAATAGCGTGAGCGAGGCGTTAGCGGCCAGCGTGGGCACCAGCGCATACAGGGCAATGCCTAAGCCAAAGTAAATCATGTAGGTAGGCTTGCGCCCCAGCTTATCCGAGGCCGACGACCAGAAGAAGCGACCCAGCAGGTTAAACAAGCTGAGCAGGCCCACAAAGCCGGCGGCGGCCGCCGCCGTTACGCCCTTGCCCGCGCCCATTGCCGCATCGGAGAAGGAGTCCTGAATGAGCGGCGAGGCCGATTCCAGCACGCCAATGCCGGCGGTTACGTTCATACACAGCACTACCCACAGCAGCCAGAACTGCGGCGTTTTAATAGCGGTGTCGGCGTCTACATTGGCCGTGGTAATCAGAGCGCTGCGCTGGGCATTGGGCACGTAGCCGGCTGGTTTCCAGCCCTCGGCGGGCACCCGTATGGTGAATACGCCCACCATCATAAATGCCAGATAAATCAGGCCCATGGTAATGAACGTGGGTGCTACGCCCATAGGGGCCGTGTCTTTGAAGTACGACATGAGGGCTACGGCCAGCGGAGAGCCAATCATGGCGCCGCCCCCAAAGCCCATGATGGCCATGCCCGTAGCCACGCCGGGCCGGTCAGGAAACCATTTGATCAGGGTGCTGACCGGCGAGATATAGCCGATGCCCAGGCCGATGCCGCCTACAAAGCCGTAGCCAAAATACACCAGCCAGATGCTATGTAGGCTTACACCCAGGGCCGAGATTAGAAAGCCGCCGCCAAAGCATAGTGCCGAAGCCATCATGGCCTTGCGCGGACCTACCCGCTCCAGCCATTTGCCAAACACCGCGGCCGAAAGGCCCAGCAGCACAATGGCAATGGAGAAGATAACGGCCAGCTGGCCGGGCGTCCAGTCCGTGGGGGCGGGGGCATCTACGTTGCCGCTGATGAGGGCCCCCATGGGTTTTTTGAAGACGCTGAAAGCATAGGCCTGGCCAATAGCCAGGTGAATGGCCAGGGCCGCGGGCGGTACCAGCCAGCGGCTGTATCCGGGGCCGGCCACGCTATGACTGCGGTCCAGAAAAGAAGCTACTGCCATGAATAGGGGGGTGTAAATGGTGGGATACCCGGGTACGAGCGTGTACTTTCTTACGAAGCCGGGTCATTCGCTAAGAGGGTAGGTAAGTAGCGCGTTTTTTAGCTGGTTATCAACGAAATGTGCAGTTTTTTTGCTCATTTGCTATAGCTAAACCCTGGCCCGGAATATGGCCGCTCCGGCTGCCCACCCATCGGGCCTCATGACCACAAAAAAAGCCCCGCCGAAGCGGGGCTTGTATGCCTTGATTTGAAACGGTGTTATTCGGCCACTACTTTGCCGAGGTCTTTCACGTCCCGGCTGGTTTCCATGGTGACAAACTCGGCCTGCAGGGCCCGGATGCGGAGCTCATCGCGGGCGCGCAGATCCAGGCGGATCTGCTGCAGCCGGTTATTGAGGCGGCGATAGATGGCGGTGGCATAGTCCCAGTCGCGCTGCGTCCATTGCCGGCGCAGGGTGCGCGTCTGGCGCAGCAGCTGCGTGTAGGCAGGCTCTATGTTTTCTACCGTGAGCTGCTCAATATTGGCGTAGGTGCCCAGCAACTGCTGCGTGAAGGCGCTGGTGGCGCCGGTATCCAGCGGCTGCCGGTTGCGGGCGCGGGAGGCAGAATCCCAGCGGCTGGCCCGGCTGGCGGCTGTTTTGGCTTTCTGCGCTGCTCTCTCGGCCAGGGTATCCAGTTCGCGTACTTCCTGGCGTACGGCTTCCTGTCGCTCGCGGGGAGTTGAATCGCAGGCGGAGGTAAGTACCAGGGTACCCAATAGCGCCGTAGCAGGCAGAAAGCGGAATAAGTTCATTTTCATAGCGCTAACATACGGCCTAATGGCCCCCGGGGATATAGTCGCTTAGGGCTTTAGGCGAAAGTTGAAGGGCATTTCGTACACCACTGGTACGGCATGGCTGCCCCGGCGGGCCGGAATCCACTGCTGCGGTATGTTTTTCGCTACCCGCATGGCTTCCTCGTCGCAGCCGGCGCCAATGCCCAGCAGCACGTGATAATCTGAGGCCTGCCCCAGGGTATCAATCACAAACGTAACAATGACTTTACCCTGCACATTCTTGTCCTGGGCCATGGTGGGGTAGTTCAGCTTGCTGACGTAGGTACCCAGCAGCGCATCGCCGCCCAAAAACAGCGGCGGCTGATCAACCCGGCCGTTTGTCCAAGCATTTTTTTCCTTAACCTGATACACCCGGTCTTCTACCGGGCGGTAGAAAAGCAGCTTGTTTTTGCTGTGGTCGTACTTCTGGGCCAGCACCTGCGTCCCGTCGCGGGTGTAGGCGTAGTACTCCCAAACGCCTACTTTATTGCCTTTTTCTATCGTGCCACTTTCGTATTCGGTTTTACGAACGCGCTGGGCCAGACTACTTTGGCAAAGGCAACACAAAAAGAAAAAAAGAAGAAGTAAAGAACGGGCCATAGCTCGATATAAAAGGGTGGGTGGGAAAATTTTTACTTGTTTTGTTCTATTTCTAGCCAACTTCCAAAAAGCGCTTTCCTGCAAATTATCAGAGGCTTCCGTCTTCAACTAAAGAAATGGCTTGGCTAAAGGACCAGAACACACTCTGCCATTTATCCGGGAAATATACAAAAATTGAATTTAACTCCGCAAGAATACAGCCACTTAGCCGCTCACAAATCAGGGAGTTTTCGCCCGAGAACCGGCTACTCCGTGAGCAAGTTGGGCTGATTTTGGGCGGGCCGTTAATTATCTGCTTCGGGCAGCTGGTCGCGCAAATCCCGGATGCGCGCCTGCAGGCCGGGCATTTGCGGGCACAGGCGCGCAAGGCGCTGCAGAATGCGCAGTGCTCCGCGCTCATCGCCCAGCAACTGGAGCATGCCGGCCCAGCCGCTCAGAGCACCAAAGTGGCGGGGTTCAAGGCGCAGCGTTTCCTGAATATCGAGCAGAGAGGCACGGTAGCCGCCCCGCAGATAGTGGGCGGTGGCGCGCTTGTTCCAGCCTTCGGCCCAAGTGGGGCGCTGCTCAACTAAATGGGTAAATTCCGCAATGGCCCGGGTATATTCTTCGGCGGCCAGGGCCCGCATGCCTTCTTCCAGGTGCTTGTTCAGGGCCGGGTCGCCGGAGTCGAGCCATACTTCCCAAATAGCGTGCTGCACGGCGGCAATTTCTACCGGGGCAGATGCCTTCCGCAGCAGCTCAAACAATTCATCCAGGGACTGCGACATAAACGGGCCAATAGAAAAATTGTGCCAGCCCCGGCCAGGGTTCAGAACTAGTATACGTATTTTGGCGCCCCCATGACAACGTACGAACAACTCTTCGAGAACAACCGCCAGTGGGTGGCGCAGAAAACGGCCCAGGACCCGGACTTTTTCATCAAGCTTTCCCGCGAGCAGCGTCCCGAGTATTTATTCATTGGTTGCTCCGATTCGCGGGTGCCGGCCAATGAGATTATGGGTCTGGATGCGGGCGAGGTATTCGTGCACCGCAACATTGCCAACGTGGTGCCCAACACCGACCTGAACGTGCTGTCGGTTATCAACTACGCCATAGAGCACCTGCAGGTGAAGCGCATTATTGTGTGCGGGCACTACCAGTGCGGCGGCGTGCGGGCCGCCATGGAAAGCAAGGACCTGGGCATTCTGAACCCCTGGCTGCGCAACATCCGCGACGTGTACCGCCTGCACGCCCAGGAGCTGAATCAGATAGCGGATGATACGGCCCGCTACAAGCGCCTGGCCGAGCTAAACGTGCTGGAGCAGTGCATCAACGTCATTAAAACCGCTGAGGTGCAGCAGAGCTATCTGGAAAAAGGATACCCGGAGGTGGAAGGCTGGATTTTTGACCTGCACAACGGGCAGCTGATTGATTTGAAAATCGATTTTAAAGCCCGCCTGCAGCAGATTCAGCAAATCTATAACCTGACGGGCCAGTCTCACCATTAAGCCGGGGAGGCCACCAGGCTACGCGGGTGAAACCGCTGCACATACTTCCGGTAAGCTGCTACTTCCGCCGCCGCCTGCATTTCGGTCCAGTTAAGGTGTCGGCAGGCTACTTCGGCGGCGGCCTCTGCCACGTCTAACCCGGCGGCGGCATTCAGCCCCAGCATGGTGCGGCGCAGCAGGCAGTCGGTTAGGGTTTGGGCCTGCTCCTGCTGCACGGCAAACACGATTTCGGCTGCCAATGTAGGCGAGTCCGGCGTGAGAGGTTGGAGCAGGTCAGGCGTGGCAGTGGCTAGGTGTAGCAACTGGGCGGTGCGCCGCCCGTAAATGCGCACCAGACGCTCCAGGGTGGCCTTGGGCACAGCCGGAAACTCCTTGAGCAACTGCTGCTGAAAGCCGGCTGTTTCCTCCGCGGGCAATGCGCCGGGCAACGGCGTATGTGCCGTAGCACAGGCACCGCAGGGCTTCACGAGGCGCTTGCATAACAGATTCACCACTTCCTCGGCCAGACTCCGATAGGTGGTGAGCTTGCCCCCTACCACTGAGAACAGCCCTTTGATACCCGCGGAGTCCTGGTGCACGAAATGCCGTCGGGTAATACCGGCCTCGCGGCCGGCCGGCACAAAGGGCAGCGGCCGCACCCCGGCATAGGTATACAACACCTGCTCCGGGGCAAGCCGTGCCCGGGGAAACAGCCGATTGGTTTCGGCCAGTAAATAGGCTATTTCATCCGCGGTGGCTTCTATCTGGTCCAGGCTGCCGGTGTAGCGCGTGTCGGTGGTGCCAATGAGGTAGAGGTTGTTCCAGGGCAGAATGAAGAATGGGCGACCATCCGTATGGGCTTCGGCATATAGGCCTACTGCCGGTGCCCCTGTAAAAGGCGCCACTACCAGGTGCGTGCCTTTGGTGCCGGCCACCAGCGGGGAAATGGCCGGGGACTTACCGGCCAGCACAGCATCTACCCAGGGGCCGGCCACATTCACCACCAGCGGGGCGTGGGCAGTATGCTGCTCGCCGGTCAGCAGGTTGGTGCAGGTGATACCGCGCACCTGGCCCTGCTCGGTCAGCAGGCGGTCGGCGCGGGTGTAGGTGAGCACCTGGGCACCCAGCGCCCGGGCCGCCAGCACATTTTCTACCGTGAGGCGCTCGGGAAACGTTACCTGGGCATCATAGTACAACGCGCCGCCTTGTAAGCCCTCGGTACGCAAACCTTCCGCACGGGCTAAGGTGCCGGCGCGGAAAAGCATCTGGTGCCGGGGCAGCGACTTATCCCAGGAAAGCATATCGTAGGCCACCATGCCTACCCGCATAGTAAACGGCCCGCGCCGGGCGCCCTGGTATAAGGGTACAAGCAAGGGCAAGGGGTGCACCAGATGGGGCGCTATGCGCAGCAGCGTTTCCCGCTCCCGCAGCGACTCCCGCACCAATCCCAGCTCCGCGTGCTCCAGGTAGCGCAATCCGCCGTGTATCAGGCGGGTAGACCAGCTGGTGGTGCCGCTGGCTATATCTCCTTTGTCCACCAGCAGCACCTGCAGGCCGCGTTGGGCAGCATCGTGCGCAATGCCAGCGCCGTTGATGCCTGCCCCGATGAGAATGACATCATAGACCGGTGGTTGCTGAGGAAAAGGCTGCTGAAGCGGCATAGAACAGGTTTACTGCTTCATAAGATACGGAACCGGGGTCTGCCGTTGAACAAATTAACTGCTTATGCGAGGCTTAGCCTTAGAAACCAGAGCAGGAAGGATTTATAAGGAATTTAAATAATCATAGATAATTTTTAGTTATTCCATTTTTTTTCAGAATTATCCTAATTAGATTTAAAGCACAAATATATCTTATAAGAATTCTATTGAGCTTGAAACAGGCTCATAAGCTTGATAACAATCTCATCCTCAGCGGGGAGCCAAGTCCATATTTTTCTCATCTACACACCTACCCATCAGATTTTTTGTATGAGTATTTATCTACTTACCAGACACAAAACCAGTTTTAGGAGCTACGGCTTCCTGTTGTTTTGGTTGCTTAGCCTTACCGGCATAACAACAAGCTACGCGCAGACATCGGTCCCGGAGGGTTATGCGCCTACCATTATCTCAGACAAGGATGACTACGCGCCGGGCGAAACGGCGCACATCATGGGTAGTGGCTGGACCGCCGACCAGATGGTGCACGTGGAGTTTAAGGAGGAGCCGGATTACCCGGATTACCACGTGTATGATGTGGCGGTGAAGGAAGATGGGACGTGGCAGATAGATTATGCTATTGAGCAACGGCACCTGGGGGTGAAGTTCACGGTGACGGCCGCGGGGCAAGGAAGCGGCTTTAAGGCGATGACTGTATTTACTGATGCAAATGTATCTTTCAGTATCACTGGCCTTCCTTCAGGAACTTCCTTTAATATACCAGTATATTTTTCCAATGCAACGGGGAGTGGAGCTACTAGTACCCTTACGCCAGTACCCTCTAGCGCATCTTTGGCTGTTAAAAACAACACTAAGCTCTATTTCACTTATCCCTTAACCTTTTTAGGCAGTGATAATGTGACATACAAGGCGTCCTCCTTTAACCCCGCCAGTTTAGGCTCTGGTAACGCCCCGAATAACATTACTTATGAAGAGACTATAGATGTACCCTCAGGATTAGTGAATATCACTTGTGCTTACGCCCCGGCTCCTCCTACACTAACTTTAATTACACCCACAATTAAAAATGTAAATGATGCGGGTTTCACTCTAAACGTAACTGGGACTAACTTTCTACCAACAGCGAAGGTGCAGTTTAATGGCGTTGATCGACCTACTACTTACGTAAGTGCTACTTCCCTTAAGGCTACTATTCCAGCTAGCGACTTAACTACAGCAAAGTCAATTTCCGTTACAGTTTTTACGCCAGCACCAGGAGGAGGAACATCGAGTATCGTCAGTTTTAAAGTGAATGGTAAACCTACAGCTACTGATGATGTAGCCTCTGTCAATGAAGATGCTACTCTCAATAGTGCCTCTAGCTCAGTGCTTGCAAATGATACGGATAATGATAGTTCAACTCCTAATGCTCCCTATTCTGGTCTCACCGCTATACTAGCTTCAGGCCCGGCGCACGGTACGCTCACACTGAATTCCGATGGCACTTATACCTACATTCCAATTGCCAATTACAACGGATCTGATTCTTTTACTTATCAAGCAAGGGACACCGACGGAGCAGTAAGTAATTTAACTACCGTTTCCATTACAGTGAATTCCGTTAACGATGCCCCAACTGGTGCAAACAAAACAGTTACCACGTTAGAGGATACGGATTATACTTTTACAGCTGCTGATTTCGGTTTCTCCGATACCGATGGCAACAGCCTGGCAGCCGTGAAAGTTACTACCCTGCCCTCGGCCGGGATACTAAAGCTCAACGGTTCGCCCGTAACAGCGGGACAAGTTATTCCGGCCGCTAGCGTGGCAAGTTTAACTTTCTCCCCTACTCTGAATGCTAATGGTGCTGGCTATACTAGCTTCACGTTCCAAGTGCAGGATAATGGCGGTTCCAGTAATGGTGGCCTCGACCTAGATCAGTCGCCTAATACCCTTACCCTCAATGTAACTCCAATAAACGATGCCCCCGTGGCTGAAGCACAAAGCGTAACCACGGATGAGGATGTAGCCGTTGCTATTGCGCTAACTGGAACGGCTATAGAAGGAGATGCCCTGACTTATAGCATAGTAGGAAACCCTGCTCATGGCTCAGTATCTGGATCAGGCGGTACGTTCACCTATACGCCCCATGCCGATTACAACGGCACCGATTCGTTTACTTTCAAGGCAAAAGATGGAGCGCTGGATTCCGCGCCGGCCGCCGTTTCTATCACGGTCACTGCTGTGAATGACGCCCCCGTAGCTACAGCGCAATCTGTTAGCACGGATGAGGACATGAGCAAATCGGGCACACTGACCGGCACTGACATTGACAGCTCTGTATTAACGTTTGCGCTAGGCGCCCAAGCCACTTACGGTACAGTTACGGTGCAATCAAACGGCAGCTACACCTACATACCAGCAGCCAATTACAACGGCCCCGACTCCTTTACCTTCACAAGCAACGATGGCAGCCTGACTTCCTTAGCCGCTACGGTTTCTATAACGATGAATGCGGTGAATGATGTACCGGTAGCTACCGCGCAAAATGTAACCACCGAAGAGGACGCGGCCGTGGAAATTGTACTCGCTGGCACCGATGTAGATAATGACCCACTTACTTATACGCCGGGCAGTGTTAATTACGGATCCCTGGCGCAGAAAGCAGGCACCAGCAATACCTACATTTTCACACCAGAAGCCAACTATAATGGCCCTGCTGCCTTCAGTTTCACGATCAACGATGGCACATTAATTTCTACTCCGGCCACCGTGTCAATTACGGTCGATGCCGTGAATGATGCGCCAGTAGTAGCTCAGGCAATTTCTGATATTTCAGTGCTGGAAGATGCCACTAACACGGAATTGAATCTGAGCAACACATTTACGGATGTAGACATTGCCACCAATTCAGACGCTTTAGCTTTAACAGTATCCGGTAATACCAATCCAGCTCTCGTTACGGCTAGCTATAACACTGCTACTAAGAAACTAACTCTGACATACAGTGCTAATCAGTCAGGCACTGCTAGGATCAAGGTAAAAGCTACCGATAACTCCTCCGCAGTCGTTGAAGACGAGTTTGTTGTAAACGTAGCGCCAGTTAACGACGCGCCAGGCTTTGTAAAAGGTGCTGATCAGATAATAGACGAAGATGCCAGCACGCAAAGTGTAAGTAACTGGGCTGCAAACGTCAGCGCAGGGCCTAGTGATGAACAAGAGCAGCAGGCTCTGGCTTTTAATGTATCGAATGACAATAACAACCTTTTTTCAATCCAGCCTAGCCTTGCTGCTAATGGGACGTTAACCTACACGCCGGCGGCCAATACCTATGGCTCAGCCACTGTGCATGTAAGCTTGCAGGATGATGGTGGTACCGCCAATGGTGGAGTTAAT
Source organism: Hymenobacter sp. DG25A (assembly GCF_001280305.1). NCBI lineage: Bacteria > Pseudomonadati > Bacteroidota > Cytophagia > Cytophagales > Hymenobacteraceae > Hymenobacter > Hymenobacter erythromyxa. The sequence continues at coordinate 3,478,423 of NZ_CP012623.1, read as the reverse complement.
GAAAGTGCTACCCAAGAATTCACTATCACGGTGAATTCGGTCAACGATGAGCCAGCAGGCACAGATAATACGCTCACTACGCTGGAGGATACAAATTATACTTTTGCAGCGACAGATTTCGGTTTCTCGGATACCGATGGCAACAGCCTGTCCGGCGTGAAAATCACAACGCTGCCCGCCGCAGGGACGCTTAAGCTCAGTGGTTCCCCGGTAACAGCAGCGCAACTGGTTCCAGCCGCTAGTCTGGCAAATCTATCCTTCTCCCCTGCCCTGAACGCCAACGGGACCAGCTATAGCAGCTTCACTTTCCAGGTGCAGGATAATGGCGGCACCAGTAATGGAGGCCTCGACCTGGACCCAACCCCCAATACCATTACCCTGGACGTCACCCCGGTTAACGATGCCCCCGTGGCTGAGGCGCAAAGCGTCTCCACCGAGGAGGATGTAGCCAAATTGATTACTCTGACGGGAACGGATATAGAAGGGGATGCCCTGACTTATAGCATAGTAGGAAACCCTAATAATGGCTCCGTATCCGGGTCTGGCCATACTTTCACGTATACGCCTAACGCCGATTACTATGGCTCCGACTCGTTTACTTTTAAAGTGAATGATGGGGCGCTGGATTCCGCACCGGCTACTGTGTCTATCACGGTAACGCCCGTCAACGATGCGCCTACCTTGGCAGCTATTTCTGCACCAGAGGCTATTAATGAAGATGCCCCTGAGCAGACCATGTTGCTTAGTGGAATTAGTAGTGGAGCAGCCAACGAAGTACAGACACTTACGGTAACGGCAACTTCCGACAACACGTCCCTTATCGATAATATAGCAGTGCTTTATACCAGCCAGGAAGTTACTGGCAGCTTAAAGTATACCCCTAAGGCTAACCAGTATGGCTCTGCTTTGATTACTGTAAAAGTGAATGACGGAGACCTGGAGGTATCCAGAACCTTTACCATCACCGTCAATGCCGTCAACGACGCGCCTTCCTTCACGAAAGGCGCTGACCAGACAGTGCTGGAAGACGCCGGGGCGCAGAGTGTCGCCTGGGCGACGGCCATCAGTGCCGGGCCTGCCAACGAGAGTACTCAACAGGTGACCTTTGTGGTGAGCAATACCAACACAACCCTGTTCACCAGCACCGGCCAGCCCGCTATTGATGCCACTGGCCAGCTCACGTATACGCCCGCAGCTAATGCCAACGGTGTTGCCACTCTTCAGGTAACGCTGACTGATGATGGCGGCACTACTTATGGCGGGGTAGCACAAAGCGCGGAGCAAACTTTTACTATCAACATCACGCCGGTGAATGACGCTCCGGTGGCCATGAAAGACACGGGAACAGTAAACGAGGATTCCGCACTATATGGGGGCTCGGTAGTGGCCAATGATACTGATGTGGATGATGCTACCTTGACGGCCGTACTAGTGACAGGCCCGGCACATGGTTCGCTCACGCTCAACCCCGACGGCAGCTACACCTACACCCCGGCCACGAATTACAACGGCCCCGACTCCTTCACCTACAAAGCCCAGGATGCCGCCCACGCTGCAAGCAACCTGGCCACAGTAGCCCTGACTGTAACGGCCGTGAATGATGCGCCGGTGGCCGATGCTACCACCATCAGCACGAATGAGGACACAGAGAAAACCGGCACCCTGACGGGCTCAGATATTGAAGGCTACAGCCTGATGTTTGCCCTCGGTACGGCCCCGTTACACGGCACCGCCTGGGTGCTGGCGAACGGCAGCTTTAGCTATAAGCCAGCCGCTGACTACAACGGCCCGGACTCATTCACCTTCACGGTGAATGATGGGGAGTTAACATCGGCTGTTGCCACCGTTTCTCTGACTGTTAACGCAGTGAATGATGTGCCCACGCTGGCTGCTATATCTGCCCCAGCTGCTATCAATGAAGATGCCTCCGAGCAAACCCTCTCGCTGAGCGGCATCAGCACCGGAGCCGCCAACGAAACCCAAACGCTAACCGTGACGGCCATCTCTGGAAATACAGCGCTGCTGGCTAATCCTACCGTAGTTTATACCAGCCCTGAGGGCACTGGCACGCTTAAATACACCCCCACAGCCAACCAGTTTGGCTCAGCTACGGTAACGGTGAAAGTTAGTGATGGTGAAGCTGAAACGACTCAGAGCTTTACCGTTACGGTTAATCCGATTAACGATGCTCCTTCCTTCACGAAAGGCATTGACCAGGTGGTAAATGAAGATGCCGCAGCGCAAACTATCAGTGGCTGGGCTACGGCCCTCAGCGCCGGCCCCGCTAACGAGGCAACACAGACGCTGAGCTTTGTGGTGAGCAACTCCAATACCGGTTTGTTTGCTGCCCAGCCAGCGGTAGACGCCACCGGTAAGCTTACGTATACGCCGGCTGCCAATGCCAATGGGGTAGCCACCGTCAGTGTAAATATTAAAGACACTGGGGGCGTTGCTGCTGGTGGTATAGCGGAAAGCGAGATACAGACATTCACCATTACGGTTAATGCCGTCAACGATGCGCCTTCCTTCACCAAAGGCGCCGACCAGATTGTTCTGGAAGACGCCGGAGCACAGAGTATCACCTGGGCAACGGCCATCAGTGCCGGGCCTGCCAACGAGAGTACTCAACAGGTGACCTTTGTGGTGAGCAATACCAACACAACCCTGTTCACCAGCACTGGGCAGCCTGCTATTGATGCCACTGGCCGGCTCACCTACACCCTGGCTCCTAATGCCAACGGGGCAGCCACGATAAGCGTCAAACTGCAAGACAATGGCGGAGTAGCGAATAGTGGCACTGATGAAAGCGTGGCCCAGAGTTTTACCATCACGGTAAATCCTGTCAACGACATGCCGGTCATCACCAGTATCACTGCTCCCACTGCCCCTATGGCCATTAATACAGCAGTGAATGTGAGTGCCGTGTTTACCGATGTAGACGCCTTCGCAGCTGGTAATTATACCGCAACCTGGAATTGGGACGATGGCAGCACTTCTACCGGAACGGTTTCCGTCGTCAGTGGCGTGCTGACTGTCACGGGCTCCTATACCTACAAAACTCCCGGTGTATACAACCTCACGCTCAGCCTGACCGATAATGGAGGCAGTAGTGCAACTGCTACTGCGGCGGCGCCCTTACAAGCCACTCCGCTCACCTATCAGTATGTGGTTATTTATGACCCCAACGGAGGCTTTGTTACGGGTGGCGGTTGGATCTGGTCGCCAAAAGGAGCCCTCCGTACAAACACCGCGGCAGAAGGCAAAGCCAACTTCGGCTTTGTGGCCAAGTATAAAAAAGGCTCCACCACGGTAGTAGAGGGCAACACCGAATTCCAGTTTAAGGCCGGTGATGTAAACTTTAACAGTACCTCCTATGAAGCTGCCCGCCTGGTCATTTCCGGGAGCAAGGCCAGCTATAAAGGTGTAGGAACAATTAATGGCACCGGCAACTATGGCTTTATGACCTCGGCCGTAGATGGCCAATACAATGGGGATACCAAGGTCGACCGTTTCCGTATCAAAATATGGGATGTAGCCACCAGCGCCATTGTGTACGACAACCTGCTGGACAACCAGGCGGATAACTTCGATTTGGTCAATGCTCCAACTACTGTTATCCAGGGAGGCTCCATCGTCATCCACAATCCTGACGTGAAGACCAGCACCAAGACCAGCACGCTGACAACCACAGATGGCCCAGCCCCTGCCGCAGCATCGAAGGCGACTTTCTCCAACTTCCCCAATCCCTTCTCCGAGAAAACAACCCTCACCTTCGCGCTGGACAAGGATGACAGCTATGAGCTAACGCTGTACGATGCCAAAGGCATGCTCATGAAGCGAATTCAAACAGGCACTGCCGAAGCCGGCCGGGTTTATTCCTTTGAGCTGAGTGGCCGGGAACTGGCGGAGGGCATCTACTTCGCCCGCCTGGTAACGTCCTCCAAAGTGCAGACGATGCGAATAGCCGTCCGGAAATAGTTTGTAAAACCGGGGCCGTGCCTGGACAAGGTCATGGCCCCGGCTACAGCTAGACTTAACAAAGAAAAGGGCCTGACTGTCTGGAAAGACAATCAGGCCCTTTTAGGTAGCGGGGACTGGACTCGAACCAGTGACCTTTGGGTTATGAGCCCAACGAGCTACCAACTGCTCCACCCCGCACTGTTTGGTTCTGCAAATGTACGAGCCTTTTTGGGAAAAGCATGATTCAGAGCAAAAAAACCATGACCCGAGAGTTTGACACCTGATAATCAGGGCCTTTTTTTAGCAAAAATCAGACAGGCCAGGAAAGGAAAATTTTATTCTATTCAGCTAAACAGTAAAAATATTACGTAAGCGTTTTTCAATTGAATGATTCACATTTTATCCTCCGATACCTAATGAACCTTACTTTCATATCCCTACGCGGAGCAAAAGCATGGTTGTTGCCGGCTTTATGCGCCGGAATGCTGACAGCCTGCAGCACGGAAACCAAAACTGAGCAAACCACCACGAATGTGGCCACCGATAGTACCGGCATGGCCACGACCACCAGCGATACTGCCACAACCGGCGCGCAAAAGCCCCTGAAACCTGCCGGGCCGGCACCCAGCTGGGCCCCAAACATAGGCCCGGAAATGCAGGTGGTTATTGATAAGCTGGCCAGCTTAAGTGGCCCCACGCCTCCGGAAAAACTCACCCCCCAGGAAGTGCGCAAGGCTCCTTCACCTACCGATGCGGTAATGGCCGTGATGCAGGAGCATGGTATTCCCATGCCGGCTTCCCCGCTGGATACCGTCACGAAAGAGGTAGCACCAGGAGTTAGAGCCCGCATCTATACGCCACGCGGCGCCACAGGTCCGCTGCCGGTAGTAGTGTATTACCACGGCGGTGGCTGGGTCATTGCCAACCTCGATACCTATGACCCATCTGTGCGGGCCCTGGCCGAGAAAACGGGCGCCATTTTCGTATCGGTGGCTTACCGGCAGGCGCCGGAACACAAATTCCCGACGGCTCATAACGATGCCTTTGCAGCCTACCAGTGGGTACTGAAGAATGCCGCTTCCATCAACGGCGACCCTAAGCGCGTAGCCGTGGCCGGAGAAAGCGCCGGCGGCAACTTAGCCGCTAACGTCTGCATTATGGCCCGCGACAAAGGCCTTGCCCAGCCTAAACACCAGCTGCTGGTCTATCCCATTGCCGGCTACGATATGAATACGCCCTCGTATCAGAAAAACGCCAACGCCAAGCCCCTGAGCAAGCCTTTCATGGCCTGGTTCTTCAAGCACTACCTACGCACCCCCGCCGACGGTAACAGCCCCCTGATTTCGCTGGTGAAAGTGACCAACCTGAAAGGCCTGGCCCCCGCCACGGTTATCGGGGCGGGTATCGACCCACTGATGAGTGAAGGGAAAGCCTACGCCGACAAGCTGCAGGCCGCCGGCATTCCGGTGAAGTACCAGAGTTATGACAACGTAACCCACGAATTCTTTGGCATGGGCACCGTAGTACCTCAAGCCCGCGAAGCCCAGGACCTGGCCGCCAGCCAGCTGAAGGCCGCGCTGAAATAAGACTAATAGCTGATAATAAAAGCCGCTGTGGTATAACCGCAGCGGCTTTTGTGTGCCGTATTACCAGCTCTGCTAAAACCGATTGGTGATGCCGAAGTGGATTTTAGAGGCCCCCAGCGCCAGCGCCTGCCCTTTGGCCCGGCCCACGGAATACACAAACTGAAATACCCCGGCGCCGGTACGGAAGCTCAGGCCGGCGCCCAGGCCGGTGGGGTTGTTGGTACTTTGGGCACCCACTATATCCTGCTGCAGCATTCCCTGATCGGCAAACAGGAAAACGTACGCATCCTGCCCGGTATACTGCCGAAATTCCACCGTGCCCACGGCATACTGGTTAGCGTAGAAATTCAGCTCGTTGAAGCCCCGCAGGGTAGTGAGGCCGCCCAGACGGAACAGGTCGTTGAGGAACAGGCGCTGGTTGAGCAGCATCTCGCCACGCACCCGCGTGAGTACCACCCCGTTGCGCCCTACCCGGAAATACCGCTCCGCGCGCAGGCCCAGCGTGGTTTGCGTGGAGCGCAGGGGCAGGCGCTGGTAGAGCGTGTCATTGAGCTCGGAGTTTTTGAAAATGCGCTTGTTGCCGATGGCGGCCTGCGCCGTCACCAGCACGCCCTGGCGGGGGAAATACAGGTCATCCAGGGTGTTCCAGGAGTAGTCCAGGCCGTAGGAGTTGTATTCGGTGTCGATGTTGGGGGGCAGCGTGGTGCGCTGGCGGAAGGTGGAATCGGCCAAGAGGCGGGAGCCACGCCGCTCGGTGAAAAAGGCAATGCGCCCGGCCCTGGCCATGGGGTAGGTGACCTGCACGCGGGGCCGGATAGTTTGGAACGCCTCGTTCTGCCGGTACAGATTAAAGCTGCCGCTTACCTCCAGCGGCGTGCCGAAAAATCCCGGGTGCACGTACTGCGCATCCAGCAGCTGCGAAAGGGCATCAACTTTGCGCCACTGCAGGCCCAGTTGTTTGCCGCCGCCGCGCAGGTTGCGCAGATTAATGGTTACGTCACCGGTGAGCTGCACGCGCTTTTGGGTGGGGCCGGGCGCGGGGTTGGGCAGCACGCCCACAATGGCATCAAACTGGTTGGCGGGACGGTCTTCCAGCAGCAGGTATACGCGCGCTTTACTTTGGGCAAAGCGCACTTCGGGGTTGGCCTTCACCCGCAGATAGGGCAGCTGGCGCAACAGCCGTGCCGCCGCATCTACGCGCTGCTGACTGTAGGGCTGGTTGGGCAGAATCTGCAGGTACCGCATCAGGAACTGCTTGCGCGTTTTGGTGGCGCCCACAATCTGCAGGGAGTCGAAATACACCACCGGCCCGCGCTCCAGCACTACCCGGCCGGCAATGTCGCGGCCCGTGAGCTGGAACGAATCGAGGCGAACGGTGGCGAAGGGGTAGCCCTGGTTTTCGGCTTCGGCAAGAATGCGCTGCTGCAGGCGCACCCAGTCGGCGGGCACAAAGGGCTTGTTGGTGAAGAACCGCTCCCGGTAGCCGGCGCGGGTTAGCAGGGCGTCGCCGAGGTTGCCGTTACGCAGGCGGGCCCAGCGGAAGGGCTCCCCCACGTACAGGCGCACCCGTACGGTATCAGCTTGCCACTGCAGCGTGTCGGCGGAGGCGGTGAGGTAGGCATCGTTCTGCAGGCTGAGCACCAGGGCCCGCACTTCGCGCAGCACGGCCAGGGAATCGGGCAGCAGGCGGCGGTAGCGGTAGCGCCGCACCACGGGCTGGTCGGTGGCTTCGGTTTCCAGTACCAGTGTGCGTGGCCGGGCCTGCACAGCGGTCCGCTGGCGGGTAGTGTCAGGAGTAGTTTTAGGAGGCAGCGGTGGAGTAGCCAGGCCCGGCACGTTGGGTGCTGCCGGCGAAATCTGCGCCCACGCGCTACCGGAGCCGCTCAGGAGCAGCCAGCAGCATCCCAGAAAAAGCAGTAAGCGCACGGCCATGACGGCAAGTAAACGCAAAACCGGCGGTTTCGTGCCAGGAACAATAAGACAGCGCCGGGAAATACTGAATCTGTATCCAGACAGGCAGCTGATGTGAGGACTAGACTATATTGCCGCGTTTTGTAGCCATCCTATTCTCAACTACTAAAAATGCCCCGAGCCATCAATCCTATTGAAATTCCTGAAGTAAGCTTTACCTCCACCGGCGAACTGCTCATTACCGCCTCGGCTACCTCTTCCAAACATGACTTTGATTTTTATGAAGGCCAGTGGAAGCTGCATAACCGCAAGTTGAAATCCCGGTTGGCGAACTGTACTGAATGGATAGAGTTTGAATCGACGCAGGAAATGCATCGGGTTTTGCAGGGCCTGGGAAACATCGATAATTACCTGGCTACGTTTGATGGTGTGCCATTTGAAGGAATGTTGGTCAGGCTTTTCAACCCTACTACCCGGCTCTGGAGTATCTACTGGGCTGATTCCAACGCCGGCCGGTTAGACCCGCCCGTGGTTGGCTCCTTCGATCAGGACGTTGCGCATTTCTTCACCAAGGACATTTTTGACGGCCGGGAAATTCTGGTCATGTTCCGGTGGGATGCCCGGGACAAAGAAAATCCGGTGTGGAGTCAGGCTTTTTCTGCTGACAACGGCCAATCATGGGAGTGGAACTGGTATATGCACTTCAGCCGAATGAACTCCCAGGCCCGGTAAGCTTCTATTTATATACTATCCTCAACGCTTGCACCTTATGGACCACAACCCTACTGCCGTCGCCTTGTTCGATAAGCTGGCCAATCAGTACCAGGCCAGGTACATGCAGCAGGAACAGTATCATGCTTCCTTCGACGCTTTTTGCCGCCGCGTTGCTAAGCCCAACCCAGCCGTTCTGGAAATTGCCTGTGGCCCCGGCAACATCACCCAGTACCTGCTCCGTCAACGCCCCGATTTTCAAATCCTGGGTATCGACCTGGCTCCGAACATGCTGGCGCTGGCCCGGCAGAATAACCCCACGGTGGAATTTCAACTACTGGACGGACGGCATATCAGTCAGCTCGACCGGCAGTATGATGCCATTATGTGCGGCTTTTTTCTGCCCTATCTTTCCAAAGAAGAAGCTGTAAAGCTCATTCACGATGCGGCCGCGCTGCTGACCGAAGATGGGACGCTGTATATCAGTACCATGGAGGAGGACTATAGCAAGTCGGGCCTGCAGTATTCCAGTTCCGGCGAGGCTTTGTACATGTATTTCCATCAGGCCGATTATCTTCTGGAAGCCCTTACCGAAAGTGGGTTCAGGGACATCGAAGTGCAGCGCCTGACTACGCCTGGTCAGAACGATACTGTCACCACGGATCTGCTGATTCTGGCCGGCAAATGAAGGCAGGCCGCTGCTGGCTGCCCCCATTCTCCCCGGCTCAAGCGTTATCTTTGTACCCCGCAACGCCCCAGGCACCCTGCCCGGCCGCTGCGGATTGCTTCATGCCCGGACTCTACCTCCATATTCCCTTCTGCAAGCAGGCCTGCCACTACTGCGACTTCCATTTCAGCACCTCCCTGGCGCTGAAAAGCCGCCTGGTAGAAGCCATTGGCCAGGAACTGGCCCTGCGCCGCGACTACCTGGGCCCGGATGCCGTGCTGGACACTATCTACTTCGGCGGCGGCACGCCTTCCCTGCTCACGGCCGCTGAGCTGGACTTCATCCTGGAGGAAATTCACCGCCATTTCCGGGTAGCAGAAGGGGCTGAAATTACCCTGGAAGCCAACCCCGACGACCTCACGGCCCTGAAAGTGCGGGAGCTGGCCGCCTCCCCCATCAACCGCCTCAGCATCGGCCTGCAGAGCTTCCACGAGCCCCACCTGCGGCTGATGAACCGCGCCCACTCCGCCGCCGAATCGGAAACGGCCGTGCGGCTGGCCCAGGACGCGGGCTTCGAGAATATTTCGGTGGATCTGATTTACGGCGTGCCGGCCCCCGACCATAGCATCTGGGAGCAGGACATGGCCCGGGCGTTTGCCCTGCAGGTGCCGCACCTTTCCTGCTACGCCCTTACCATTGAGCCCGGCACGGTGTTCGGGCATCAACTCAAAAAAGGCACGTTTAAGGCCCCACCCGATGAGTTTGTGGCCCAGCAGTTTGAGCTGCTGCTCACGCAGATGCGCGCCCACGGCTACCAGCAGTACGAAATCAGCAACTTCTGCCAGCCCGGCCGCGAGTCGCGCCACAACTCCGCCTACTGGCGCGGGGTGCCATACCTGGGCCTGGGTCCCAGCGCCCACTCCTTCAACGGCAGCAGCCGGCAGTATACTGTGGCCAACAACCCGCAGTACGTGGCCGCCGTGCTGGAGCGCCAGCAGGTGCCTGCCACCGTGGAAATCCTCTCCCCCACCAACCGCGCCAACGAGTACCTGATGACCAGCCTGCGCACCGCCCAGGGCTGCGACCTGCGCCACCTGCGCCAGCACCTGGGCGTAGACCTGCTCGGCACCCACGCGGCCTACCTGCAGCAGCTCCAGGCCACCGGGCAGGCCACCATCCGCCAGGAGGTGCTGCAGCTCACGGACCAGGGCAAGCTGCTGGCCGATCAGATTACGCTGGAGCTGTTTCAGGAGTAAGCCGGCGGGGCAACGTATTGGTCTTCAATCCCTGGAAAATTGGCCGTACGTCGCGTCCGGTTTTCCCGTACATTGAGGCAATGAACCGCCTGATTGATGCCCTCGTGGACGATGCCGACTTCTTCGTCGAGCATGTTCAGCTTACCGCCATTGTCTTCGACAACACCAACGACGTGACCCTGTGGGCTACCACGGTGTTCGACGATGACCTGCATTTTTTCCATCTGGGCCTGGAGTTTCAGGCGCTTGATGTGATTCTGCGCCTGGCCGGCCCGCGCGCCGAGGCCCTGCAGGAACAGGTAGCCGATGCCCTGGCTACCGTAACCGACTGGCCCTGCCTGCTGGAGTACAACACCGAAGCGTCGCCGCCCGTGGTGCTGCCCGATGTGGCCCTGAAGCTGTCCTGCACCTACCCCGCCGACACCGACGAGGACGACGAGGAAGCCATGCCGCACAACATCTTTTACCTCGAAGACATCTACCTGCGCCTCGAGTCATAAGCCTGCCGCTATGATGTACCTGATTCCCGGGCTGGGCGCTGATGAGCGGGTTTTTCGCAACCTGCTGCCGCTGCTACGTAGCCCGGTAAAGGTACTTCCCTGGCTCACGCCTCTGCAGCAGGAAAGCCTGCCGCATTACGTAGCCCGCATAGCCGAATTAGTGGATTCCACGCAGCCTTGTCTGGTAGTGGGCGTATCGTTTGGCGGGGTGGTGGCGCTGGAGTTATGCCGGCTGCGGCCGCTGGCCGAGGCAGTGCTGATATCCAGCATTCCGGATGCCGGCTGCCTGCCTCTTTCGCTGCGCGCTATCCGGGCTTCCGGGGTGTATAAGCTGGTGCCGCCCCAGTTGCTGAAGCTGTTCCCGCGCGCCGGGCAGTGGTATTTCGGGGTGCGTAACGGCGAAGAGTACCGCCTGTTCAAGGAGATTCTGGGCGATATGGAGCCCCGCTACACCCGCTGGGCCATCGACCGGCTCCTGCACTGGGACAGCACCGATACCGGCCGCTGCCTGCAGATTCTGGGCACGAAAGACCGGGTATTCCCACCCGGCCCCGCTCCCGTAGATTATCTTATCCAGGGTGGCGGCCACTTCATGATTCTCAGCCACGCCCTCGAAATCAGCCATATTTTAAATCGGCTGGCCGAAGCCCAGGCCACCGGCACCAACGCCGAAGCCCCGGTGCCGATAAGTCTGTAATTGGGGGCTGTTGAGAGTTAAAGTTAGCCAGCATAAATCGGTCGTCCTGCTGAGCGAAGCCCAAGCATCTCGCTCCCGCCGTTGTTGAGCAAAGTACGTCTTTACAAAAAGCCCGTCATGTCGAGCGCAGTCGAGACATCTCGCGTGCTGAGGTTGTGGTGCTAATCATTGTATACCACACTAGCGAGATGTCTCGACTGCGCTCGACATGACGTTCTTTTACTTTGCATCTTCCTAATTCCGCCACCGCCCCCATGCTCGCCACCTACCCCTATCAAAACCGCACCTTCACCTTCAACCCGGCCGCCCCGCTGGATATTTCCCTGCCGCTGGCTCCCGGCGAAAACCAGGTGAATTGCTTCTGGGCTGAGCCGGTGCAGTTTGATGTTATCCGGGTAGGCAGTTTTGTGGGCAGCGTGGCCGATGGGGGTAGTACCAACTACAAGCGCGTACACGTAACCCCCCACGGCAACGGCACCCACACCGAATGCTACGGGCACATCTCCCCCGATCCGGCAGCCACTCTCAACCGTTGCCTACGCCGCTTCCTGTTCGTAGCCCGGCTGGTATCGGTGCAGCCCCGCCCCCAGCCCAACGGCGACGAGGTGGTCATGCTGGCCGACGTGCTGCGCGAGCTGAACGCCGGACCCGATGCCGCCATTCGCCCCGAAGCCCTGATTCTGCGCACGCTCCCCAACCACAAGTCCAAGCGCAGCCGCCAATACTCCGGTACCAACCCCACCTATGTAGAGCCTGCCCTGGCCCAATACCTGGCTGAGCACCACATCGAGCACCTGCTGCTGGACCTGCCCAGCGTAGACCGGGAAGAAGATGCTGGCCAGCTGCTGGCCCACCACGCCTTCTGGCAGTACCCGCACGCCACCCGCCACCAGGCCACCATCACTGAGCTCATCTTCGTGCCCGATGAAGTAGAAGACGGCCTCTACCTGCTCAACCTGCAAATCACCAGCCTGGAGCTGGACGCCAGCCCCAGCAAACCCGTGCTCTACGCCTTAGGCAGCACCTCAGCTTAAAGGCCCTGACCACCAACCTCCTCTGTCATCCTGAGCAAAGCGAAGGACCTTCTCACGCTAGAACGAGTCGTTACAACGATTATCGTTTTGGCGTGAGAAGGTCCTTCGCAAGCTCAGGATGACACAACTTGAGGGTTAGCTGAGAGTATTTGAGGGGTAAATAGGAGTGCACCTCTCACCGCAATGCAGAAAGGGACAGCCCTTGCGGACAGTCCCTTTCTGAAAAAGCGAAGCTTAAAAAGCTTACTTGTTGTCTTCAGCCGACTCCGTAGCCGAGGTGTGAACCTCAGCGGCGTCTACCGCTGCGGGCAGAACCGATACGAAAGAACGGTCTTTGCGGCCCTTGCGGAACTGCACGGTACCATCAATCATAGCGAACAGGGTGTGGTCCTTGCCGATACCCACGTTCTGGCCGGGGTGGTGCTTGGTGCCACGCTGACGCACGATGATGTTGCCGGAAATGATGGCCTGGCCACCGAAGATTTTCACGCCCAGACGCTTGGAATGCGACTCGCGGCCGTTGTTGGAAGAGCCTACGCCTTTCTTATGTGCCATGGTATTTTGAACTTTTAGCTACCAGCGGTTGGCTGCTAGCTGATGGTCTGAGGAAAGCCCAGCCGGGAAGAGAAAGCTACTGACCAGAGGCCGCTAGCTTACCGCTTTCCTTAGCCGATGCTGTTGATCATTACTTTGGTGAACTGCTGACGGTGACCGTTCAGCTTCTTGTATCCCTTACGGCGCTTCTTCTTGAACACCAGGACTTTGTCGCCCTTTACGTGCTCCAGAATAGTACCCGTTACGGCTACGTCCAGCAAGGGCGCGCCGATGGTCAGCGTACCGTTGTCATCGGTCAGCAGGGCTTTGCCCAACTCCACCTTGTCGCCGACGTTGCCGGCCAGTCGGTGAGCGTATACAAATTTATTGGCTTCGACCTTGGTCTGCTTGCCAGCTATGTTGACGATTGCGTACATCGGCGTCTTCGCGGTTTCTGAAAAATGGAAGGCAAAAGTACAAGTACGAATCTACAATTCCAAACCTAACTCGTTAATCATCATTATCCCTACCCGGCCCGGCGCCCTCAGCCCTACTTATGAGGCTCCCGCACAGAGCACGCGAATAACATTTTTGTGGATAATTATGATTGTCCACACCTCATTTGTGGATAACTTTTGTAAAATCCCTGCTTTTTGGTATTTCTCGGGGTATTTTCCAGCTTTTGCCGTTGTGGACAACATTCGGGGCATACACAAAAATTAACAGAGAAAAAACGGGCTCGGGGGGCGCGGCTCCCGAAACTGCGGTTTATATTTGATGCTCCGGGGTTGGCAGCTGCCCGCCGGATATTCCAAAACATTCCGGTTGCCACGAAGTTGAAAACCACGACTTCCCCGGCTGTTCCGGTCTTAATTCGCTACTCAAACCTTGCCTGCTATGGAACCTTTGCTCGTCGAAAATCCCAACCGCTTTGTACTGTTCCCCATTCAGCACGATACGGTGTGGCAGATGTACAAGAAAGCCGAAGCCTCCTTCTGGACGGCCGAGGAAATCGACCTGAGCCAGGACCAGAAGGACTGGGAAGCCCTCAACGATGGCGAGCGGCACTTCATCAGCCACGTGCTGGCTTTCTTCGCTGCCTCTGATGGCATTGTGAACGAGAACCTGGCCGTGAACTTCATGCAGGAAGTGCAGATGCCCGAGGCGCGCTGCTTCTACGGTTTCCAGATCATGATGGAAAACATCCATTCGGAAACCTACTCCCTGCTGATTGACACCTACATCAAAGACCCCAAGGAAAAGGACCGCCTCTTCAACGCACTGGAAACCGTGCCCTGCGTGAAGAAGAAAGGCGAGTGGGCCCTGAAGTGGATTAACTCCGAAGACTTTGCCGAGCGCATCATTGCCTTCGCGGCGGTGGAAGGCATTTTCTTCTCCGGCTCGTTCTGCTCCATCTTCTGGCTGAAGAAGCGCGGCCTCATGCCGGGCCTCACCTTCAGCAACGAGCTCATCAGCCGCGACGAGGGCCTGCACTGCGACTTCGCCTGCCTGCTCTACGAGAAGTACCTGGTAAACAAGCTGCCCGAGGCTCGCGTGCACGCCATCATCCGCGACGCGGTGCAGATTGAGCAGGAGTTCGTGACCGATGCCCTGCCCGTGAACCTGATTGGCATGAACGCCAAGGCCATGTCGCAGTACATCGAGTTTGTGGCCGACCGCCTGCTGCAAAGCTTGGGCTACAGCAAAATCTACAACGCCACCAACCCCTTCGACTTCATGGAAATGATTTCGCTGCAGGGCAAAACCAACTTCTTCGAGAAGCGCGTGGCCGAGTACCAGAAAGCCGGCGTAATGAGTGAGCGTACCGAAAACGCTTTTTCGCTGGACGAGGATTTTTAACCGAAGCCTTCCAGAAGTACAGAAGCCCTCTACCCCCCCTGTCATCCTGAGCCAAGCGAAGGACCTTGTCACGTTAGCACGAGTCGTAACAACGAGTATCGTTCCAGCGTGATAAGGTCCTTCGCTTGGCTCAGGATGACAGTTTGCTTTAAGCGAGAGTTAATTATCTGCTCTATGCCCTACTATACCTACATCACTACCAATCCTGCCCGTAGCGTACTGTACATCGGCATCACCAATAACCTACGCGACCGGCTGGCGCAGCACTACGAAAACCGGGGCCAGCCGCAGACCTTTGCCGGGCGCTACTTCTGCTACCACCTCATCTACTTCGAAGAGTACACCGACAGCCAGACCGCCATTGCCCGCGAAAAAGAGCTAAAAGGCTGGACGCGCACCAAAAAGAATGCCCTCATAGCCACGCAGAATGAGCAGTGGGAGTTTCTCATGCCAGGCTAGATTGCCAGGATGGGTTGCCAAAACTTCTCCTCCATCAACTCCCCCTTACAGCCTAACTCAACATTCTGCCCCACATGTGTCATCCTGAGCTTGCGAAGGACCTTCTCACGCTAGGGCGAGTCGTTGTTACGCTTGTCGTTCTAGCGTGATAAGGTCCTTCGCAAGCTCAGGATGACAGAGAGAAAAATGGCGTGGAAAATTTAGTAGCTGAGTTGGAAGAATAGTCATCTTTCAGAGAGGGGAAGCTGCCTGACTCCGCCTCCCCCGCCCTACCCTGTTGTACCAAATTCCCCACTCCCGCGCAACCCGAATTTCCGCTTGCCTTCCCCGGCAACATAGCGCGGCGCCGATACAAAAACCTGCTGAATTGCACTGATTTAAGGCAATGTGGAAAACTTCTGAAAAGAAGGTTTGTCCTGCCCGTGGAAGACCGATAACTTCCGGAATCAATCTGCTCCGTGAGCGGCGGATTGCGCCTCTTGTTAGAACCTTCGGCTGGCTCTGCGCAGAGCAGCCCCATCCTATCCAACCTCATAACCTGCTACGTCTATGCTGGTACTCAAACGCGACGGTCGCCGCGAATCCGTGAAATTCGACAAAGTCACGGCACGCATTGAAAAGCTCTGTTACGGGCTTAACATGATGTTCGTATCGCCGGTGGAGGTGGCCAAAAAGGTCATTGATGGCATTTACGACGGCGTAACCACCGTAGAGCTGGACAACCTGGCCGCGGAAACCGCCGCCTCGCTCACCACTAAGCATCCCGACTACGCTATTCTGGCGGCGCGCATTGCCGTGAGCAATCTGCACAAGGTTACCTCCAAGTCGTTCAGCAGCACCATGAAGCGGCTGTACACCTACGAGGACCCCAAAACCGGCGAAAACGCTTCCCTCATTGCCAAAGACGTGTGGGAGGTAATTCACAAGCACGCCGCTACCCTGGACTCGGCCATCATCTATGACCGGGACTACAGCTACGACTACTTCGGCTTTAAAACCCTCGAGCGGAGCTACCTGCTGCGCGTAGACGGCAAAGTGGTAGAGCGACCCCAGCACATGCTCATGCGTGTCGCCATTGGCATCCATAAGGACGATCTGGAGTCGGCTATTGAGACCTACAACCTCATGAGCGAGCGGTGGTTCACGCACGCCACGCCTACGCTGTTCAACGCCGGCTCGCCCAAGCCCCAGCTCAGCTCCTGCTTCCTGCTCACGATGAAGGACGACTCCATCACGGGCATTTACGACACCCTGAAAAACTGCGCTCAGATTTCGCAGTCAGCCGGCGGCATTGGCCTGAGCATTCACAACGTGCGCGCCACCGGTTCCTACATCAAAGGCACCAACGGCACCAGCAACGGCATCATCCCGATGCTGAAAGTGTTTAACGACACGGCCCGCTACGTAGACCAGGGCGGCGGCAAGCGCAAAGGCGCCTTCGCCATCTACATTGAGCCCTGGCACGCCGATATCTTCGACTTCCTGGATCTAAAAAAGAACCACGGCAAGGAGGAAAACCGCGCCCGCGACCTGTTCTACGCCCTCTGGACGCCCGACCTGTTCATGAAGCGCGTGGAAGCCAACGCCGACTGGACGCTGATGTGCCCCAACGAGTGCCCCGGCCTGGGCGACACCTGGGGTAAGGACTTCGAGCGCCTCTACGAGAAGTATGAGCGCGAAGGCCGCGGCCGCAAAACCATTAAGGCGCAGGAGCTGTGGTTCTCTATTCTGGAAAGCCAGCAGGAGACCGGCACGCCCTACATGCTGTTCAAGGACGCTGCCAACAGCAAGAGCAACCAGCAGAACCTGGGCACCATTAAGTCCTCCAACCTGTGCACCGAGATAATGGAGTACACCGACGAGAACGAAATTGCGGTGTGCAACCTGGCCTCGCTGGCGCTGCCGCGCTACCTCAAAGAAGAAAACGGCACCGTGATGTTCGACCACGACAAGCTGTACGAGGTAACGTACCACGCCACCAAGAACCTGAACAAGGTAATTGACATCAACTACTACCCCGTGCCCGAGGCGGAGCGCAGCAACCGCCGCCACCGCCCCATCGGGTTGGGTGTGCAGGGGCTGGCCGATACGTTCATTGCGCTGCGCATGCCCTTCGAGAGCGACGAGGCAAGCGGACTGAACAAGGACATCTTCGAGACCATCTACTTCGCGGCCATGACGGCCTCCAAGGACCTGGCCATGAAGGACGGCGCCTACGAAACCTTCCAGGGCTCACCCCTGAGCCAGGGCAAGTTCCAGTTTGATCTGTGGGGCGTAACGCCCGACTCCGGCCGTTGGGACTGGGATACCCTGCGCCAGCAGGTAATGGAGCACGGCGTGCGCAACTCCCTGCTGGTAGCGCCCATGCCGACGGCTTCTACGGCCCAGATTCTGGGTAATAACGAGTCGTTTGAGCCGTATACCTCCAACATTTACGTGCGCCGCGTGCTGAGCGGCGAGTTTATGGTGGTGAACAAGCACCTCCTGAAGGACCTGGTGAAGCTGGGCATCTGGAACGATCAGATGAAGACGGCCATCATTGCCGCCAACGGCTCGGTGCAGGACATCCCCAACATTCCGCAGCACATTAAGGACCTGTACAAAACGGTGTGGGAGATTTCGCAGCGCCGCATTATTGATATGTCCGCTGACCGGGGCGCCTACATCTGCCAGAGCCAGAGCCTGAACCTGCACGTGCAGAACGTGAACTTCGGCAAGCTCACCAGCATGCACTTCCATAGCTGGAAGAAGGGCCTGAAAACCGGCATGTACTACCTGCGCACCAAAGCCGCCGCCGATGCCATCAAGTTCACGGTGCAGAAGCAAGCCGCCGAAACCCTGGAGCCCATGAACGTAGCCGACCAGGCCGCCGCCATGGCCTGCTCCCTGGATAATCCGGACGCCTGCGAGGCGTGTGGCTCTTAACAAGCCCTAACTAAATATAAAAAACGAGCCCGGATATTAAATAAATCGGGCTCGTTTTTTATTTGCCTATATGATTGGAAAAGTTTCATTACTTATTTTAATAACAAAAACAATGTTTTCATTTTTCAAAAACAAGGAAGACAAAAGCAAAAAGACAGAAGCACACCTGATAGATGAGCTAGCGCCTTTGACTGAATTCTCCCATGAAGAGTTTGAAAAAGCAAAACTCAAAGCACGTATTGCTTTTGTAGATGATGAAGAAGTAAATTATGTTAATCGTTTACAAAAAGATGGATACAACGTTGCATATTGGGAAGACATAGAAAATATAGATGATTTTGCAAATAAAGGATACAATGTTGTTGTGTTAGATATACAAGGTATTGGCAAAACCATTTCCGAGTCCTCTGAAGGCTGGGGAATTCTTAAATATTTAAAGAACACGTATCCGCATATTGTAGTAATAATGTATACCGGAGCAGATTGGTCTATAACCAAATTCAAAAACCAAGCTGACCAAGCAGATGATTTCATTGGCAAAGACTTTGATTATCTCGATTTTAAATACACACTAGATACAAATATCAAAAAAGCCTTTTCAAATAAATATCATTTAGAAATAAATAAGCGTGAATTAATGAAAGTAATCAAAGGAACTGATTCACCTGACGAAATTATTCAAATCCTGCAAAAATATGGCAAAGATAAAGAATTAGCCATAAAGAAGGTAAAGGAAGTAACCAGCAATGGAGAAGTAATAAAAACCGCTAGTGCGTTTTTATCGTTAGCAAAAACAATATTTGATCTTGCTAACTAATAATCATTATTTATATGAATCAGGTTTTTACAACAATTTCAGTATCATCTTCTAAAGTTAAAATAACCGGAGGCTGTATTATTGGCCCTCCAAGTGAGTACCTACACACTCGTAACCAAGATGCATTGTTGAAATTTTATTCCCAGCTATTAATTGAGAATAAAATCAACGAAACACCACGAATAGGAATTGATTGCCTTGGATTTAGCTATATAATATATAAAAGCCTATGTTATATAGGCTTGATTATTTCCTCTCAAAAAGGAAAAATGCCTAACAAGGTAGTTAAAAAATATTCTGACAATATTTTTAGCGACATCTATATCAAAGCAAGAATAGTTGATGATTATAAAATTATCAACTTTGAAGAATACATACCAATAAGCCTAGTCACTGGCAATATTCACGAGCTACGTGGATTAAACTCAAAAATCGTATCAAGTGTAGATGAGCTTATCGACTTTAAAAGCGAAAAAGATTGGGAATCTTCTTTTGATAAAGCCGATAAAAACCACAAAAAGATATATGTAGCATCAAGATTAACACGATTTATATTAGACAAACTAAAATTAACTAGACCGGACTTTTTTGAAACTGCAAGAATAAATACAGACAAAAATTTTGAAATACAGCGCTCTGTAAATAAAATAGTTAAGATATTCAGAAACGATTTTAAGAACAAACACCTTTACTCCGAAGGCTTCACAAATCAAAATATGCCTGGCGAAAAGGAATATTTTGAAATTTTATTAATGATACTTATAGAAAATGCTATTAAATACTCAATTGATCTTGTAAGGCTCTATCCAAGAGTTAGAATACAGGAAACTATGCGGCGGGGTCAAAAAGTAACAATTACAGTATCTTCCTATGGGCAACTTATACCTAAGGAAGACAAAGAGAGGATTTTCGAGCCTGGGTTTAGATCTAATATCAATCGTTCAATTGCCTCTGGCACTGGAATGGGATTAACTAATGCTAGAAAGCTAGCTGCATTGTTTAATTGCACTCTTACGTATGATTGCGAATATCCTGTTGAGCAAGGCATTAATGCTGGATGGAATGACTTTAAAATTACATACATGCTGAATAGATAAAAAAGCATGTGTTTTTAGTGGTATGCACCCATATTAGAGTATATGTCATGCGCTACTCTCACTCCTCCTAATATTTGAGTAGATTTTGAAGTATATGGCCATCGATGCTGCTTTACACTCAAAAAGAAAGGCCCGCAGTTTTGCGGGCCTTTCTTTTTGAGTGTAAAGCTCTTAAGACTTAGCATACGGGAAGTTGCGCGACACCTTGCGCATCATGCGCTCTACCAGGTCGTCGGTGGAGGAGCCGAGGCCATCATCCATGGTCTTGAAGAAGCGCCACAGCAGTTCGCCGTTGCTGCCTTCGTTCAGCTGGAGGAAGAGCGTGCCGGTGCCGGTTTTGCCGCCCATGCCGCCTACCAACAGAGCCGTAGCAAGCGCGGCACCATCTGACTTGGTCTGCTCCTGCTCAAAGCGGCCACCCAGCACGGCATCCACGCCGAGGATTTTGGCCAGCTCGTCGCGCGTCATTTCATCCAGCTTATCCATCACGCCGGCTTTCTTCAGCAGGATGTTGGTTTTGTCTACGTCCTGGAAGCTAACGGTGTAGTTGTTGGCTTTGCGAAGCAGGAAGGTATACAAGCTAGCCTGGATAGACTTGGACATGGATTTCTCCTGCTCCCGGTTAGCCTCGGCGCTGAAGTTCTTCGGCTGCTTTTTGTAGGTGATTTTGGTTTCGAAAGGCAGGATAGCTACCGTCTTGTGCTTGGCAATTTCGGTCTTCAACTTGGGGCTTTCGAAGATTTGCTTCGCGCTTTCGAAGCCTTGCGCATAAGAGAATGAGATGCTCAGAGCGAGCAACGCGGATAGATAGAATTTCTTCATGTTTTGTGGTGTGGAATAGGTTGTATTGGCGAAAGATAAAAGATGATATTATCAAATCAATATATAATACCAAAGCACCCTGCCGGCTGGTGGGTGGCGGTGGCTGATGCCTGCCCGGGACTAGCTGCTGCCAGGCTGAGCAAGGCCGCGTAGCCGCCACTATACAGGAACAAAAAAAGGCTTCCACCGCAGTGGAAGCCTTTTTTATAGATAACGGGCTGCTACTAATGGCGTCCCTTGCCGTGCCCTTTTCCATGGCCACGGCCGCCGCCATAGTAGGCACCGCGGGGGGCGTAGTACACGGGGCGGGCCGGCACCACCATCACGGGGCGGGGCTGATAATAGTAGTGCTTAGGGCCTTTCGCCTTTTTGGGGTGATGCACTTCGCGCACCACAATGACGGGGGGCGGCGCCGGGCGGCCAATATTGATGGTAACCTGGGCGCTGGCTGGCGTAGCGCTAAGCCCCAGAATAGCTGCTACCAGAAAGGCAGCGAGAGAGAAGATTTTCAGCATATACAAACGGTGAAGGACAGGGAGGCAAAATACACCTCGACAGTGCTCAAAAAACACGCCAAAACGCCGCCGTTTTAGCCGCTCCCCACCCTAAAGTTCCCGGAACCCCCATAGCACCCCGGAAAACGCAACATGTTAGCCCCGGCCCTAAACCAGTTCGGGTCAGATACCCAACCAAGTTGGTATCAGACCCGAGCTAATTCCCCTTAGGGGGCTATCTGGTAATTTCCTGTTCTACGCAGGCGCAGCGGAGCGGCGCATGGCCGCAGCCACCCCGGCCTTAGTAAACAAACCGGCCCAACCGACGACGGGCGGCAGCCGAAAGCGAAGTAGCAGGACGAACAGAAAGGGCGGAGGAAGCAACAAAACGTTTCATGACTCAAAAAGAAAAAATGTGAATTGACTTGATTTATAAAATACAGGCGCTGAGCCGCTTAGTAAACAAAGCGTCCCAAACGGCGGCGGGCAGCAGCCGACAGCGAAGCAGAAGGTTTCAGGGAACGAGCGGAGGAGGAAGTGAAGCGTGACATGGCTGAAAAGAGAAAGAGAGTGGATGAATGATTGCTGGTTTGGATCAGGTCCGTACTGTGCGTTTCTGAACATCACTGCGGCGAACCTGTATAGTAGTACCCAAGCCCCGTGCCAATGTTATAAGTTATTGATTATCATATATTTATAACGAATATCAGCTACACCCACTCCGTAAAAAACGTCCGTAATCAGGCAGACTGTCCGTTTTCGTACACTCCTGACCCGGGCAATGCAGAAATCCGGCTTTTACTGGTGTTTTTTTTTTCGGGGCTGGCCGCGGCTGGGCGGCCGCGAGGTAGCCCTGGCAGTAAAAAAGCCGCTTATAGCGGCTTTAATAGCATCTTTTCAATAATCAGTAATATATATATAAGCCCACAGGCAACCGTTCAGCTGAGTTGGGAATCTTACTGGCAACCGGGAAGGGCTGCCCGCTACGCCGCGGGCCGCAGCTTCCTTATCCAACCTCCTTACCCCTACCACGCTATGAAAACACTCCTCCAAAAAGCCTCCCGCCTGGTGCTGGTGGCCGCCTTCGCTGGTCTTGGCTTCACGCAGCCGGCCCAGGCCCAAACTGCCAACCAGGCCCCAGCCGTTAGTGTACTGAAAGTAAACGACTTCACTTATATAGTGCGGGCCAGCAACCCCCAGCGGCAACGCAGCCGGCTGCAAGTGGTTCGGCTGAGCGACAATGCCGTTGTCTACAGCCAATCTACCTTTAAGCCCACCTTTGGCGGCCGGCTGAACGTGCAGCAGCTGACGGATGGGGAATATGCCGTGGTGGTGAAAGTAGGCCAGGGCGTAACCCGCTACTCGCTGAACCTGCAAACCGAAACGGAGCGCACAGTACACCTGGAGAATGTGTCGCTAGCGGCTGTGAACACGAAATAACTTCCCTCCCACCGGTGGGCATAAAACAAGGCAGGGTATCCACGTAAAGCGGATACCCTGCCTTGTTTTTGTAGGGGTGCTACCTACTCACTTCCAGTAGGTAGGTGACCATGCCCAGCAAACCGGCCATCGGCCGCGCGGCCACCGTCAGGCCCAAATTATTTTACCAGCAGGCGTTGGCTGCTGGTGCCGGTGCGCAGCAGATATAGCCCGGGGTTTAAGCCCTGCAGGTCCAGCGTGGCCTCGGTGGCCCGGGCACCTACCGGGTATTGGCGCACTTCCCGGCCCAGGGCATCGGTTAAGGTAAGCGTAGTTTTGCGGCTGAGGGCCCGCAAATGCACCGTGGCGGTGCCCTGCGCTGGGTTGGGGCTAATGCTCTGCATGATGGAAGCAGCCTGCCGGCGGGCGCTCGTCAGCACATCGCAGCCCGTGGGCGGCACTTTCAGGGGCTGCGGCGTAAAGAAGGGGCTCTGGTTGAGGGTGTCTTTCTCCGCCTGGCTAATGTAGGTGTTGGGGTAGTCGACATACCCCAGATACAGCAGGTCGCTGTAGTCGCAGGTGGGCAGGCCGTCGTCGCAGCCGGGAGGGTGGGGCAGGCCAAAGGCATGGCCCATCTCGTGCGCCAGTCGCCCCACGTACAGGCAGGGCGCATAATGGGGCGGCTCGGGGTCGGTGGGGCAATAGCGGGTGGTAGGCAGGTTGAGCAGGCCTTTGAAATCATTGGAATCCATGACCACAATGCCGCCGCCCCCGCAGCCGCCGCACTGCCCGCAGGCCGCTTCGGCATCTATGTAGAATACGTACACATTCTGCGGGTCGTAGTACATGCCGTTCACGGCCGCAAACCCGTCCTGGGCCACATTATAGAAGAACTGCGCAAAGTTGTTGCCATTGGGGTTGGTCTGGTACCAGGCCGCATCGTGCGGCGTCTGGTAAACTTCCACCACCGGCTCCCGCAGCGTAAAGGTTTTGGTGTTGCCCATTTGCTGCTGATAAAAGCTTTGTACGTGCAGCGCCGCGTTGCTTATAGCCGTGGCATAGGCGGGGTTGTAGGTCCGGTCGGTGGGGATTAGGTAAATGATCCGCACCTGCGGGGGAAGCGCCTCGCGCCCGCTGCCGGTGCGGGGAGGAAACTTAAACGTGGCGGGAATATCTACCAGCTGCATGGCGCCGCCGGGCTGGCAGGTATGCAGCAGCAGCTTCCCCGGGCCGGGGGTGGTAGGCTGCTGGCTCCAGGCCAGCGGAACTACTCCAAAAGCCAGCAGGAAAAGTAAGTACAGGTTTTTCATAGCGGATAGGCGTAGCAGGTTGAGTAAGTAGAAATAGAAATAAGACAGCCAACAAGCCTCCCGCAGCAGCCAGCGGAGGCTGGTCTGAGGGGAAAGGCACACCATGAACCGGGAACGGAAAGAAGCTCAACAGAGCAGGCGCGAAACGGCGGATAGCAACAGCACAAAACTTCCCAGGCCTTAGCCGGCTCTTACCAGCTAAGGATTAATCATAAATATTATATTCAATATACAATAATTAAGAGAGTTTTTCAATCATAACTGGTGTTTAACATGATGATCAGGCCGGTTGCTTAGTGGCCTGCTGAAAGGGCATCTACCGGGGTTGCCGGGCCTCTTATTGCATTGTTCCTTTATTGATTCATCTTTCTTATAATCAGAGAATTATATACAAATAATATGCAACCGCGTGTGGAAAACGGTGTCTATGATACATCATACAAGTACTGCTTCGCCGCTGGGCGGGCAGCCGTTTTTTCCAACCTTTTTACCACACCACGCTATGAAAACGCTCCTGAAACAAGCCCCCCGCCTCCTTCTGGTGGCCGCCTGCGCCAGTCTGGGTTTCACCCAGGCTGCCCAGGCCCAGTCCTCTGCCCGTCCGCAGCCCGTTTGCGTGGATAAGGTGGGCGACTTTACCTACTTAGTGCGCGTGAGCAACCCTCATTTTAAAAAGGGTGAGCTGCAAGTGGTGCGCCTGAGCGACAAGGCCGTGCTGTACGAAAAATTCACCGACAAACCCGTTTTCGGCAGCAAGCTGAACGTGAAGGAGTTGCCCGATGGGGAGTATGCCTTTGTGGTGAAAGTGGGCAAAGAAGTAACCCGCTACACCCTGGACCTGCACACGGAAACGGAGCGTAAGGCAAACCTGGGCTCCGTATCGATGACGGCCATGGCCGAATAGCCAGTCAGCGTCCCCCACTTAAGGCGCACACCTAAGTAGCCAATAGCCCCCTTGCCCCGGATTCGGCAAGGGGGCTATTTGTGTTTTGGAGGCAGGCTTCTGCACCCGCCAAAGCAGCAGCCCGCGTGGGAGAAGAGCGGGCCTGCGCTGCCAATTTCCGGCGGCCGCTAGCAACCTGTTCGTTGACTTTAGTATCTCTGGGTAGATGCCAGACGGAGCAAGCGGCTCCTCCCGGCCTTCCCCTTCCATATCTCTCTATCCCTATGCCCCAATTATTACCTGCCTTGATCTGCCTGGTTGGTCTGTTTAGCTGCACGGCTACGCATACCCCTGCCCCTACTCCCGCCACGGCTACGGCCGGGCACCCCACCGAAATCTGGCTATTCTCCTCGCCCCACCTGGGGCAACTGCACAAGCCCGCTAACCCACTGACTGATGTGCTGACGCCCCGGCGGCAGGCCGAGCTACGGGCCCTGCAGGACCAGATGCAGCGCTTCCGGCCCGATGCCATCCTGGTAGAAGAGTTGCCCGAGCAGCAGGCCCGCATCGACAGCCTGTACCAGCGCTACCGGCAGGGCCAGCTGGTGCTGGATAGCCTTCCCGATGGCCGCTCGGAAGTATTTCAGCTGGGCTTTGCATTGGGCAAGCGCCTGGGCATCAGCCGCATTTACTGCGTAAACGCCCCGGGTGGCACCTCGCAGAGTATTCTAAACCAGGGCACTAACCTGACGCTGTATGAGCAGGCCACCGCGGAGCACCGGCAGTTTTACAAGCCCGTGGTGGAGCAGTTTGAAAGCGGCACTATCACGCTTGCGGGCCTGTACTCCTTTCTCAACAGTCCGGCTTTTCTGCAGCAGCTGCACACGCTGGTGTACCGCACCCCCGCCCGGGTAACCGATGGCACTCTAAAGCCCGACCCCATGGTAGATGCCGCCTTCATTAGCCCGCACCACGTGGGGGCGGAGTTCATTTCCGTGTTTTATAACCGCGACCTGAAGGTTTACTCCAACATTGTAACCACGCAGCTGGCTACCGGCAGCTCCCGGATTCTCACCATCATCGGGGGCCGGCACGTGGCGTCTTTGCAGGGCATTTTCGCCACGGACCCCGCCTACCGGGTAGTGCCGGCGGCGGCTTATCTCAAGCACAAGTAGCCCGCCCAGGGCAGTCAGCTTACTACTGCGGAGCGGCGGGCTGCTGCAGAAGCCAGGCCAGAGCCTCGGCCTCCGTTTCGAAAGAGCGGTACTGCAGGGGCAGCCCCAGCACCTGGGTGGTAATGTAGGCGGTGGCCAGGCGCACCATAACATTGGGCGAAACGATGACCGCGCCGTGGCGGTAGCCGCCCTCGGACACCGCCCGGGGCATCCACTCCTGGGTTATCCAGGTTTGCTCCTCCGCCGTGAAGGGCTGCATCGGGCGCTGATCAATCAGGATGCGGCTCCAGCCGTGCCGCTGCAGGGCCAGCATCATGTGCGTAAACACAGCCCGGGTATCTTCGGGCCGGCGGGGGCCGCTGCCCCAAATGGTACGCATAAACCCAGCAGGCTCTTCCAGCAGGCGCCCGGCGGCATTCTCAAAATAGATAGTGGCGGGTTTCAGCTTGCTCATGAAGGGCAAAAATATCACCTAATCCGGTAAGGTTTCAACTGCCTGAAACACCGGGCGGCGGACCACCGGCAAAACCAGTATGCGCTGCCGCTGGGCTGGAACAGAACAAAGGGTTTGGTACAGCCGGTGCCAGGTGGTAAAATTGCCGGCTCCATTACTATTCTTTCCTCATGCACGAGCCTATTCTGCAACTGGTTCACCAGGCCCACGCCCTCACGGAAACTGCCGCGCTCCAGGAGGCTGCTCCCGGTGCCCGCCGGCAGCTCCTCCTCGCCGATTTATCGTTGCACCTGGTGCAGGCGGCTCTGCGCCAACCGCACCCCGACCCGGCGCAGCTAAAGCGCTACCTGTTTTCTATCCTCACGCTCTGTGATGGACTGGTAGATGACCTGGACCTGAAAGCCATGGCCGAAACCGTGCTGGCCTCCCAACGGCCGGCCGCAGAGTAAAGCCCTACCTGGTTACCAGCAGCGTACCATCCCGGCCGGCGCATAAAAAGAGCCGCCCCTCCTCAAGGGAAGGGCGGCTCTTTTTTATATCTACCAGTGGTAAAGCCTAAGGCTTGGGAGCAGGCGGTGGCGCCGGCATCTTCATATCCGGGGCATCTACCCGAATCACACCCCGTTTGGCCGGAGCAGCTTTTCTGGTTGGTGCGCCCTTGTTCTTGCGTTTGGCTTTGCGGTAAGCAGCCCAGCGGCGGAACACGCCCAGGCGCTTTTTCTTGCTGCGGCTATTGCCTTTGTAGCGTCGGTAAACGGGACGCGGCACTTTAGGAGGGCTTAACAGCAGAGCCGTTTCGGCCAGCGCAACGCTGGCAGACTCGGCCGCCACCTGACCCGGCTCTACCAGCATCAGAAAAGCCAAGAGCAGAATAAGCAGGAGTTTGGGCATATAGAAAGGGAGTAGAAGACCTGTTGATCTTCCTGTCACAAAGTTAATGCCGGAAGTGTGTTTTCGCCCCTGCTTTTTGAACCAAACTGTGAATTATAGTGTTATTTGATGTTTTTTCGTCGAGCTTAAACACCACCGGCCCATCCCCTACACCGAAGTAGCCACTTCTACATTTATAGTTTTGGGGAAAGCCAGGAAGTGCGTGACGCGGGGCGGCTGCGGACCGGTATGGAACTGGCGAACCTGGGCTTCTACGGCCACGTCCTCGCGGGTGAAGCGGTGGTGCTGGCGTTCATGCTCGCCCCAGGTAGCCACGTAAAAGAACTCGGTAATCTTTTCGGGCTGGGCTACATCGGCAAATAACCCGGCCCGCAGGGCGCCGTCGCGCAGGCGCAGGCGGGTGAGGTGGGTTGCGGCCTGCCGGAAGGCGGGCCAGCTGGCGGCCGGCACATGGTATTCTATCATTACTACCACGGGGCCATCGTCGGGGTCAATGTCGCCCTGCACTTCGGGGTCGGGCCAGTGCTCGGCGGGGGCCAGGTCCAGCCCCTCGGCCGAGCGCATGGGGAAGGGCAGCGCCAGCAGCATGCTCACCAGCATCCAGGCAGCCGTGAGCAGCAGGGAAAGCTCCAGGCTGGTGCGGTCGGCCAGCTCGCCCCAGACCACGCTGCCCAGCGCCAGCCCCGCCTGAAACAGCAGCATGTACACACTGACTACCCGCGCCTGCACCCACTTGGGCACGTGCAGTTGCACGGTGGTGCTGAAGCTGGTCATCACCATCAGCCAGGCAATGCCGGAAATAAACATCACCGGATACAGCAGGTACACCGAGGTAAGCAGGGCCAGCGCCACGTTGGTACCCACAAACACCAGGGTACCCAGCAGCACCCGTTGGTTGAAGTTGAGCCGGTGCCCCGCGCGGCCCATCAGAAAAGCCCCGGCCACGGCCCCCGCTCCCAGCCAGGAAAGCATAATACCGTAGTGCCCCGAGCTGAGGTGCAGGCGGCGCGCCACCACCACCGAGAGCAGCGCCCACATGGCACTGGCCCCAAAGGAAAAGGCAAACGTGCGCACCAGCACGGCATAAATAGCCGGCGAGTACTGCACGTAGCGCAGCCCGGCCCGCAGCGCACCCGTAAAGTTCTCGGCCGGGCCGGTGGCTACCTCGGGGTTGCGCTTCCAGCTATACACTACGGCCCAGGTTCCCAGAAACGACAGCCCGTTCAGCAGAAACACCCACCCCGGCGAGTAGTAGGCAATAATGGCCCCGCCAATGGCCGGCCCCACGGCCCGGGCAATGTTGTTGCTGACGCCGTTCAGGGTAATGGCAAAGGGCAGCGCCTGCCGCGGTACCAGCTCAATGGTGACTGTTTGCCAGATGGGGCCATTCAGAGCAGCCCCAATGCCCAGCAGAAATGTGAAGCCCAGCACGCCCAGCGCTGATATTTCACCCATAAGTGCCAGCGTGCCCAGCCACAGCGCCACCACCGCCATAAAGCCCTGAGTGAAGAGCAGCAGCTTGCGCCGGTCAATCAGGTCGCCCATGGCGCCGGCGGGCAGGCTTAGCAGGAAGGAGGGCAGGCTGGTGGCGGTTTGCATGAGGGCCACCAGCAGCGCCGAGGTAGTAAGGGTAGTCACCAGCCACACGCCTGCCACATTCTGCATCCAGGTGCCGATGTTGGACACCACGGAGGCAATCCAGATGGCCCGAAACAAGGAATAGGCGAAGGGCGTCCAGAGCGTGGCTTTGGGAGCGTCAACGGAGGAAGGAAGCGAAGCAGGCATAGAGGAACAGCAAGCCGAAAACGACCGGCTCTATTTCAGAACCAGCTAACGGGCGAATTGCTTTCCTACGCATGCCGCCGGGAAAGGGGTGCTTAGCCGGCGGCTTCTCAGCTACCCGTAAAACCGGCAGGCCCGGGACCACTAAATGGCAGCCCCGGACCTGCTGATTTCCGCCGCCTGGCGCGCCCTTACAGCCCCGACGATGCCAGGGCCAGCCGGGGCAGCCGGGCTTTCACCTGGCGCACCACCACCGACTGCCGGTGGGCATCGGGCTGCACTTCCAGGGTGTAGCGGAAGGCCCGGGCGCCTACGTTCATGAGCAGGGCGTAGCGGCCGGCGGGCAGCTGGCGGAAGTTGAAGCGGTGCCCGTAGGTGGCCGATGAGTAGGCTTCTTCAAACAACACCCGCCCAGTGCGGAGGCGCATTACCTGAAGGCGGCCGGGCTGGCCGGTGGGGTTGGCAATGCGCACCCGAATGCTTTCCGCATCGGGGCTTTCAATGGATACCGGTGCAACCTGCTGGGCCTGGGCGGCGCCGGCCATACCCAAAGCCAGCAGGCCCGCAAAGGTGAAGCGGCCCAGATGCCGACGAACCGAGGAAGCCAGCGAAGTGGCACGGGAGGAAAAGAGAGCGGGGGCAAAGCGTTTCATAGCAGTAGGATGAAAAGAGTGGAACAGAGCGGTACTAAGCGGAGGAGCGGTGTGCGGTTTCGAACAACTCTCCTGCCACCCGGTATAGGAGTAGCCAAGCCCCGTGCCATTTCAATAAAGTATTAACAATCAATAATTTATATATAAAATACATCTGCCTTGCATTGCAAAAATTGTCCGGATTTGGGCACGGTGTCCGCTCACGCACAGCGCGGCGGCTACGCCCGCAGCCCGGGCCCGGCACGCAAAAAGGCCGACTGTTTCAGTCGGCCTTTTGCAGTTTGTAAGAGCAGGAGCGCCGGGGCGCAGCTGGTGGGCTATTGCCAGGTATCGGTGCGGGTCAGGCTGGTGCCCGAGGGCGTAAAGGCGCGGTTGGCGCCGCCTTCCCAGAGCACGTTGCCGGCGCCGTCTTTGCGAATGTATTTGTATTGCACAGCCGTGCCGCTGGTCAGGTTCACGGTGCCGCTCCACTTGGGATAGGCTGCACCGCTCAGCTTAATGGCGCTGGCCGCGTTCCAGCTACCCAGCTGGGCCGTGCTGCCTACTACGTACACATCCTGCCCCGAAACGGTATTGCTGTAGGTGACATTGAAGGTAACGGCCGTGGTGGTGGAAGTGGGCGGCGGCGTGGTAGTGCCCGTGCCCGGCACCCATACGGAGTAGCTGCGGGCATTCACCGGGAATACGCCGTAGCCATTGGCATCGGTGCTGATGGTGCTGGTATTGTTGCCGGTTTTATCCGTGAGCGTGGTACTCTTGAAGGGCGTGGTAATGCCTTTGCTGCGGGCCGAGCTGCCGTCGTTCAGCAGGAGTAGCAGACCGGCGTGCGTGGCGTCGCCGGCACGGGAGTAGGCATATACATCGGCATCATCTACACTGGTGTACTCAAAGCCTGCGCCGTAGCCGTTGGCTTTCCGAATACCCATAAGCTTCTTGATCTGGGCACCCAGGCCGTACTCGTAATAGTCGCGGTAGAACACGCAGGGATACCCTTTCTCGCGGGTCAGGATGTAGGCGTAGGCCAGCATCTTGAGGTTGACAACCGGCGAGTACAGGGCCCCGCCCTGCTGGTCGGTATCGTGGTTATCCACGAAGGATACGGACAGGGGGCCATTGGCCTCGGTGAAGCCGGCAAACTGCAGGCCCCGCATATCCCAGGTGCCGTTGCCGTTGCTCATATCCTGAAAGGTATAGTGCAGGGGCACGTCGAAGAGGCTGGTGCGCCCGCCGGTAGCTGCGGCGTAGTTGTTCAGGTCGGTGAGGTTGCGGAACCAGGCTTCGCTCACGGCAAAGCGGCCGCTGGTGCCTTTCACGGCGTCCAGCCACTCATTCACAAACGACGTCTGGATGTGCTTGGTGGCATCCAGGCGGTACCCGTCCAGGTTGAGCTTGGTGGTAATCCAGTTGCCCCAGTTCTTGGTCTCGGTGCGCTGGTTTACATCGGCATAGCGGATTTCGGAGCCCAGCAGGTTATCGTAGGCGTCGTTGTTGGCGTAGGGCTGAAAGTCCCAGGCATTCCACTGGTACCAGCCGTTGTTGGGCGCCTGCTGCGTGCCGTTAAAATTGTAGTAGTGCCACTTGTAGCTGCTGTACGTGTTGCCGCGGCCCGGATACGTGAAGCTGGTGTACACATTGTAGTTCACGCCCCCAATGTTGAACTGCTCCTAGGCATCGGCGGAGGTCAGGTGGTTCATCACCATATCCTCATATACCTGAATGCCTTTGCCGTGCAGGGAAGTTATGGCTGCCTGGAGCTGGCTGAGTGTGCCGTAGCGCGTGGCTACGGTACCTTTCTGGTTGAACTCGCCCAGGTCGTAGCGGTCATACACGCCGTAGCCCACGTCCAGCGCGCCGGAGCCTTTGTAGGCGGGCGGCAGCCACATGGCCGTAATACCGGCGTCACTGAGCTCCTGCGCTTTGGCGCCCAGGTTTTGCCACCACGTGCCGGCCGCGGTGGTGGTGGGCACGTCCCAGTAGAAGCCCTGCATCATCACGCCATTCGCGACTACCGCGCTTTGCGTTTGGGGGGTAACAGCCATGGTGGGCGAAGCACCCGGCTGGACGGCATCCTTGTTACAGGATGACAAAAGACTGCCTGTGGCAGACAGCCCCAGAAGGGCGGCCGCTAGCAATTTTCTCATGAAATGGGGGGTTGGTTTGTAAGAGAGGTTTGTGGAACAATACTAGGAAATCTCTACCCCGCAAGTGCAATAGAATTATGGCCAATATGGATAGAACTTTATAAGCATAAAATCATTTAAAGTATTAACTATCAATAATATAATGAAAATGAAATTTATGTAAAATGCGAAATTTCGCCATTGGAAAAGTATTCGCTTTTCTTACTTCTATCCAATCGGTTAAAAATCACCTCATTTTCTGCCTCTTTTTTCTCTCCTATCTTATTGTTTTGGTACAATGCTTTACGGTTCATTTTCCCCTGCCACTCCGCGTGTTACAGCCGGCAGGTGTAGGCTGTTTTTCACCTGGTGCAAGGCTCCGTAGCTGGCGCCCTTACGTCGGGTTAGCCACCCTACTCCCCGCAAGCCGTTAATTAGGTGGCCTACAAGCGCGGGCTGCAGCAGGGGCTGGCCCGGCCTGGCAGCTGAGACAGAAAAACCCGGTACATTTCTGCCTTACTCACCTTAATTCTCTTCTTCTATGTTTGAAGGCTTACGCACGGTAGTTTATCCGGTCGGTAATCTGACGAAGGCCAAAGCGTGGTACAGCGCCGCCCTGGGGCAGGAACCCTATTTTGATGAGCCGTTTTATGTTGGCTTCAACGTGGGCGGCTATGAACTGGGCTTGGTGCCCGATGCCCCCGTAGCCGGGCAGGCCGGCCCCATAGCCTACTGGGGCGTGCCCGATGCCGCCGCGGCCTTTGCCCGGCTAATAGAGTTGGGCGCCCACCCCCACGAAGACGTGCACGATGTAGGCGGTGGCATTCTGCTGGGCACCGTGCAGGACCCGTTTGCCAATCTATTGGGCGTAATTCAGAACCCGCATTTCGCGCTGCCGCAGTAATTCCGGGCTCAAGAAGCCGGCACTGCAGATATCAACCACCAAAAAGCCCTCTGTCAATAGCTGACAGAGGGCTTTTTGCACATTAGTATTTATGCCGCTACTTCGTAGTCACGATAATGACGCCATTCTTGCCTTTGGCGCCATACTGCTTCTCAGCGTCGGCATCATTCACAATCCGCACCTCCTTAATGGTGGACGATGGAATCTGCTTCATTTCTGCTTCGGTTATTTCCTTCCCGTTCAGCAGAATCAGGGCCTTGCTCATATCGGTTTTTTTCGGCGGGGCGGCGGCTTCTACCTTTCGGTTAAAGGCCCGTACGGCGCTGGAATTGACATTGGCTTTGGTGGTAATGACAACTACCCCATCCACCACCTGGTCGCCGAAAACTTTGCGGGCGTCTTCGCCTTTCAGCACCTTCATCGATTCAATCGAGTTAGGATCCAGCTTATCTACCTCGCTCTTGGGCATGAGCTGGCCATCCACGTAAAACAATGGCTCAGCTGCCGCCACCGCGGCTACCGGCTCGCCCTTCTCTGTAAAGACCACCTGCTTGGGGCGACGACCAATGGCAATTTCAGCCTTATAGCGCAGGTTGCTGCCATCGGCAGCGCGCAGCTCCGATACCCCAATCAGCCGGTAACCGGGATATTCCTTTACGATGTGCGCCAGCGCCGCCGGGGGTAGGGCGCTGATAGTAGTGGCCTTTTCAACCTCCTCGCCAGCGGGTGCTACGGCAGCCTTTGGCGTGAGCATGGCGGAAGCCGCCTCCGGCGCCGAGAAGCTCAGCAGGCCCAGCGCTAAGGGCAGTATCAGCAGGTAGCGGGCAGTTTGTTTGCGGGAAGAAGCATGGGAATTCATCATACGAATGCGGTTTTTTAGAGTGATAAAGGAGAAGGGAGTTACCAGCGCTGGGCCCGGCGCCAGGGTGCTAAGCCGCACGAGGCTGTATTGATATTGTCTGGCATCGAGGCGGCCGGCGCGCAGCACCTCCTCGTCCGTGATGAACTCCAGGTTTTCCTGCACGGCCCGCAGCAGCAGCCACGTGCCGGGGCTAAACCAGCCCATAATTCGCTGTAGGTGGGCCAGCAGCACATCCAGCGTATGCCACTGGTGCACATGCACCTGCTCGTGCAGCAGAATAGCCGGGAGCTCTGCAGCGCCGTGCTGTTCCGGGTTCAGATAAATCGTCTGCCAGAAGGAAAACGGATTCACCTCGGCGGCCACCTGGCGGAAGGGCACCCCGGCCGCCATGGCCGGGCGCGAAGCCCGGTGCACGCCGGCCAGGGAAGCGCCCTGTAGCAGCAGGCGCAACAGCATGAAGCCTACGCCCGCCCAGTATACCCCCAGCAGCCAGAGCCCATAATCAGGCGCAGTGGGAGCCGCCGGCGCGGAGACAACGCGCATGGCCCATTCCGGCAGTACAACCGCGCCCAGCTGCACTGGCCGCACCAGCAGTGCCGATACATCTATCAGCGGATACAGCAGGGAAAACACGCCCGCGCCCAGCAGATACACCCGGTTGAGCTGATGGAACGTGAGCCGGCGCAGCAGCGCATAATACAGGCCCAGCAAAAGCAGCAAGGCCGCGTTGGCCTTCAGCAGATAAATCAGCACGTCCGGTATCATGACTGTGGGGGCTTTTGGCGTTCAATCATGTCAATGATTTCCTGCAGCTCGGCGGCACTGATTTTCTGGTCCTGGGCGAAGAAGGATACCAGCTCTTTGTAGGAGTTCTTGAAATAGTCGCCCACAAACGTGCTCATAAACCGCTTGCGGTAGTCCTCGGCCGCAATCAGAGGCGTGAAACGGTAAGTGTTGCCCAGCTTCTCGCTCTGCAGGTAGCCTTTGCGCTCCAGGTTGCGAATGGTGGAAGCCAGCGTGGTGTAGGGTGGCTGGGGCGCGGGCAGCAGCTCCAGCACCTCCTTGATAAACCCACCTTCCAGTTTCCAGAGCACCTGCATGGCCTCTTCCTCGGGTTGTGTTAGTCGTTCCATAGCTTTATTACGAATTATTCGTAATTCTACGAAACTTTCGTAATAAACAATGCAAGTCGGCGTAAATATTTTTCAAACACCAACAAAAAAGCCGCCTGCGCAATGCAGACGGCTTTTTTTAATTAGAACGATAAACCTATCGGCTTACCAGATGCGGGCCCGCTCATTCTGGGCGCGCACCATTTTACCCTGGTCTTTGCAGCCGAAGGCTTCGTAGAACTCGGGCATGTTCATCAGCGGACCGTTGGTACGGTACTGGGCCGGGGAGTGTGGGTCCGTCTGTACCTGCTGGCGGATATACTCCGGGCGGGCATTGGTGCGCCATACCTGGGCCCAGGCCAGGAAGAAGCGCTGCTCGGGCGAGAAGCCGTCGTACTGCGGACGGGGGTTGCTGCCGTGCTGCTTCTGGAGCTGCTTCTGTAGGGCCGAGTACGCCAGAGCTAGGCCACCGAAGTCGGCCAGGTTTTCACCCATGGTCAGCTTGCCATTCACAAACACCGAATCCAGGGGCTGGAAGGCCGAGTACTGGGCGCCCACCATGTCGGCGCGCTTCGTGAATTCGTCAGCATCTTCCTTGGTCCACCAGTCGCGCAGGTTGCCCTGGGCATCCGACTGACGACCCCGGTCATCGAAGCCGTGCGTGATTTCGTGGCCGATAACGGCACCCATACCACCGTAGTTTACCGCGTCATCGGCCTTGGGGTCGAAGAACGGCGGCTGCATGATGCCGGCGGGGAATACAATTTCATTCAGCGAAGAGTTGTAGTAGGCATTCACCGTGGGCGGGGTCATGCCCCAAACCGAGCGGTCAATGGGCTTGCCGTAGCGGCTCAGGTTGTCTTTCGACTCCCACTCGCGGGCGGCCAGCATGTTTTTCAGGTACGACTCACGCGAGATGTTCAGGGCCGAATAGTCCTTCCACTTGTCGGGGTAGCCGATTTTTACGGTGAAGGCATTCAGCTTTTTCAGGGCTTCTTCCTTGGTGGCGGCGCTCATCCACTCCAGCCCGCGGATGTGCTCACCCATGGCTTCCTTGATGTTGGCTACCATTTCCTGGGCCTTCACTTTGGTTTCCGGGGTGAAAGCCTTATCCACGTACAGCTGGCCGAAGGCTTCGCCCAGGGCACCATCCGTAGCGCGCAGCATGCGCTTCCAGCGGGGCTGCTGCTCCTTGGCGCCGCTCAGCACCTGCTGAAAGCGGAACGACTCATCTACATACGCCTTAGGCAGGGCCGATGACACGGAATTGACGAGGTGGGCGCGCAGATAGGTTTTCCAGTCGGCGAGGGACTCCTGCTTGAGGGCCGTGTTGGCTTCCTTCAGGAAATCAGGCTGACCTACAATTACTTCCTTGGCCGAGCTCAGGCTCAGCGCGGGCAGCATGGCCGTCAGGCCCAGGTTAGGATACAGGCGGTTGGCCTCGGCCACCGTCATCTTGTTGTAGTTGGCGTAGGGGTCGCGCAGGGCTACCCGGTCTTTGCTAGCTTTGGCCAGGCGCGTCTCAATGCGCAGCACCGTAGCGGCATTTTTGGCGGCCGTGGCCGGAGCCTCGCCCAACATTTTGAAGGTGTTGGTGAGGTAAGTAGTGTAAGCCGCCCGGATGCCTTTGGAGCGGGCATCATCCTTCAGGTAATAGTCGCGGTCGGGCAGCGTGAGGCCGCCTTGGCTCAGGTACAGCGCGTACTCGTCGCTCTTTTTGCGGTCCTGGTTTACGCCCAGGCCAAACACCGAGCGGGTTTGCAGGCGCTGAGCCCGTACCAGCGCCGTTTGCAGGCCTTTCAGGTCTTTCACGGCCGCAATACGGGCCAGCTCGGGCTGCAGATACTTCAGGCCGGCTTTTTCAATGGCCATGGAGTCCATGGAAGAAGCATAGTAGTCGCCTACTTTCTGCAGGTTAGAGCCCTTGGTAGCCGAGGTGTTGGACGCCGACTCCTCCAGAATGCCGCGCATCACGGCTTCGTTCTGGTTGATGAGGGTATTCCAGGAACTCCAGCGCGACTCGGCCGCCGGAATAGGATTGTTCTTCAGCCAGGTGCCGGAAGCATACTGGAAGAAGTCGTCGCAGGGCGACACGGACTTGTCGATGTTGGCGGGGTCGAGGCCCACGCCGGGCAGCACCGGGCCCGCCGAGGCCGTAACCGCCGTAGCCGTAGCCGGGGCCGCCGTGGGCTCGGTGGCCTTGGCCACCGGCGTGCTGCTGGCACAGCCCGACAGCACCAAGCCAGCGGCAGTACCCAGCGTCAAAAGAAAAGCACTAGTACGAAACATAAGAACGGTAAGAAGAGAGGAAAAATGAAGAAAGAGGAGGTGATGAGGAGCTAAATATAGTTACCAGATCTTTGCGCGGTCCTGCTGGGCGCGCACCATTTTCTGGCCTTCCTGGCAGCCAAAGGCTTCGTAGAACTGGGGCATGTTCATGAGCGGGCCGATAGTGCGGTACTGCCCCGGCGAGTGGGGGTCGGTGAGGATCTGCTGGCGCAGGGCTTCGGGGCGGATGTTGGTACGCCGCAGCTGGGCCCAGGAGAGGAAAAAGCGCTGCTCCGGTGTGAAGCCATCAAACTTAGGCCGCGGGCCATTGCCGTAGCGCTGCTGCAGCTGCTTTTGCAGGGCACCATACACTACCGTGAGGCCAGCAAAGTCGGCCAGGTTTTCACCCATGGTCAGCTTGCCGTTCACAAACACCGAATCCAGGGGCGAGAAGGCCGAATACTGGCGGCCTACTACCTCAGCGCGCTGGGTAAATTTATCGGCATCTTCCTTGGTCCACCAGTCGCGCAGGTTGCCTTCAGCGTCGTACTGACGGCCCTGGTCGTCGAAGCCGTGGGTGATTTCGTGGCCGATAACGCCCCCGATGGCGCCGTAGTTTACTGCATCGTCGGCCTTGGGGTCGAAGAACGGGGGCTGCAGGTACCCGGCCGGGAACACAATTTCGTTCATCGGCGGGTTGTAGTAGGCATTAATAGTAGAGGGCGTCATGCCCCACTCGTTGCGGTCAATGGGGCCGCCGTACTTTTTCACTTCCTGACGGTAGTCCCACTCGCGGGCGGCCAGCATATTTTTCAGGTAGGAGTCTCGCGTAATGGTGAGAGCCGAGTAGTCTTTCCACACATCGGGGTAGCCGATTTTGACGCGCAGGGCGTTCAGCTTTTTCAGCGCTTCGGTCTTGGTGGCGT
Source organism: Hymenobacter sp. DG25A (assembly GCF_001280305.1). NCBI lineage: Bacteria > Pseudomonadati > Bacteroidota > Cytophagia > Cytophagales > Hymenobacteraceae > Hymenobacter > Hymenobacter erythromyxa. The sequence continues at coordinate 3,440,334 of NZ_CP012623.1, read as the reverse complement.
CGCTCATCCAGGTATTGGTCTGAATGTGCTCGGCCATGGAAGCCTTGATGTTGGTGACCATTTCCAGGGCCTTTTGCTTGGCGGCGGGGGAAAAGGCTTTGTCTACATAGAGCTGGCCAAAGGCTTCGCCCAAAGCTTGGTCAGTAGCCCCCAGCATGCGCTTCCAGCGGGTGGGCAGCTGCTTGGTGCCGCCCAGCACCTGGCTAAACCGGAACGACTCATCCACATACGCCTTTGGCAGGGCTGAGGAAACGGAGCGCACTAGGTGCCAGCGCAGGTAGGTTTTCAGATCGGCCAGCGGCTCGGTCTTTAGCACTTTGTTGGCTTCATCCAGGAAAGCGGGCTGCCCCACAATCACCTCCTGGGCCGTGCCCAGTTGCAGGGCGTCCAGCACGCGGGGCAGGTTCAGGTTGGGGTAGCGCTTGCTGGCCTCGGCCAGCGCCATTTTGTTGTAGTTGGCCTGCGGGTCGCGCAGCTCCACGCGGGTGCGGGAAGCCTTGGCCAGGCGCGTCTCGATGCGCTCTACCGTAGCCGCGTTTTTCTGGGCAGTGGCCGGCTTGTCGCCCAGCAGGGCAAACATATTTGTGAGGTACTTGCGGTAAGCGGCCCGGATGGTTTCCGTGCGGGCATCCTGCTTGAAGTAGTAGTCGCGGTCGGGCAGGGTAAGGCCGCCCTGGTACAGACCCACAGCGTATTGGGTGGTTTTTTTCTCATCTACCTCTACCCCGGCCCCAAAGAAGGCGCCGGTTTTCAGCAGCTTGTGACGGGCTACCACATCCTGCAGGCCGCGCAAATCTTTCACGGCGGCAATGCGGTTTAGCTCGGGCTGCAGCGGGGCCAGGCCGGCCTTTTCAATGGCCACGGTGTCCATGGCCGAGGCATAGAAGTCGCCGACCTTCTGCAGATTAGAGCCTTTCTCGGCGGCGGTATTGGCGGCGGCTTCTTCCAGAATGCGGCGCAGCAGAGCCTGGGTCCGGTCGCCGAGCAGGTTGCGCGGGCCCCAGCTGGAGGCATAGGCCGGAATGGGATTGTTCTTCAGCCAGGCGCCACCGGAATACTGAAAGAAGTCGTCGCAGGGCGAAACGCTGGGGTCCAGGTCGGCCACATCCAGGCCCACACCTTTTACTACGGCTTCGGTGGGGGCGGCCGGCGCGGCGGCCGTGGGAGTAGTGGGCGCCGTTTGGCTGGCGGCACAGCCCGCTATAGCCAGGGCGGCGGCCGCGGTGAGGGAGCGGGTGAGAATAGAAGTCTTCTGCATAGAAAAGAGAAGGGAAGAAAGAGTCAGAAGCTGGCCTTTGCGGGGCAAAGACCAGCTTCTGCAAGTTAAGCTGCATCAGCTACTTCTCTCCCTCTGCGGTGTGCTGGGTCCTGATGCCTCTTTTAGCGTTTTCGGGGGCGGGCCCGCAGGTATTGATCGGGCCAGGTAATCTCAGCGTCCAGCTCGTGGGCGGCGTGCAGCGGGAAGTAAGGGTCGCGCAGCAGCTCCCGGGCCAGCAGCACCATATCGGCCTGGTGGTTGGCAATAATGCTTTCGGCTTCCTCAGCCGTGGTAATCATACCCACGGCGCCGGTGGGCAGGCCGGTTTCCTGTTTGATGCGGGCGGCGAATGGCAGCTGGTACATGGGCCCCACGGGAATAGGCGCCACGGGCACGTTACCGCCGGTGGAGCAGTCCAGCAGGTCTACGCCCTTTTCTTTCAGCACGCGGGCCAAGGCCACGGAGTCATCGGCGGTCCAGCCGCCTTCGGTCCAATCGGTAGCGGAGATGCGCACCAGCAGCGGGTACTCAGCGGGCCACACGCTGCGGGTGGCTTCCACTACTTCCAGCAGCAGGCGGATTCGGTTTTCGAAGGAGCCACCATAGGCATCGGTGCGCTGGTTGCTGAGCGGCGACATGAACTCGTGCAGCAGATAGCCGTGGGCCGCGTGCACTTCAATCACCTCAAAGCCAGCCTCCAGGGAGCGAACTGCGGCCGCCCGGAAATCAGCTACCACCTTTTCAATACCGGCCGGGGAGAGTTCCTGCGGGGCTGCTTCGTCCCCGGAAAACGGCAGGGCGCTGGGCGCTACCCGCACCCAGCCGCCTTCCTCGGTAGGCCCGATGAGCGTGCCGCCTTTCCAAGGGCTGCGGTGGCTGGCTTTGCGGCCGGCGTGCGCCAGCTGAATGCCGGACACGGCGCCCTGGCTTTTCAGAAAATCGGTGATGCGCTTCAGGAAAGGCACATGGGCATCCTCCCAAATCCCCAGGTCATCGGGGGTGATGCGGCCCTCCGGCGAAACGGCGGCGGCTTCCGTAATGACCAGTCCGGCCCCGCCCACGGCGCGGCTGCCTAGGTGCACCAGGTGCCAATCGTTGGCAAAGCCATCCTGGCTGCTGTACTCGCACATCGGCGACACGGCAATGCGGTTTTTAAACGTAATGCCGCGCAGAGTAAGCGGCGTGAAGAGCTGAGACACGGTATAGCGGGCTGAGGTGATACAGAAAGTCTTCATAACTCTATTGCGGGGCCCGGGGTTTAGCTGCAACTGGCCAAGTCCGGCGCCGGGAGCTCAATCGATACCCAATTATCCCGGCCTCCGTAAAGCCCAGCATTCCCCTGTCTGTTTCCTGACCTCTTTTCCTGACTTCTATGGATATGCACTACATCCGGCGCGGCACCGGCAAGCCTTTGCTTTTGGTACATGGTATTGGCGGCAGCTGGCGCTCCTGGAATACCATTCTGGATGATTTGGCCGCCGAGCGCGAAATTATTGCTGTGGATTTGCCGGGCTTTGGCGACACGCCCCCGCTGTCCGGTCCGGTTACCATTGGCACACTGGCCGATGCCCTCACCGAATTCCTGGAGGCGCACCAGTTGCTGGGGATTGATGCCGTGGGTAGCTCCATGGGGGCCCGCCTGGTGCTGGAAATGGCCCGGCGGGGCGGTGTGCTGGGCGCGGTGGTTTCCCTGGACCCCGGCGGATTCTGGCAGGGCTGGGAAATTCCCGTCTTCTACTACACCGTGGCAGGCTCTATTCGGCTGGTGCGGGCGTTGCAGCCCGTTATGCCAGCCCTGACCAGCAGCGCAGTGGGCCGAACGGCCCTGTTTGCGCAGTTCTCAGCCAAACCGTGGCGGCTGTCGCCAAAAATTACGCTGGATGAGATGCGCACCTTTGCCGCCGCACCTTCTTTCGATGAGCTGCTGGAGAGCCTGGCCTACGGCGAAAAGCAGCAAGGCGCGCCCGAAGGGTCTGTTGCGGCGCCGCTGGTTATTGGCTGGGGCCGGCAGGATCTGGTTTGCCTGCCGCGGCAGGCAGCGCGGGCCCAGGCCCTGTTTCCCGATGCCCGGCTGCATTGGTTTGCGGGCTGCGGCCACTTTCCGCAGTGGGACCAGCCCCAGGAAACCGTCCGCCTGATTCTGCAGGTAACCGGTGGGCAATACAGGGGGCAGGAAGCGGGCAAAGAAGCCACAGCTGCTACCGCCAGGCCGCAGCGCACCCTGGCGGTAGCAGCTGTGGCAGGGGTAGCCGTAGCCGGCCTGTGGCTGCTGGCCCGCCGCTCCCGATAGATCATATAAGTAGCGCCGCCGGCATAGAGTTAGCCAGGCCCGGTCCCAAACACTTGCCTGGTGGCTTGGTTTAACGAATTATTTTCACTGCCTTTTCCTCATAGGTGTGGCTGAATCCCTGGAAGTATGGCTGCGCGGCCCGTTGCCCGCAATTCCCGCTTTGTTTCAACCCGTGGCGCATGCCCTGCTGCAGGCCCGGGAAGAAGTAACAGCGCTACTGACTGATTTCCCGGCCGACCTGCTCTGGGAACGGCCCGCCGGCGTGGCTTCCGTGGGCTTTCACCTCCAGCACTTGGCCGGCGTGCTCAGCCGCCTCTTTACCTATGCCCGCGCCGAAACGCTGACGCCCGAGCAGCTGCAGGCGCTCCGCGCCGAAGGCCAGCCCACCAGTGCCACGGCTACGGAGTTAATCGGGCAGTTTTCTGAGCAGGTAGATAAAGCACTGGAGCAGCTGCGCCTAACGCCGCAGGACACCGCCACGGAGCCGCGCGGAGTGGGCCGGGCCCAATTACCCTCCACCGTGCTGGGTTTGCTGTTTCATGCCGCCGAGCATACCCAGCGCCATGTGGGCCAGCTGCTGGTAACGGCCCGGGTGCTGCAGGCCGCCTCAACCCCGGACCGGTAAAGCCAGTATCCCTTCCCATTATCTATTCTCTGCCTGATTTCTATGTCGCTTCGCCAAATAAAACAGCAGCACCGCGCCGTTAGCGCCCCTATTGCTGACCTGGTTACCTACCGCGCCCTGCCCACGCAGGCCGTGGAGCACATCGACCCGTTTCTGTTTCTGAATCACCACGGTCCGCAGGTGTATCGGCCTAAAAACCAGGGGCTGCCGTTTGGCCCACACCCGCACCGGGGCTTTGAGACGGTTACGTTTATTGTGGCCGGCGACATTCTGCACAAAGACAGCAGCGGGCACGAAAGCGTGATTGAAGCCGGCGGCATTCAGTGGATGACGGCCGGGCGCGGCCTCATTCACTCCGAGGTGTCCTCCGAGCAGTTTAAAGCCGCCGGCGGCGACCTGGAGATTCTGCAGCTATGGGTGAACCTGCCCGCTAAAGACAAGATGGTGGAACCGCGCTACATCGGGCTGCAGAAGGATGAAATTCCGACGGTGGCGCTGGATGAGGGACGAATTCTGATTCATGCCGTATCGGGCACCTGGGCGGGCACGGCCGGGGCCATTCAGCCGCTGGCCGATGTGCAGCTGGCCACCATTGACCTGCAGGCCGGTAGCACCCTGGAGCTGGGCATTGCCGCCGAGCGCAGCATCTTCTTCTATACCATTCAGGGAAAGCTGCGCGTGAACGGGCAGGAGACTGAAGCCCGCCAGCTGGTAGAGTTTACCCACCAAGGCGACGAGCTCCGGGTAGAAGCCCTGACCGATGCCAAAATCCTGCTGGGCCACGCCCGGCCTTTTGGCGAGCCCATTGTAGCATACGGTCCTTTCGTGATGAATACGGAAGCCGAAATCCGCCAGGCCTACCACGACTATCAGTCGGGAAAATTTGGCACCTGGCAGGGTTAAAACGCATTAGTTTCCCTGATTGAACTTCTTTACCTTACTCAGCTTATGAGTAATTCTACTAGTCGTTCGTTCATATTCTCTGCTGAGGTGCACCATCTGCTGGTAGAGGCAGGCTGGCACGCAAACCGTACGGTGGAGCTTAGCCACTGCCAGGTGCCCGCGTCTACCGTGGCGGGCTGGCCCCCGGCAGTGCTGGCATTTTTAAGCGAGTTTGGCGGCCTCATGCTCTACTTCATCCGCCGCGACGATAGTATTGCCTACCTCCACTTTGATGTGGTGCGCGCCCACCAGAATGCCACCGGCTACCCTCTGGCCGACTATGCTTTCCGGGCCGGCGAGCTGGCCCTGTACATCATTGGCCAGGCCTACACGGAGAATCTGTTGCTGCTGATGAGCGCCACCGGCCAGGTATACGGCGGCTACGAGGAATGCCTGTATGCTATTGCCGGGAACGGGGAAACGGCCATTGAAGCCATTTGCCTGGATTTGCCGTTTCGGGAGATACCCTAAGCCGGTTCTGCCCGGCGGCTTATATGCTTGTGCCTTATGCCCACCCCTATTCAAACTGGTCTGCTTGCTTACGGAATGTCGGGGCGGGTATTTCACGCGCCTTTTCTGGAGGCCCACCCCGGCTTTACGCTGGCGGCCATTACGGAGCGGCACCAGCGGCAGACCCACCTGCACTACCCGGCCGTGCGCAGCTACCCCAGCGTAGATGCCTTACTGGCCGATGAAGCCGTAGAGTTGGTGGTGGTAAATACTCCCAACAATACCCACGTGGAGTTTGCCCGGCAGGCGCTGCAGGCCGGTAAGCATGTGCTCCTGGAAAAGCCCGTGGCCACTACGGTGGCGGAAATACAGGAGCTGTACCACCTGAGCCGCCGCGTAAACCGCGACTTGCTCCCCTACCAGAACCGGCGCTGGGACAGTGACTTTCAATTGGTAAGGCAAGTGGTAGCCAGCGGGCAGCTGGGCCAGCTCATGGAAGCTCATTTCCGCTTCGACCGCTACAAGCTCGCGCTCAACAAAAAAACCTTCAAGGAAGAGCCTATTCCCGGCAGCGGCCTGCTCTACGACCTGGGCCCGCACCTGCTGGACCAGGTTATCAGCCTGTTTGGCCCACCTCAGCACAGCTACAAAGCCCTGGGAAGCTACCGCCCCGGCTCCCGGGTAGATGACTACTTCACCTTCCACCTCCGGTACGCCACCGGGCTGCACGTTACGGTCACCAGCAGCCTGCTGGTAGCCGACCCCGGCCCGGCCTTTGTGCTGCATGGCACGGCGGGCAGCTTCAGCAAGCCCCGCGCCGATGTGCAGGAAGCACAGCTGCTGCAGGGTCTGTCGCCGGGAGCGGATGAGTACGGCCTGGAGCCCGAAGAGGCAACCGGGCGGCTCACGCTGGTAGGGCCCGATGGCGCGCTTTCGCCCCGGGCTTTACCGGCGCCGCGCGGCCACTATATGGGTTTGTTTGAAGCCGTCCGGCAGACCATTCGGCACCAGCAGCCCTACCCCATTACGGAAGCCGATATGGTGGCCCAGCTGGCCCTGCTGGAGCAGCCGCCAACTGCCGTCGGCTAGCTGCGGATGCGGTTGCCGCGCAGCAGCTTATTGCCGCGCAGCATAATCCGGATACCATGGCGGCGCAGGGAAATATCCGTTTGTGAGCCTTCCTCTTCCTCCAGCCGGAACCGGTACGAGCGGATGATATCGTGGTACGACAGCACCCCCGTGACCAGGCGCGGATTGTCCGGTGATACCACCGGCAGCACATCTACCCCGGCCCGGGCCATAGTGCTTACCGCCGCGCGCAGGGTATCGGTGGCCTGCACCGAGGGCAGCTGGGCCGAAACGATGCTGCGGATGGGGGCCGCCAAATCAGGGTACGGGCCGTACAGCTCCGCCACGCTCACAATGCCCTCAAACACCCCCGTATTGTCCACGATAACAAAGTAGTTGGCGCGGTTATCGGGTTTGCGGCCCAGCCACTCGCGCACTTCCTGCAGGGAGTTTTCGGCGCTTACCGTGAGGCCGCCTTCGCGCAACACCTGCTCCACCCGGATTTTCTCCAGGGCATCGGGCTCGTAGGAATCGGGGGTTTTTACACCGCGGCGGGCAATTTTCTCCGTCATGATGGTATTGTCCATCAGCAGGGTAGAAACCAGGTACGACCCCACGCAGGCCCCCAATAGGGGCAGTAGCGGATTGGACTGTCCCGTGAATTCGACAGCAAAGATGATGGACGTCAGCAGGGCCCGGGAGGCGCCGGCAAACATAGCGGCCATGCCTACCAAAGCCGCCAGCGGCAGCACAACACCCGCCTCGGGGAACAGCTGCTGCGCGCCCAGCCCCAGCAGCGCGCCGGTAGCCCCGCCAATGGTGAGCAGCGGAGCCAGCGTGCCGCCGGAG